>JAZKFU010000008.1:0-282386 GCA_040386275.1 Patescibacteria group bacterium
TCCTCTAGAGGAGGTCTTGCCTCCTCCTCCTTCCTTTTTAATTCAGTTCAGAAAAATCAAAAAAATGTTCTTCAAAATCAATGATGTAGCCGCGGTCGTTAATGGTAATGCCTTCTCGTTTATAGAGTTTTAAACGGGCTGCTTCGTACTGTGGACTCATCCACACTTTGCCACCAGCGTACACAATACGATGCCAGGGGATGGCTTTCGGGTTGGGAGCTTTACCTAAAATACTACTAATGCTTCGCGCCGCCATCGAACCACCACCGGCTGCTTTGGCTATCGCACCATAGGTAGTAACTCTCCCTTCCGGGATAGAGAGAGCTAGGTCGTACACACGCTGACTAAATTCTCGAGCCATACAAATTTTTAAAGTACGAGGTTACACCTCGGACTTCGGTTCAGGGTTAGGAAGGGTTGATAAAAAGGCAATGAGATTACTAATGTGTTCTTCAAGCGTAATACCAAATCCACTGATTGCACTCGTGATATGTTCCCGATTAATGCCGGGGGCAAATTTTGGTTCGTTGAATTTCTTTTTAATGGAGCTGGCTTTAATATCGCCCCACGGTACCGGGTTTAATTTTTGGTAGGCGTAGAAAATACCGCAAATTTCGTCACAGGCTAGTAGTGCGTGAGCAAGCGGTTTCTCGGGCTTTTGGGTAAAGCCATTAAAACCAATCGCATGAGCTTCGACAGCGTGAATGAGTTCAGGTGGGTAACCCCACAATTTAAACCAATCAAGTGATGGTCCGGGGTGAAGGGTAGGGTGTTGGTCATAATCAATATCATGTAAATAACCCGTGAGCCACCAGAGATGGGTATTCTCGCCTAATTTTTCAGCATATCCTTCTACAGCGCGCCCAACCATCTGAGCATGAAATTGCTGGTATGTGTCCGCAACATGTTCTGTTAGTAATGCCTTGGCTTCATCTTTGGTAGGAAGGGTAGTCTTCATAGGTGTACAGTATAGCAAACATTCTCAACGATGAAGTTCGAGGCGAGACCTCGAACTTTTTATATATAAAAAACGGGCCACTCTCACTCAATGAGGAATGTGGCCCGTTGTCCCGAAGCTTTACGGGAATGCTTTAGCTCATAGCGAGCAAGACTGGTTTTTTGTATTTGTGTAGTTTGTTTTTCCAGCACTTCTTGCTGGCGTTCCAGGGAGAGAGCCCGTATTCCTTGGTGAGATGGCGTACATAGGTCATGTAGTCATCATCATTGTTGGGATCGAGACCCATCTTTTTCATTTCAGGTGCATGCACCCTCATGAGAACCTGAAAAACACCGCGTGCGGAACCACCACCATGATTTTTAATCAACGAACCATCAGACTCGCGATGAACGAGCCCCGTAGATTCACAGGAGGCAATGGCCACCATGGTGGAATATTTGTCAGGGAAGTACTGAGCAATCATTTGCTCCACTTCTTTCCCTTCAGCTGCCAGCGATTCGCTCGCTATGGTAGGGCTGGTGTGTGCCAGCGCTAGTGCGCAAATCGCTATCATTCTGAACATAGGCATTTAAGCCCCTTTCGATTGTTTCAACAAGCTTCTTTGGTACTTTTTTCTCCTCTCCGAACCCTTAGACGATTGAGTGGGCAAAGTCTTACATGTCTATTTATAAAGCTCTAATCCTCTTAGATTAGAGCTTTATAAATCAACATATTGCGTGCCGGCGGGCATAACTACTGCATGCAAACTAGCCCGGTCCTGCGCGCACGCAGGCTAGTTTACAAGGATTATATTTGGGTTCTGAACACTTCAATTGTTATGGTACTCTTAGTACATGCGACTTTTGATTTTTATACTGTTTATTATCGCCATTCTCGCCCTCGCCTGGTTTACGGGAATGCTTAGATTAGCTAAAACGATTTGGTTGATTGTCGAAGTGCGACCTTATGAGCAACTAGGTATGGGTAGTAATCCCGCGAGCATTTTAGTCCTGGGTGATAGTACTGGGTACGGGACGGGAGCAGGAAATGGAAAAAATAGCGTCGCGGGATTACTGGGGGCACAGTATCCGCAATACACCATTAGTAACGAAAGTAAAAATGGTCGCACGATTGGTGAGGCATTAGTGAAAATTAAAACCTTACCTCAAGAGTCAAAACACAAACTTATATTGTTACAAATTGGTGGAAATGATATTTTGCAAAAAAGAGATTTAGATGTCGTACGTGACGAATTATCACAGCTGTATGGCGAAGCTAAACTCCGCAGTGAATCAGTGGTGATGATTAGTAGTGGCAATGTAGGAGCTGCAGCGGCTTTTGCAGGGACCAAAAAAGCGGGTGAGTACGAACGTATCACCCGGCAATTTAGAGAAATGTTTATTGAAGTTGCGGAATCGGAAGCGGTAACGTACGTAGATTTATTTCAAGAGCCCGAGGATGATGTATTTCTTAAAGAACCTAAAACATATTTAGCCATTGATGGTTTGCATCCAAGCGCTATGGGCTATGCATACTGGTACCAAGTGTTGGTACCAGCTCTAAAAGAAACCTTGGAAAATTAATGTCCGGTAAAGAAATCTTTGATGGTGTGAAGTAGGTTTTGGGGATGGGTGGCGATATCCGCTACTTCGCAGGTGAGACCGCAACTTTCGGTAGGGGGTGTTCCGCGTTCCGGGCAGGTGCCAGAATACATACACGAGAGGTCAGTGATACCAGACACGTAGTCTTTGATGTTTGGGTTAGTAGCATCTCCGTAGTAGAGCAATATTCGATCTTCTTCGGAAAATATATACTCCTCAATGTTAGTAATGCGCTCACCGTTAACGATAAGCAGTAGCGTGTCAATATCGTTGGTGCAATATTCAGTACCAAAATCCATAGTGACACATTCATTGGTGAGGGTCATTCCTAATGATTTGAAAAAATCAGTCAACGTTACTCCGTCTGCGTGGCGGTGGATGACTTCATCATTGCCGTCATGAAAATGCAAGGACACATGGTTGGTGTGCTCAACGGAAGATTGGTATTTGTTGTCAGTAAAACGAATTCGTTCGTCATTAATATACATTCTAAAATCTCCATGAACGTGTACCTCGGTGTCAAAGCTCGTGCCTATTGGATGAGTTGTTTTGGCGGGAATAAAAATATACCCGAGAAAAAGTGCCAGCAAAAATCCGCCTACTCCTGCCATAATGTGTCTGCGATTACTGAGTATCATATGTCACGTATCATACGCTTATTATATTGTCTGTACAATAAACGCCTCATTGTGGATGAGTGTCGATGGGGCAGTAAATGTAGCGTAGGCTAAAGTATGTTCCTCTGCAAAGAGCGGTAAATCGGTTGTTTCGAGCATCAAGGCAATTGTGGCAAAGGCATCGGCCTCTACACAAGAATCGGCAATGATGAAGCTCGCATCCGCTAGTGTTTGTTTTGAAAGTGAATCTTGAGTGGTGTTTATAATGTGATGGTAGGTAGTGTTGTTATAAACCCAGCTCCGTTTATGAGGGCTACTCGCGGCAAATCCTTGGTTCAAGATTTGCGTGGCGCCAAGATAGGTCTCTGCTTCTAATGGGTGTTCAAGGTAAATGGTAAACGGTTCACCGTGTTGACTGGTGGCGTATATGTCACCTCCACCATTAATAATAAAATATTGTAGGTGATAGGTGTCTCGTAAAAATTGAGCCAGTCTATCAATGACGTACCCTTTACCAAATCCCCCCAGGTCAAGCTGACCGTTGTGAAGGGTAATGGCCGAATCAGTTATGTGCAGGTCAGTCAGTGGGTCGGGCAGTGTAGATTCATTTTCATGTTGCATAGTGGGAATAAATGAATACGCGGGGTCATACCCACGAGCTTCAAGTGTTTTACCTAGTAACATGTTAAACCGCCCACCGGTTCGCTTGGTGAGGGTTTGTCCATATTTTAAAATCGCTATACATTCAGCATCGGGGTTGGTAAGAAGTCGGTCTCGGTTGAGGATACTCACCAATGAATCAGATTTAAACCGTGAATAGCGCGCTTCAAACTGCGCGAGTAATTGCCCTGTGTCGTACGTGAGACGCTCACAAAATGAAACGGGGACTTCATCAAAAATTTCTATATAAAACCGAGTCCCGAGCGCGTCATGGGTAAGCGTAACTGACGGCTTCATGTCAGTTTAATTAACGAGCGTTTGCTTTGACTTGCGCTAAGCCTGCATTAAACGCACCCGTTGTGAGAGAGGCTCCACCAACACGACTCAAAGAAATGCTATCAAGTTTTTTCCCTACGACTTCACTTTGGTAACTTTGTGAGAATCGACTTTGATATTGAGATGACGTTTCAATTTCTTCACCGGTGAAATTAACTCGGGCTTCGGTGACAACATCATTAACTAATTTGATCGTAGTAGTGACATTATGAGTGGTGCGAGACGGTGCAACATATGATGAGGTAACAGTGTAGGTACCATTTTTATACGTGGATGCCGGAGTTACTACGGCAGCAGGAGTAGGAGTAGTGGCCACAAGAGGAGTGGAAGGAGCGGTGCTGGGGTTATTTGCGGGTGCGGTCGCCGGGGCAGAACTAGTATCGGGTGTTGGAGTCTCGGTTGGGGTAGTAACAGTGGGGGTGTCGCTCGCTGTACTGTCTTCAACGCGTGCTACCGGAGCCTCGGGAATAACTTCTTCTTGCGGTTTTGATAAAAAGACAAAACTACCTAATCCTAAGGCTGCTACGACTCCGACGATAATCAAAATGATGGGCATAGGGTACTAAAAGTTACAATGTTAAATTTTCAACCAGTAGTATACGTGGTTTGGTTTCGTGTTTCAAATTTTCGGATGATATAATCGAACAATGATTGAAACAATAAAACATCCCTGGCATAAGGTTCATGCACTGATTGATGCAACGGCTATGTATATTCTTGTGGTGTACATGCTTGGTGCGCTTGCTTTTATATCAATTGCGTTTGGTGCATTCGGATTAGTGGCCTATGGTGTGGTGAGTCAAGTAGTGTCATTAGTCGTAGCGGTCGCAGTGTCGTATGTATCTAGTGTAGCGCTTGCCAAGCTTCGTGGCATTACTGCCAATCATCACTCATCGATTATTACTGGTTTGATATTATTTTTCCTCATTACTCCCGGAATAGTATTTTTAGATTACGTTGTGCTAGCCGGAACAGTTTTTATTGCCATTCTTTCTAAGTATGTGCTCGTGTATCGTAAACAGCATCTTGTTAACGCGGCAGCGTTAGGGGTGTTTGTACTAGCCCTTTCAGGCTATGGAGCAGCCACCTGGTGGGTAGCTACCCCGTGGCTCGTACTGCCACTTATTATTACCGGAGCAATAGTAGTGACAAAAATTCGGAAGTGGGAATTAATGGCCGCCTTTTTTGTAACGGGCTTTTTGGTATTTTTATTTGAAGAGTATCGTTTTGGCAGTATTCTCACAGAATCATGGCCGTTGTATTTTATTTCCTACCCCTCATTGTTTTTAGGCTTCTTTATGTTGACCGAACCGTTCACCATGCCACCCACCAAAAAGACCCAGATGTTGTACGGGGTATTGGTAGGATTTTTATCCAACTCCGGTTTCCTTAAACCGATTGTTACCATGACGCCAGAGTTAGCGTTGCTGGTAGGGAATCTCGCAGTCTATCCAACCACATTACGCCGAAAACTATTTTTGAAACTCCTGTCTATTCAAGGTATCGCACAACAAACATACGAGTATACTTTTGAAAAACCAGTCGGTTTTAACTATACTGCAGGCCAATATTTGGAATGGATGTTACCGCACGACAACGCTGATAGTCGTGGCATCCGTCGCTATTTCACCATTGCCTCAGCCCCTGAAGAAGATACGTTACGCCTCGCACTTAAGGTGCCAATTGAATCAAGTTCATTTAAAAAGACACTGATGGCACTCAAGCCCGGGTCAACGATTATCGCCAGTCAGTTAGCAGGGGACTTTGTTTTACCGAAAGCACACGATAAAAAAATTGCCCTGGTTGCCGGAGGAATTGGAATCACTCCATTTCGAAGTCACTTAGCGCAACTCGCGCAAACCAACGCGCATCGCGACATCATTTTGTTTTATTGTAACAATACAGCTACTGAAGTAGCGTACGGAGAATTTTTTGCTACGTTGAGTAAAAAAATTCTCGCTAAAACAGTCTACGTCTTAGCCAAGGAACCAGCTTCATCAGAATACGAAACGGGATTCTTTTCGGCTGATATTGTAAAACGAAATGCGCCAGACTACGCTGAACGATTTTGGTATATCTCCGGTCCGCCTCCGATGGTATATGCAACGCAAAAAGCATTGCGCAGTTTGGGGGTTCCTCAACGTCAGATTAAAAAAGATTTCTTTCCGGGGTTAGCCTAAGTACATAAGTCATACACCGGTGTGTTTAGTGGCGATGATGATTATGATAGTATGTATTTAGTACTATGAAATTTTCTCTTGAACATTGTAAATCGATTAATCAAAATTTGTTGCCGATACCGGGGCTACTACTGGCCCCCTATATTGAAACGTTAAAGGAAGTAGCCGAAATGGGTGATTACTCAGTTTCTGAATCATCTATTAATGTGCCCTTTGATGAGGATATTGTGAGGAAGGTTGAAAATTTAATAGCAGAAAAGGTAACCGATGAGTTGCAGTACGTTTTGTTGGTTGGTATCGGTGGATCAAATCTTGGTACCAAAGCAGTGTACGAAGCATTACCTCAAGAAATGTTTCGTAGTCGAACTCTGCTTTGTATTGATACGATTATTGATGCGCGTCTCCACGAGGCACAGACTATTATTACTGAAGCCAGTACGTCTGCTGAAATTTTAATTATTAGTATCAGTAAATCAGGTGGTACTACTGAAACTATTGCCAATACTGAAATAATTATTGATCTCGCCATTCAAAAGTGGGGAAGCGAAGTCTTAGAACGCGTCGTCGTGATTACCGACGAAGGTTCTGTTTTTGCCGATACTGCTCAGACTAAAGGTATCGCAGTACTAACCTTGCCGCCGATTATCGGTGGACGATTTTCAATGTTTACTGCCGTGGGTCTATTTCCCTTAGCGGCTTTAGGGGTATCAGTAACCGAGTTATTGAAGGGGGCCCAAGAAGTACGACGACAGAGTTTAAATCCTGACATTATGGTTAACCCGGCTGCACAGTCGGCGTTGGTAGCCTATCAGTGTTATCAGCATGGGCAAATGGTGCATGATACCTTTGTGTTTAAACCCGAATTGGAGTCACTTGGTAAATGGTACCGCCAATTACTGGGAGAGAGTTTGGGAAAGACAGTGGAAGGTGAAGGTGATACTGCACGGGTTGGGTTTGTTCCTACTGTGTCAGTAGGTTCAACTGATCTACATTCGGTCGCGCAATTATATCTCGGTGGTCCGGCAAGAACGTTGACAACATTTATTCATTCAAATATAACAGCACATCCTCACACTAGTCCCGCCGAACGTGTTTTCCCAGAGCTGGCTCCGATGATAGCAGGCAAAACGACCACCGAGATAATGGAGGCTATATTACAAGGGACTAAAACCGCCTACAATAATCAGTCATTGCCATTTATGGAAATTGTCTTTGATGATTTGACCCCTTTTGAGCTAGGTGCCTTTATGCAATTTAAAATGATGGAAATAATGTACCTAGGGCGATTGTTCGGAGTCGATGCGTTTTCTCAGCCGGCGGTGGAGTTGTATAAGGTAGAAACAAAGAAGTTGCTGGTAAGGTAATAATAAAGTAATAACAAAAAACCCCGGCAAACCGCAGGGGTTTTCCGGAGATTATGTGACATCACCACGCCGTATTTCAAGGTGAAACACTCCGATTAGGAATGGTCCGCAGGCTATCACAAAGACAAAGTCAAGCACAATAGTTGATATATCCATCGCTTGCCCTCTTTTCTCACTGTAGGTTTTCAGTGAGTGGTACGCGAGCGGGATGGTATAGCATGTGCAGGCAACCCAGATTGCCAAAAGAACACTTAGAAAAATTGCCCAGTCCATTTTTTCGTCCCTTTTAACTAGCTGGTTTATTTCATTTAAAATAATAGCACAATTTTTTCAAATAGTCAATGTTTAGTAAATATTATCGAAGCACTCATTTAATTTCTCCCCACAATATTAGGCTTTGATTATCAGCGTTTCTCTGGTATGATGCGGGCGCAACTGCAAAAGTTGCAAAAACGTTGATTTTTATGCTCGGAATTGCTACTGCGTACGCTGCTGAAGGCGGCATCCATGTTAAACTTGCTCCCTATATTGTGGGAGAGTTCCTTGGTGTGCCGATTACCGCCACCATGCTCACCACCTGGCTTACGATGGCTATCTTGATTGGTTTGGCCTTTATGGTTAAAGCCAAAATTGCGACCGTACCCGGTAAATTGCAGAGTGTGTTTGAGCTCATGATTGGTGGGGTGTATGACTATATGAGTGATGTGCTTGAAAGTAAAAGCATGGCGCGGAAATATTTTCCGGTCATCATGACGATTTTTTTGTTTGTGTTGGCGCTCAATTGGGTGGGGTTGTTACCCGGAGTAACTTCAATTGGACTCTATGAAGTACACGACGGCGCTGAACACTTTACACCCTTGTTATATCCAGCGGCGACTGACTTAAATATCACCATTGCTTTTGCGATTGTGGCGTTTTTCACCATTGAACTCGCGGGAGTGCTCGCGATTGGGTTGTTTAAATACACGGGCAAGTTTATTAATTTCAAATCACCGTTGGGGTTTGTGATTGGTATCATTGAATTAATTTCTGAATTGGCACGTCTGATTTCGTTTTCGTTCCGGTTGTTTGGAAATATCTTCGCCGGGAAAACGCTCTTGGTGGTCGTGATGTTTTTTGTGCCGTACATTGTACCGGTGCCACTGGTGGCGTTTGAATTATTTGTGGGATTCATCCAGGCCTTTGTGTTTGCGATTTTGACCTTGTTCTTTATCAAGCTTGCCGTTGAAGCGCCACATTAGTAGATAGTCACGAGTTCCGTACATACTTCAATGTATAGGACGTAGCTCGTAGCTGTTTGGTAACACGCTAGAAGATTTATAAAAAAATAATTATATAATGTATGGAAGGAGAAATTGCCTTGCAAATTGCAGAACTAAATCTTGAATCAATGAAAGCTATCGCTATGGCCTTTGCCGCCGCTATCGGTGTATTTGGTCCAGCTATCGGTATCGGTATGCTCGTGTCAAAAGCGCTTGAAGCTATCGGACGTAACCCAGAAGCAGCCCCAAAGATCCAAGCAACAATGTTTATCGGTGTAGCGTTCGTAGAAGCGCTTGCGATTTTTGCTCTAGTAGTTGCATTCGTAATCAAGTTCGCTTAGTCATTACAATATCACCCAGTCTACTGCGTTGTGCTGCAGTAAAATTATTTTCACCGTACAAGGAGTACGGCTCAAACAATTTTCTTTGCACGCCTTGTATCTCGGGCAATCTTGTAAAGACTAGAGAAGTTAACGCCAGTTACATTAACTAGTAATTAAATTAATAGCATGGAAGAAATAATAAAAGCCTTCGGTATTGATGGTCGTCTGATCATCGTTCAAATCATCAACTTCGGGATTTTGATGGTGGCCTTGGTGTACTTCTTGTACAATCCGATTTTGAATCTCTTAGCCAGTCGCGAAGAGAAAATCGTGCAGGGTATCAAAGATGCTGAAGCCGCAGCAGCTGCTAAAGCCTCAGCCGATGCAGAGAAAAAAGTAATTTTAACTGACGCTCACAGTGAAGCGGCAGCGGTGAATGCGCGCGCTAAAGTGGCGGCTGACGCGACGGCAAGTGATATTCTCGCCAAAGCGCAAACTGACGCAGCAGCGGTGATTGCAGAAGCGGCAGTAAAGGCTGAACAATTAAAACTTCAAGCCGAACGTGATAGCGCTGCCGAGATTGCCAAAACTGCGATTCTTGCAGCCGAAAAAATTCTCACTCAAAAGAGTGCTTAATAATTTATGAAAGATACCTACGTTCACGCAGTGTTAGAACTTATTCAAGCCGGGCAACCGATTGAGACAGTTTTAACAAACCTTAAAAAGGTGCTGGCAACACGAGGTCATCTAAAATTACACGGTTCTATCTTGAATGCGGTAATGACACAGTTAGAAGCAGCTCTCGCAAGTGAAGTGCCAACAGTAGTGCTCGCACGCGAAGGCGCAGTGACGGATGCCGCGATTAAAAATGCCCTAGCACAGCTCGGAGCTTCAGATGCTGACTATCGAGTGTCATATAATCCAAATATTATTGGCGGGCTTATCGCAACGTACAAGAGTAAACAGCTTGATCAAAGTTACCAAACAAAGTTACGAGAATTATACCAATCCATTATTACCGCCTAATTATTATCAAAACCACTATGAGCACCACTATTATTGATCGCATTAAAAAAGAAATTGAAGCCCTAGACGTGGCTGTTGCTCCCAAAGAAATGGGGGTAGTGACTGCAGTCTCTGACGGAATCATTGAAATCACCGGCCTGACGAGTGCTCGGATGATGGAGATGGTTGTCTTTGGTGTCGGTGAAGGAGCAACGCTTGAAACTGCGCTCAAGCAAACGACTGTGCTGTATGGTTTGGTATTAAATCTTGAAGAGGATGTGGTGAAGGTGGTGGTCTTGGGTGAAAGTGCGGGCATTCGTGAAGGAATGACCGTGTTTCGTACAAACACCTTGCTTTCAGTACCTGTAGGTGACGGTATTGTGGGGCGGGTAGTTAATGCGCTTGGTGAAATGATTGATGGTAAAGGTGCTATTACGACAGATAAGAATATGCCGATTGAACGTGTAGCCTACGGTGTAATGGATCGCTCGTCGGTAAATGAACCGATTCACACGGGAATTAAAGCGATTGACGCGATGATTCCCATCGGACGTGGACAGCGCGAACTTATTATTGGTGACCGCGGTACTGGGAAAACAACCATTGCAATTGATACTATCATCAACCAAAAGTACGAACCAAAAGAGAAACGACCAATTTGTATTTACGTAGCAATTGGACAGAAGCGTTCTAAAACAGCGAACATCATGGCCCAGCTTGAAAAAGCCGGTGCGATGGAATACACAACGATTATCGCAACGAGTGCGTCTGAAGCCTCACCGCTACTTTTCCTTGCTCCGTTTACCGGTATGGCGATTGGTGAATACTTTATGGAACAAGGTCGGGATGTCGTTATTATTCTCGACGATTTAAGTAAGCACGCGGTCGCGTACCGACAAATGTCACTCTTGCTCCGTCGTCCTCCAGGACGTGAAGCGTATCCAGGAGACATCTTTTACCTACACTCACGTTTACTCGAACGATCAGCAAAGTTGTCTGCTGAACTCGGTGGGGGATCTATTACCGCCTTGCCGATTATTGAAACGCAAGAAGGTGACGTATCTGCGTATATTCCAACCAACGTAATTTCTATTACCGATGGTCAGATTTTCCTCGAGACTGATTTGTTTAACAAAGGAATTCGTCCAGCGCTTAACGTCGGTATCTCGGTATCTCGGGTAGGTTCTAGTGCACAAACTAAAGCCATGAAAGCCGTAGCCGGAAAGATTCGTCTTGAACTCGCACAATTCCGAGAGCTCGAAGCCTTTATGCAATTTGCGTCTGACCTGGATGCTGATACTAAAGCGCGGATTGATAGTGGTCGCAAGTATGTCGAGATGTTGAAGCAAACGCAAAACAACCCGATGCCGTTCTACAAACAAGTAATTTCAATTTATGGAGCTAACACTGGACTCTTCGACGGCGCTGATCCAAAAAACGTACGCGCTATTGAAGATGCGTACCAAGCCTTTATCGAGCGAGATCGAAAAGCGACGCTTGATGCGGTAGAAAGTACGCGCGCCTTGTCAGACGAACTAAAAGCTGATCTCGACAAATCAATTGTAGATTTCAAAGAAGCCAATAGTAACTTGTATATTGCGTAATATTTTCTCTCTTCAATATTCCATCTTCAATATCCTCTCATGGCACTCAAACAAATTAAAAACAAAATAATCTCCACCAAGAAAACCGGTAAAGTTACCAAGGCGATGGAGGCGGTGTCGGCGGTTAAAATGCGCAAGAGTCAGATGCGTGCGTTTGAAAGCCGTCCGTATGTTCGTACGGCCATGCGAATCCTTTCTCGACTCGCTGATTCACACGAAGGACTGGCTCATCCGCTCGCGCAAAAACGTGAACGGGGACGACGCTTGCTGATTATTGTTACCAGTGACAAAGGGTTAGCCGGGAGTGTAAACAGTGCGGTTTTAAAACGAGTAGATCACACGGTACTAGCTCATCCGGAAACAGATGTGGTGTGTATTGGTCGCAAGGCAAGTGAGTATGCCCAAAGACAAAACCTCAAAGTGCTCTATGAGCACACGAATGTCTCGGATGATATTTCTCTAGCCGAAGTGTCTGAGATTTCTACACTAGCCGTGAACCATTTTACGCAAGGTACCTATACCGGTGTTGACGTGGTGTATCAAAACTTCCTTTCTACCTTTGAACAAGAGCCCGTGAAGCGTCAAGTATTACCTCTTGATACTGCAGAAATTATGACCATTATGGAAGGTATTAAGCCACGCGCCGGGGCAAAGATTCCCGTAGAGTCTCAAGCTACCGCACAAGAAACCTATACCGTCGAACCTTCAGCTGAAGCAGTATTAAATATCCTGATTCCTCAATTGGTTCAAGTGGTGGTCTATCACGCGTTGTTGGAAAGTAAGGCGAGTGAACATAGTGCTCGAATGGTAGCAATGAAAAACGCCACTGATAAGAGTAAGGAGGTAACAAGGTTCCTCACGCTTAAATACAACAAAGCCCGTCAAGCAGCAATCACAGCCGAAGTAGCAGAGATAACCGGCGGTATGGAAGCAATGAAATAAATCCTCGATATGACTTCATTTGCTTTGTCAGACTGCAGTAAAATAAAACTCACCGTACAGAAAGTACGGCTCGCATTATTTTCTTTGTCTTTCGCGCAACTAAAGCCATCTCAAGAATTTATAAGTTAAATTCTTTGGAACGTCAGACAAGACGTTAAAATCAATCTTAATCTATGAAAACTACATTAAAGTTAATATGTCTATTTACTGTACTGTATGCAACTTTGCTATTAATTTGGTATGTAGTTTTTGATTTGGTTGGAGTGTCTAGTAATTTTAATACTTTGTATATCTACACAATTCTATATTTACCGCCTACGATTTTTATAATTCTATTTATTAGAGCTTTGATAAATAAAAGTAATGTAAAGTCCATAGGTATGTATGTCCTTGTGGGTTTAATCCTAGGTCTGGTAACAGCCGGTATCTATAATGTTACTCACGGGGGTTTTGGTCCTGAGTCTCTTGATTCAATATCAGACCCATCATAAGTTTGTCAGACAAGACGTTAAAATCATAAGTACTTTTAAGTAGTGAGTATCTAAAATTTAGACTTTCACTACTCAGTGGTACTGAGTCATTATTAAAACAATTATCAAAATTATTATGAACACAGGAACAATAACGCAAATCATCGGTCCGATTGTGGACGTACACTTCACGGCAGGGGTGCCTGCTCTTTTGAATGCCCTTACGGTTGCTACCGAAGATGGAGGCACTATCACCCTTGAAGTAGCACAACACGTCGGTCTCGATCGCGTGCGCGCGATTGCGATGGAAGATACACAGGGACTCACTCGCGGTATGTCGGTTGTCGACACAGGCAACGCTATTTCTGTACCGGTAGGAGTGCAGTCTCTCGGACGACTCTTTAACGTGCTCGGGAAAACACTTGATGGTAAAGGGGAGATTGTAAATGCAACCGTGCGTGGTATTCACCAAGAAGCCCCAGCCTTTACTGAACAATCAACTACTACGGAAGTATTTGAAACTGGTATTAAGTCCGTAGACTTGCTCGCTCCGTTTATTAAGGGAGGAAAGGTAGGTCTATTCGGAGGAGCGGGAGTAGGAAAGACAGTACTCATCCAGGAGTTGATTCACAACGTAGCTTCAGAGCACGGTGGGTATTCAGTGTTTGCTGGAGTAGGAGAGCGTGTACGTGAGGGAAATGACTTGTACCACGAAATGAAAGACTCAGGCGTGCTTGATAAAACCGCCTTGGTATTCGGACAGATGAACGAAGTGCCGGGCGCTCGTGCTCGCGTAGGACTCACGGGTCTCACCATGGCTGAAGCGTTGCGTGATGAAGGCGGGAAAGACGTACTGTTCTTTATGGACAACGTGTTTCGATTTACTCAAGCTGGTCAGGAAGTGTCATCACTCCTTGGTCGCGTATCCTCAGCGGTAGGGTACCAGCCAACGCTCGCCGAAGAAATGGGTAAGATGCAGGAACGGATTACTTCAACGAAGAAAGGTTCTATTACCTCAATTCAAGCAGTGTACGTGCCGGCTGACGACTTGACTGACCCGGCGCCAGCGACTACCTTCTCACACCTCGACTCAACCGTTTCACTGTCTCGACAACTTGCTAGTCTCGGTATTTATCCAGCGATTGACCCCCTGGAAAGTAACTCAAGTGCGCTTGATCCAATGATTGTAGGTGAAGAGCACTACCGTGTAGCGCAAGGAGTAAAATTGGTATTGCAACGGTATAAAGATCTTCAAGACATTATTGCGATTCTCGGTATCGAAGAACTCTCAGAAGACGACAAGACAACCGTGTACCGCGCACGAAAAATACAACGGTTTATGTCACAACCATTTAGTGTAGCGGAAGTATTTACCGGTGCTCCCGGAAAGTACGTAAGTCTCGCTGATACGATTCGTGGCTTTGGAGAGATTTTGGATGGGAAGCACGACGAAAAACCCGAAAACGCCTTTTACATGAAAGGAAGTATCGACGAAGTAGTTTAATCTATGGCAAAACTGTTACAACTCTCTATATCTAAAGTTGATGCGTCGGTCTTTGATGGTCCGGTTGTTTCGGTGACGGTACCGGGGACAGAAGGGGAGATGACTATTTTGGCGGACCACACTGCTCTTATATCAGTGTTAAAACCGGGAGTGATTACCCTAATAGCCGAAGGGGGTGCTACACAGACTTTTGAAACTGCCGGAGGTACTCTGGAAATCAGTAACAATCACGCAACGGTATTAATTTAACAGCACTATTAATTGGAGGGAAACTAAGCCTACCTCAAACACTATACCCAATTAGATTTTAGGTAAAACCTTCCATTCGAATGGAATGTTTTTACTTTGAAATTTTTCTATTAAACTCTGCGTAGTAAGAGTATAATTACAATATATGGATAAAAACCAAGTTACGATGATTGCAGTGGGAGCGGGTATTGTTGGTTTGCTCGTGGGTATGGCTGTTACTTCACTCGGTGATGCAGGGCGAGGAGGTAATCGCGAAAAGCATGAAGATAAAATGGGCATGATGGAACACCGTGATGATGAAATGGGGATGGATCACTCTGGTATGGCGATGGAAAGTAACCGTGTAGAGAGCGAACGGGAATTTATTACCGAAATGATTCCACATCATGAAGAAGCGATAAAAAGCGCCCAAGAAGTATTAGTGCGAGGCGGAACCACGCCCGAAATCAGAGCCTTAGCCCAAAATATTATTACCACGCAACAGGTTGAGGTAGATAGTATGAAAGCTA
Source organism: Patescibacteria group bacterium (assembly GCA_040386275.1). Classification (GTDB taxonomy): domain Bacteria; phylum Patescibacteriota; class Minisyncoccia; order Phycocordibacterales; family UBA918; genus OLB19. The sequence goes on from JAZKFU010000008.1 coordinate 15,564, forward strand.
TGTTTAAAGACTGGTATGGTGCTGACTATAAACCAGAAGGTAACTATGAAGCCATGATGCGCGATGTGCGTAGTCTCTCGGGAGTGGAACTTGATAAAGCATTTTTGACCGACATGATTATGCATCACGAAATGGCTATTACTATGTCTAATGACGTGACCCCACACCTCGTCCATGAAGAACTAAAGACGCTTTCAACGAATATCAAAACGACGCAAACCACTGAGTTAGAAACCATGAAAAAGCTCTTGGAAACCCTTAACTAACTATTTTTAAAAAAATGCTATACTCCCCATACCATCTATAGAGGAGATGACACGTGAAATTGTTCCTAAGTACTTTCCTGACGTTGGCAATCCAGACAGCGTCAGCACAGGCTTCATGTCCGGAAGGGCATATCAGCTGTGAGGAAGCAGCGCGACTCAATGGCGCCGCCAAAATCATGGGTATGATGACCGGGACCTCAATACCCACCATCCTCAACTGCGAAGAAACCACCACTTCATAACGATAAGGGCGACCCCGGCATATGCCAGGTCGCCCTTATTTTATGTATTACTCAAAAGCCCAAGTACAACGTCCTGCTCGTACTTATTAAATAATTTAAATTAACATTACACCACGAAATTTTGAAGGAGGAGGCAAGACCTCCTCCTTGGTTATTTTTGGCAAGTAGGGCAGTAGTGGGTGCCGCGGCCAGCGCAACGGATTTTTACTATGAGGGTTTTACACCGGGGGCAGGGGGTGCCTTGTTTGCCAAAAACTTGCAGGTACTCGGTAAAGTTACCGACGTTTCCATTGCTATCAATAAAGTGTTTGAAGGTCGTGCCACCTACCTTGATAGATTCATTCATGACGTCTCCGGCAGCTTTGGCGAGCAATTTAGCTTCTTTATTAGTCAGTGTATTGGCGAGGCGAGTAGGGGCTATTTTGGCTCGCCAGAGGGCTTCGTCAACGTAGATGTTGCCGAGTCCGGCTACAAACGATTGATTGAGTAAGGCGGCTTTGATAGGAGTTTTTCGGCGTTTAAGCGCAGTAGTGAACCAAGTTGTATCAAACTCACTATGAATTGGCTCTGGCCCATATTTTTCTTTTATCTTTTCTAGTTCCTCGTTGTTTACAATTTTAAGATAGCCAAATAAGCGCATGTCATTAAAATACATTGTGCCACTCGTGCCAAAATGTATCGCCAGGCGCGTGTGTTTGTGGGGAAACCCTGACCCATCACCATCAGACATTGAATGTCCACCTCCGATGACTGCACCTTTAGTATCAACAAAGAAAAACTGTCCGGTCATTTTGAGGTGTCCCAGCATAAATGTATCCGGTTGCTTAGCAAAGCAAAATATGAGCAACTTACCAACTCGGTCAATGTGATCGATGGTCAGGCCAACTATTTTTTTGGAAAATTGTGTATCACTGGCGGTAGTTTTAGGATGGTACACCGTAACACCAGAAATGGTTTTACCGCGTAGTTTATGGAGTAGTTGTAACCGTACAGTTTCGACTTCGGGGAGTTCGGGCATAATTACGCCATTTTACGTTAAATTTGTACAAAGCGCGATAATATTGTTTTTAAATAACGATAACTGAGATAGAAAATATTGACTTTTATATATAATTATGGTAATGTATTTCAGAAATCGCAAGCAGGAGAAAAAGAAATGTTTGTACTTGGAAGTTACAAGGGCAACATTCAGCTCGTAGAGGCTGATTTTCCCGGCGGCAATGTTGAGCCTGGCCAAAGGTTTGACCGTATGCCCACTACAGTTCTTGAAAAATGGCAAGTAATCAAGGCTTTCGACCATGAGAGCCAGCAGCGTCTCAAAGCATTGCAGGTTCTTATCGGGCACGTCGCCTTGTGCTCGCTGTTTGAAATTTAAATCAGGAGCATCGCAGATTGCTGGGGCAGCCTTGAGATTTTCAGGGCTGCTTTTTTTATATCAAAAATCCGGTCTTTCGACCGGATTTTTGTTAGCCTTCGCAACTGACACAGACAGATTCACTTGCCATGTGTATCCGCGGTTTAGTTGGAGCACTACTCGCGACTTCTGGTAAGTCAAAATCTACATTGAATGTGTTGTTTGCCATATAAGACTATTTTACCATGTAGGAAAAATAGAAGTCTGACTGTAACTGTGTATAGAGACGTGATAGTGTTAGTTTTTGGTCGGTCAAGATACGCAATGTTTGGTTCGTCAAGATTAATGAGTTAATGAATGAGTTTAAAGGTGATATAAATTCCAATGAGTGCACCGATAGCGTTACCGATGAGGGCACTCATCGAAAATGCTCCCGCATCCCACAACAGGCTTGGTACATACCCGCCAATTAAACCACCAATAAACATCCCGAAGTAAATCATGCGTTTTGATTCCATATCCTTGCATCGTACCACACTAAAAAACCTCAGAATAAATCCTGAGGCCTTTTAGTGTGCTACTACGTCATAAGTTCGAGGCGAGACCTCGAACTTATATATTAAGAGCCGGCAGGGAGGCTTTGGCAGGCGATGCCGTCACCATCTCGATCCAAGCCATGACGGTCACGATTCTCGGCTGAGGTACAGGTATCGTAGACTTCCTGGGCTTCTGGTTGCGTTGTAAAGTTACTACAATTGTAGACATTTTCTTCACAAGTGGCTCCATATAAGGCTTTGCCATTCTCGTCACGTTTAATCATTGATTCTGAGAGGGAACCAGTTTCCACCAGTCTGCCCAAATCAACATCAGTGTTACTCGCCTCAAGTCCTAAAGCGACCAGTAATACTACGCCGATACCAATCATGAACAACCGAGTCTTTTCAAAGAAAAATCCGATTGCTACCACGAGTAGTAGTAAACCAATAATTATAATGAGTCGAGATTTTTTGTTTTGACGCCAATCTGCCACATCTTTCATATATTCACATTAATAAATAATGATCTAAGTGTATGCCATTTTAATCCAATGTAAATATACAAGGGTATAGTAATTATTCTTGTTGGTGGAGACGATCAGCCGCTTCAACGGTCGACACGTCTTGACCCATAAGCAGTAATTTTAGAATACCGTAGGCGAGTAAGTAGTAAATGAACATTGCTAATAAAGTTGTCCATTCAAACGCGGTACCAGCAGGGTAACTTGTTCTAAAGACTGAAACAAAGGGACTCACAAAGATACTGGTAATGGAATAAATAATATCAGTAAACGTAGCGAGTGGATTTGCGCCGAGTAATTTTAGTATAAAGCGCAATCCTAATAACACCTCGATAATACCTAAAATGTACCAGACAATTTGTGTGCCGTGATAAATGGGTTTTGTACTAGAAGCGTTGTATGTAGACATAGGTCGAAAAATTAAATATATAACATCCTTCTACCTACGCCGTATGAGGATGAAAATCATTGCAATCATGCCCCAAACAGCGTACAGTTTATATGTTACCATAAATTGTCAACTTTTTGTTGCGAAGGTATGTATTACGTATGAACCTATCAAAAGAAACTATACAACTGCAGAATGTATTATCGAGCGCGCATACTGAATTTGAACAGGGGTTACTTAAACACGCTCGTTTTAAAGTAAGTGATAGCGGTACCTGTGATGATTTGGTACAAGATACTTTTTTGAAGACGTGGGTGTATATGGTGAAGGCGGGGAAAATTAATCTCATGAAGCCATTTTTGTACCATGTATTAAATTGTCTTATCATTGATGAGTACCGCAAGAAAAAAAGTGTATCCCTCGATGTACTGATTGAAAATGGTTTTGAATTAGAAGAGGATGTACTCGAGCGCGCAATTAATCAACTTGATGGTCAGGCGGCGGTATCCTTAATTGAAACGCTTCCGGTGGCGTATCAAAAAATTATTAGTTTGCGATACATTGATGATTTTTCATTGTCAGAAATTGCTGTTGAAACGGGGCTGACTAAAAATTTAGTAGCCGTAAAATCACACCGTGGTCTGGAAAAATTACGAACACTCTACGAAGAAAGGATGGTGGCAAAAATAGGGTAGTATGAGATGTGTGGTGTAATGTTGTCATTTGTTGATGACAAAGTGTAATAATAGACTGACTGAAGCGTCTTATAAAGGAAGGGAACGTATACGCTGTATGTGTACGCTAACCAAAGTTCAAAAGTGTTTCTATTAGCGATAATTTTATATTCTTATGTTTACTAATACTCAATCAATGACTGGTATTGTTACTCTCGCAGTGACTGCCGCAGTTGTGTTTGCCGGCTTTACCGCTATGGCAAATGCCGCTACGTACGCCTACGTAGACGTAAATGGTGATGTTAAGTCAGTGGTGGCTGTCGATTGGAAAACAGCTATTGCAACTGCACCAAGCATTCACATGCACAGTGGCGTTTTGCTTTTAACTTCCGCAGCTGATTACGAAGTGGTGGGAGATTCTGTTTCAGGGTACTAATACTTCTCAGACATGATCTAAAAGCTGAGCGCCTTGCGTTCAGCTTTTAGATTGTTCGCTCAAAATTATCCGTATGTCACTTTTTACTTTTAACTCAAAATTTATGAATCAGGCTCTTTCTAAAAGCACTGCTTTTACCATTGCGCTGTGTCTCTTCGCTTCATTTGCATCATTTGCAGTGCCGGCTGAAGCTGCTACCGCAAAACCTACCTGTACGCTAGCGTTTAGTTATGACGGCAAGACAGGTCAAACCAAATATGATGAAGAAATTTCTATCCTCAAAAATACTCCCATCACACTTGTCTGGAGTAGTAAAAATGCTACCAAGGCTATCGATGGAGATCGAAACACCGTGGCTACATCTGGAACTGCTACCGTCACACCAGCCGTTAAATCAGAGTATGCCTATACCTTTAGTCAGGGTAGTAAAAAGGTAACCTGTAGTGTGGAAGTGAGTATTATTTCTGGCACCATTACTACCAAAACCGTAGCTAAAAATGGTGAAAAAATTAACCTAACCGGGAAAGTAACCGGTGTTAAAAAAGTAGCGGTAGTAGTGTATGCCGAAGGCACCACCACCCCTGCCTATACCACCAAAGCCCTGTCGGTAAAAAACAAAAAATATAGTTTCAAAATGCCGAAGGCCTTGCCTGATGGAAATTACCGAATTGTGCTACAAACAACTGGTACAGCACCCGTAGTGCTCGCTTCTAGTACCTTGGCTGTTGGGAAAGTACAACCGCTTGCGCAATCACACTTGGTGGTAAAAACTATTCCGTTACTCGTTGGTGGTACCGCCAAAGTGGGGAGTAGTGTAGCGGTGTCATACATCCAAGTTATTAACGTTGGTACCAAGCCCGCCAACCTGACTGGATTTACCTTTGCCCAAAATGGTACCGCTCCGGTGACTGCAATTGCCGGTATGACGATTAAAGATGAATCAGGGTTAATTCAAGGGTCAGTGGGGACTATGGTAACCGGTACACCATTTGTGGGAACGAGTGCCGCTATTCCGGTAACTGCTACCTTGGCACCAAAAGAATCACGACTCTTTACGGCTCGGGCAGTGGTGAGTCCAACTGCCGTAGCAAACGTTGGACAAACTATGTCTTTGTCACTGCAAGCCATAACGGGTGATGCAAAAGTACAAAGTTCACTGCCACTTGCCGGTGTTACGTGGACGATTGTTCAGTAGTCACTTATATAAAATAAAAAGGGGGCCCGACAATGTCGGGCCCTTTTTTATGGTCGAGTAAATTTGTGAACGGTTTCTTCCATCACATCTTCAACGTGGACTTCAGCCTCGCTTTCGAAATCAAATACTCCAGCCATGATGCACGCGATCTTCCAGTCTTCCATGACCATTCGGTTGCTACGGGATTTCTTCCGTATTTTTGAAACAGACTGGTAGACAATTTTTTCTAGTTCCGCCACTTTTGTGGCGATTAAATCATCCAAGATGCGAATGGCGTGCTCACCCTCATCGGTATCCCATTCGTATTCTTGTGCTAGGCCGTACACCGTATCGCGACTAAGCATCATGAGAATAGATTTCAATGTTTGCTTAGTAAATTGGCGATGATACTGATGGTGAAGGTGGTCAGGCTTCGAAATGGCTGAAAAAATCTCAGCACACAAATTAAGTATGATCTTCCCGTGAGAGTCCCGACTATAGATTTCAGGAATCCCTATCACTTCCCAGACGCTTTTGTCCATCGACGTGCCCTCGTGTTTTTATGACTGTCCACTACCTAGAGTGCCAAAATTATAGGTTTTTGGCAAGGTCAAAGGTTTAATTCCATAAACTTGCTATTTTGCGTGACGCTGGCATAATTTTGATAATATTATACTCATTAATAGAGATTATAGTGATAATTTTAAAACACGGAACAATTGAAGCGGTTGAACTGGATAACGAGGTTTTTAAAACTTTGTTGGGTTTTTATCCTGAGGAAAATTTGGTTGAGTATCGTCTTTTTAAGGGTCCTATGGAAAAAGGTTCGATGACAATAACCGAGCTAAAGGACGCCAGTGAAAAAATTCACCTTCCATGGCAAATGTTCTTGTTAGATATGGTTAATCTAGAAAGAGAATTAAAAAATATTGAAGATAATCGACTTGATAAGTTCCCTAAAGGTACTTTAGAGATTCATAAGAGAAAAGGCGCTGGTTGTATTACCTCAAAACGTATTATAGACAGACAAATCAGAATTCAGGCGTTTGTAACTTCTCAGCTTCCAGCCAATTTTATTTGTGATTTTGTTGGTTCTCTGAAAAATAAAACAGTTGACCATGCAGTCAAGCATATCATTGAATATTTCCAAATCAACCTTAATCATTTTCGTACTTATGATGAAGCAGAGAAGGCGAAGAATTATTTGATCTCTCGTATACAGTCAAAACAAAACATAAATGTTGCCCAAGGGGTGCGAACAAATGGTATTTTACCTGAAATTAAAAATACTTTAGAGATTTATAGAAATACGAGTGGTTTTGTGGTGCAAGACAAGAAACTTCCATTCATCTTTTTGCCAAGTGAAATAAATCCTGACGAAAATCATTATCGACAAATTTACACCCTTCTTTATTTATTGGTAGTAGTTGGTATGAATGAGTTTTCTCACGCAATTGAAAATTACTCAATTAAGAAAATTAGAGAGGACAAAAAATTTAAAAAAATTAACATGATTGTTTCTGAGCTGTTTTTGCCGTCTTTAGTTACTAATACCCTAGATCAAAAAACGATAGATAAAGAAGCGATCAATAAATTGAAGATGGACTATAAGTTATCGTACTCTGCTGTGCTTTATGTCCTAAGAATGAGAAAAGTTATTGATGCTGATTTGGCTAAGGAGCTCGATTTGCCCAAGAGGCAACCTAGTAAGGTTAAAGAAGCTGTTGAATCAGCAAAGACATATTTCTCTCATCCTCACATTACTACTTCAGTTAAAAAATTCTGCGGGGACGTAGCAACAGTAAGTATAAATACTGCTATTAGAGATGGACTATACCCTAATCGAAGTCAAATGATTGTGTTTGGTCGACCTAGAAAAGATAAATGGATTGAGCTCCGTTCAAGAATATGAAAATAATCGATATGAACATTATTAGTAAGTATTGTGCTGGGGAAATTCAGGTTGATTTTACTGATCCGGTGTACGTTACTTCAGAACTTAAGGATGAAATTGAAATACACAAAGCGTCTTTTCCAGGTCATCGTACAAAACTTCAAGGGATAAAGTTTGTAGATATTGAAATGTATCAATATCCTGGCGGAGAACATTTTGATGAAGCAAAATATTTATTCCATTACAAAAAACTTATTAATAAATATACCAAGATCACTTCATTCTACGGCCTAAAAGGTGTGGGCGATATGTCTATCTTGGCAGCTGTTGCAACACTTTTGGGTCGAAATAATCCATCTTTATTCGATGCACAAGAATCAATTGAAGTTATGACTCATGATATGGATTTAAAAGTAGCATTAACTGAAGAATTTGGAGATTTAATAGTTGTCATTGATCCGCTCACATTACAACAATAAAACCAACAACAGCCCTCGGGTTTTTACCCTCAAGCATCACAATAATCTCGTCTAGAAAAATAGGAATAAAATAGACCCGTATAGGTACTTCAGGTATACTCCAAATATGCCCGAAAAACGTTATGTGTTTAGAGTTAAGGAAAACAAACTCTATATAGTCTATATTGCTGAAGATGTAACTTGGGTGTTTGGTAATCTGGAACTTTCGGGCTCTGCTAGTCTGCGAGGAAAAGTTTTTACCGTTACAGGGGGTGAGATACTGAGTGGGGTTGAGCACTTATCACAAGAAGCAGAATTTCCAATAGGAAAAAAGGAAGGTGAGTATTATAAAATTAGTCCTCAGATATTAAGTACTCAAAAACCTATTTTTATACATGAAAGTGTAATTGACGATTTTGAGCCCGAAGATTTTTTCGTAAGGCAGCCTTATTTTGAAAGAACTGCTGGTGACGGTTCTTCAATAGGAGTTCAAAATGAAAAATTTATTCCGATTTTCCCAGTACTAGAAAAAATGTTTGACGAAGTGTTGCGTATAGGAGGAGAGGAAGAAAATAGCATACCGTTAGAGGTGTTTAAAAAAGCCATTAGTGTTTTACCTGATAGAAAAGAAGTTAAAAGATATCTTGATGCAAGAATTGCACATATTATTGGTGAGTACATAACACCAAAAAGAGATTTTGACACTCATCACGAAAAGTTAATTGCACACCGTGAAGCACAACTAACAAGGAGAAATTTAACTCCAACTCTGTTCCAAGAAACTAAAGAATTAAAAAAGGAAATTTTTCAGATTGCGTATGATGAACTTAAAAGGATGCTTAATGGCAATCTAGTAACTATACCTGAAAGTGAATGGCAAGATAAAATTTTGGACATCATATTACTTCTGTACCCCAAATACGTTCACAAAGAAAAGTCTGTGGAAGTCATTAAAGATCAAGGGTATGGTTTGGTCGATATTATGTTATTTGATGCTGCAGGATTTGTTGATTTGATTGAAGTTAAGAAACCTGAGGTAAATGGGGTGGGCGTGCTTAGAAAAGCTTTGTACCGTAAAAACTACGTACCGAGCAGAGAACTATCTGGTGCAATAATGCAGGTTGAGAAATATTCATTTTGGTTGTCTAGGTGGGGTAAAAAAGGAGAGGAAAAGATTCAGCAAAAATATGCGAACGAACTACCAGATGGTATGAAAGTTAAAATAGCGAATCCAACGGGAATAATTATCTTCGGGCGAGATGAAGATTTCAACGAAGAAGAAAGACAGGATTTTGAGGTGATAAAAAGAAAATACAAGCATGTGGTCGATATATTGACCTATGATGACTTACTAAGGAGGATTGCAAACATAATCAACATACTAGAATAATAAGACAACCTAATTGGGGAGGTTGAGTATTTCACAAGACATACTTAGTTTAGCAGGGTATTTTTTTTACCCCTCTCTAAACGGCGCTTTTTGCAGGAATCGAACCTTTGTCAATAAAAGTATATACTTAAATAAGGGTCACTGAATCATGGACTTCAGAAAGTATCTACCTATCTATTTCTAAACGCTCTTTTAACAAAATGTAAAGTTCATTCTAATTAAGTATGACCACCTCATCTAAAAAAAGTAGTAACCGAAGTGCGGGATTTACCCTGATGGAGCTGTTGGTTGTGATTGGTATTATTGCTATTTTAGCCTCCATTGTAGTGGTGGCGATAAATCCCTCGAGGCAATTTGCGCAATCACGTAATACGCAACGTGAGTCAAACGTGGCGACAATTCTCAATGCTATTGGGCAAAATATTGCAGACAATAAAGGTACATTTATTTGTACTTCTGACTCGGTGACGAACACTGAAACTAATATTGGAACAGCAGCGGGGAACATAGACCTTAGTTGCTTGGTGCCTACCTATATTCCGAGCGCCTTACCATTTGACCCTGATGGTGGCACTCCCGCAGATACGCAGTACACGGTACAAACAGACACGCTGGGTCGCTACACCGTGTGTTCACCTAATCACGCGGAGGCACCGATAGCCGGCAGTAGTGAGTATTGTCTGACGCGGTAAATAAATATCAGCTTAAAAAATCTTCAATCGTTTTTAAATTTTTTGCGTGACTGGTTTATTTTATTAATTGAATCTAATAGAGAATCTATTGGTACAGCAGCACCTGTTTCTTTTTTAAAATCAATTATAGTTTCCCAAGTTTTTTTCATGTATCTAAAATTTTACATCAAATAAACTATGTCAAAAATTACAATTCTAAGTTTACTGACACTGCGCTAAGTCGCCAGTTTCGTAACCGGTGGTGAACGCACCAACGCGTTGTTCAGAAGAACCGTGGGTCCACGATTCAGGGTGGACTTGGCCTTCGGTTTTGGTTTGGATGCTGTCGTCACCGACGGCGGAAGCTGCGTTTAAGGCTTCGGTAATTTCATTTGTTTCAAAAATACCTTGGTCTTTAAGAGAGCTGGCCCAGAGTCCGGCGTAACAGTCGGCTTGGAGTTCGGTACGAACGGAATCTTCATTACTGCCTTGGGCGCCATCAAGGGTGCCGGTGAGGTTTTGCACGTGGTGCGCTACTTCGTGTGCGATAACATACGCTTCAGCAACGTCCCCACCTTGGGCTCCTAGACGCGTGGTGAGCTCTTCAAAAAATGTTTCATCGAGATAGATGGTTGAATCAAGCGGGCAGTAGTGAGGTCCAACCGCGCTACTAGCGCCACTACAACCAGAATTAGTGTATCCACGAAAAAGTACCAGGGTAGGGGGAACATACGGCGTGTCACTATTTTTCAGAGTCTCAGTCCAGTAATCATTGGTAGAGCCTAAGACGGCACTGACGAATTGTTCATAGGAGTCATTACCTTCAAATTCAGTCGAGTCAACCTGTGGAGCAGTTATTTGATTCACATCAACCTGTTGCAACACATCAAGCGGATTACCTCCCATAAGGTAGGTAACACCCATCATCAGTAAAATACCGGTGACACCAAGTCCACCCATGCCAGCGCCTGATAGACCACGTCTATCCTGCACGTCGCCTCTACTCGTGAGTTTGTCCCAGTCGGCCATACTCTTATTATACAGCATTGAGGCCTAATCGCGTACCGTGACGGTGGTGCCGAGTTCTGCCCATTCAAAAATGGTACGGGCATCTGTGGGATTGAGATTTACACAGCCGTGAGAATATTTAGTTCCAAATTTATCGTGCCAGTACGCACCGTGAATGACGGCACCACCATCGGTAAAGTATAAATTCCAAGGTACCCCCGGCAAGTCGTAGTAGTCGTCTGAATTAATATTTGGTAATGGTCCTTGCATATAGCGGCTGGGGGTCTTGCGGTAGACGGTAAAAATTCCGCGCGGAGTGGGTGTGCTATCCAGACCGGTTGAGGTGGTGGCTGACATAAATAACACTTCTCCGTCATATGCATACAGTCGTTGTTCGGAGCGATCAACTAAAATAGATTTAGTGGTAGGTGGGGTAGTAGAAGAAATTTCTTGGGTATCATAAGCGTCTACAATCGTGACATAGGTGCCAGCAATATACCAATCTCCCTTATGTCGTTCGGGGTAGCGTAACCACTCATCAAAAATTATTTTATGCCACGCAACACCATCGGTCACTATAGTTTTATCAATTTTAAGCACCATACCATTACGTAGGGACGCTACTACGGGAAAGTCTGTGCCGGGGCCACTGCGAACACGTAGACATTCACCACCAAAATGAGCGCCACAGCTATCGGTGACTTCAAGATACTGTGCTTTGTTGTCGAGCGTTGATACGGGTGATACAGGAGCAGCAGGGACAGCTGCTACGACTGCCGCTTGTGATGACGAAGCGCTAGGGGTGACTAGTTTCGGTCGAATGGCTCTCTTTTCAACGGCTGATTTTTGAATATCGGTAGATATTTGTTTTGATATAGCAAAAAAGAGGCTTGCACTAACAAAAACAAACACCAGAAAATAAATTTGCATGGTGTTTGGTTTGTACCACATATACGATTTAGTATATGCCCAGAAGTGGAGGGGAGCAAATACCAGTTACGTATAGAGGATAATAAAATTTTTTGACTAGCTACCCTCTGGAATCACTCCCGGATCATACGTTTCGCTGGCGCCTTCTCCGCGCTCACTCGCAAATAAATATGAGTCTACGGCAATGGCTTGGCGTGCCCGCATTATGAAGTTTATTGCTTCCGCAAATTTTCCATCAGAAATTGATTCTCCGGCATCATCAATACGGGTTAACGCGAGACGTTGCGCGCGAGAATTTTGGGCCACCGTTTTGATTTCTTCTCCGACGAGGTTAATTTGCTCACCGATAAATGCACTCACAATAGCGGAGTCCGTCGTGCTGGCAAATTTTTCAATTTCAGATTGTAGACTGTCTTGACTGAGGTTTTGAATATCACCACTGTAGTCTTTGATAGAATCAAATTCTTCCCAGTCATCAGTGAGAGTTTCAAAGGCACGGGTGGTATTCGTGATGCTTGCTAAAGAGTTAATTTTCTCTTGAGCAGATAATGAGTTAGTGTTTTGAATAATCCAGACACTATCAGCGGTGTGTTGTTGGGTTAGACTCGCTAATCTATCGAGAGTTTGGGGAGTGGTGGTACTTTGGTCACTGTAGAGCGTTAAAAGTTCAGCTACTCGCTTCTGTAACAGGGAAGAGGTGTACTCTAACTTGCTATCATCGGATAATTTAGTAGAGCGAATAAACGGTTCAACTACATTAGTTTTAAAACCGTACAATTTTTGTTCGGGTGTACTCTTTTCAGATAAGACAGCAAGCGTAACACCGCCCAAAATAAGGGCAGTAACAACACCTAAAAGACCTAATCCAAGGTATTTTTTGTTACTATTAAATGAATAAGGCTTTAATTTGGTTTGATCATGAACCGTTTGTGGGGGTTCGTTTGAATTTGAAAGTGGGGGCATAGGTTAATTATATAGCGAACAAAGGGGCATGTATATATTGCCGTTTTGGCACCAGATTTCTTACGAGAATTTTTCTAGAGACAATATAACTGGTATACTGTAAACCTATGCATCACATTTGTATTCGTTTGTTCTTTGTTGTTATTATTCTATTCTCATTACAGGTCCATACCGCAGAAACAGCTTCGGCCGCTACTGCGACCAGTACTCCGACTGTTATGACCACTCATGATGCGGTAGCGGTGGAAAAAAGAGTCCGTGAATATTTTGCGGATATTCCGGTTATGATTGAAATTGCGCGCTGTGAATCAAAGTTTCGGCAGTTTACAGATAGCGGTTCGGTATTACGCGGAGGAGGCAATGCTGGCATGGTCGGCATTTTTCAGTTTTACGAAATAATTCACAAAAAAGCGGCGCTTGCGTTAGGGTTTGATATCGATACAGTTGAAGGTAACTTGGGCTACGCACGACATCTCTACACGCAGTCGGGTCATACACCCTGGGCATCATGTGTGCCTGACGTGATTCCTGTAGCCACCACTTTGTCTACCGCGAACAAAGAATTACAAATTAAACTGCTAACCCAAGTACTCGGATTATTACAAGAATTGCTTAAGATGGAGTTAGCTAGACGATAGTTAGAAATTTTATTATAGATACGCCGCCGAACACAAAATGTGTTAGGCGGCGTTGCATGTGTGTGAGGCTTTAGGCGTGCATTTTATGGCGCGCGCAAGCCACATTTTGTTCGTACTCTTCACGGGTGAAGGTTCTTGGGGGGTTCAATCTTTCGAGAAAGAGAATGCCATCGAGGTGATCTTGCTCGTGTTGGCAGACTCGGGCTAGAAAACCTCTAAAGGTTTCCCGTACTCGTTTACCTTGGCGATTGGTGAAGGCCATGGTGACCGTTGCGTGTCGGGGGACTAACCCGTAAGTGTCCGGAATGCTCAGGCAGGATTCCCAGTCGGTAACCTTCCTCTTTGATCGTCTGAGAATAACAGGATTGATCATTGCGGTTGGTTCGCGCGTGGGAGCGTCGGGGTAGAGGGGGCAGGGTTTTGAGGAGATAATGAAGATTCTCCGATCCTCATTTACCTGCGGTCCAGCTATCCCAAGGCCATGTGCGTTCTGGTAGGTCTCAATCATATCGTCGATGAGTTTCTGAATAACAGGGTCATCGACCGCTTCAACTTCGTGGGCTTCCTCGGTGAGGATTGGATGCCCGATTTTTACGATGGGCAGCACGTTGGGCATGATGCCCTCCTTTGAATTTGAATGATGGGGAACTGTTTCTGTAACTATCTTACAATTTGTTACTAACAAATACAAGCAATTGTACACACAAGTAGTTAACTAGGTTAAGATATTCGAAACGCAGCATGTCAACATACATTTCTACTATAATAATGAAATATAGGTTCAACCTGAATCTTAGAGACTTCGATTACTGTGCTAATCGCTGGGTAGGTTGGCTTTTTGGTCATGGCTAACTCCTGTTAAGAACATCTACAATGTATAACGTACAAAATTAAAGTTTATTTCGGAAACTGATTTAATTAATACAAAAACTAACGTAAGAATTATTTTTCCGGAGAAAATTCAATTATCCACTCAATGCCGTATTTATCTCGGAACATTCCCGCATAGCTACCCCAAGGACTATCTCCCATTGCACCTTCAACTGAACCGTCAATTGAAAGTCCAGAAAATATTCTGTCAGCTTCTTCTTTGCTGTCGGTCTGAAGTGAAATTTTACTTCGGTTTTCGTTTTCACTCACCGTGCCCATAAACTCGGGAACGTCGTTCCCAATCAGTAGCGTATTACCGATAGGGAGGGCAATGTACATAATCTTGTTCTCCTCGCTTTCAGGAATCGTGACTTCGTCACTTGCTAAATCTTTAAAACGAATAATTTTAGTAAATTCACCACCAAAAACAGATTGGTAAAAGGTAAAGGCTTCAAATGCATTACCGTTAAAATTAATCCAAGGGTGTATTGTTGTCATGGATTAATTTTACCACACTGTAATTTAGGTTGATATGTAGGAGGCTATTGCAAGTTTAATTTCAGAATACGTCATATCATCGGCATAATCAGTGCCATAGTGCACTTTTATAATGGTACCGTCAGAATCAATCAAAAACTGTGCGGGCACAAGCGTCACACTCCCATCAACTTCAGGTTGCTTGTAGTGGAGCTTGTACGACGAATATATCCATTCAGGAAGTTTTCTAAGAGACGTGAAATACTTAAGAGCACTTTCCTCAACTCCATATAATCCATAGATTATTTTGTCGGGATCTGGAACCAGGTTGAATGGAGGTTTTACATCATGTCGGTTAATGACATTTTTCACGATATCTTCCTGTTTTGATTGCACGAAACAAACGACTTTAACTCCTTGTGATTCTAATTCAGGCGCCATTTCGGTCAACCTATAGATTGCAAGATTACACCAGGGACACCCTGAGTATCTAAAAAAAGAAAGTAAGATTTTCTTCCCGTTATCTTTATTGATTTCTACTTTTCCACCGTTAATATCGACCACTGAAAAATATGGAGCTACATCTCCATCTTTAAGTTTCGGCGCTTCTTGCTTTGCCATAGGTATTATAATAGCAAATTAAATAGGGGATAGCGGGAGTTATTATTGTATATGCTCTATGGAGGGATGATTTTAGGTTAATGGTAATGGGGGCGACTGAGCATATAAAAAGAAAGAGGTCAGCAAAACTTGCTGACCTCTTGCGCTTGGCGCCTTAATGACCCTGAAACACCAGTTCCCGGTATTCATAAGCGAGGACATCAACAGGTGGCTCTTCGATCGCCTTGTGTCGAACAAAGAGAACACCATTCCGTAGAAGCATGTTTGGCCCTGCGCTACCCAGGTAGCGTCCGAACGAACCCACAACAGCGCCTGACTTAGCAAAGGCCTTACAAAGCTCGACAAGCAACTCTGTCGGCTTGTCGTCTTCGGAAATATACTTTTCAATCTGACCATCTACATCAATGTGGACTGTGCTGTGGTCAGAGCAATTCAGCACCTTGCTTTTATCACCCATCAGGTTAAGAACAAGAAAAGGTTGCTTGAACGGCAAAGGATTATCTGCATTTGCAGACATATGCGGATTGAACCGCATCATAATTCTTGCCATAAAGTCTGCTGCATCGGTCAATTTAAAATCCTCCTTGGATTGCTGGGAACAGGGTTTGAGTTCAACTAATAAATTAGAACACTAAGTGTGTTATGTCAATGTAAAGCTCGCAGGGCTGGATTCGAAGCTCACAGCTTCAGTACAGGTTGTCGCTCGTTTGTTTCCTTTCAGTCACAAACGTGACAGGCTACCTTTTCGAATCCTGCCGTAATTGACATTTAGTCACTTACTCCCGGGGCAGGAATTTCGGTTGTTACACAACCAGTATCCCAATTGGTTCTTTTATTTCCTTTCAGTCATAAAAGTGCTCAATTGGGCTTCGAATCCTGACGTAAGGCACATTTAGTGCCTTACTCCCGGGGAGCATTAAAATCAAAAACACACCCGCAGGTGTGTTTAAGATTTTATATGCTCCCCGGGCAGGATTCGAACCTGCGACCAATCGATTACACGTATTCATGCGTTACTGCATGGGTGGACTATATCATCACCGGTCACATTATTGTGCTGACGGTGCAAGGCGCTTCGAAAGTTTTCACTTCCTACTCCCGTTAGGGATAGTCTCTGAACCTTCAATTGGATTTCTCCAAAAGCTTGGCTGCTGATTGCCCTGGCTTGCGCCGTGGGGGTTCCAGCAATTCACCTTGTTTGCAATATCGATTTCTCGATAAGGCTGCTATTTTGAACATTGTTCAATGTTACAGTCGACTGCTCTACCGCTGAGCTACCGAGGAAGGTAACTTACTTCAACTTTATCCTAATGCTTAGGGTTCATGACTCTGGTTCGCAGTCGACCAAGGTCGACCTTCTTACTTTCAACTGAGTGAACAAAGTGGACAAAATTATTTTGTACATTTTTGAACGAGGGAAGAAAGGAAGTTTACTTACAGAAGCTGTTCACTCATTGGGTATTTTTACAAAATCCCTCAATGAGTCTTGCGAACTGACATTGAGTCAGTTCTCACTCTACCGCTTACGCTACCTCAGGAAGGTGGCTACTTTTTCCTTGAAAATGCTTAACAAATTCAAGTGCCTGTATTGTACAGAAAAATAGAATATATTCAATACGATGGGCGGGGAGGGGAGTTTAGTGGTCTTCCCGGTGTTTTTGATTATTGAGTACCACCGTTTTCATAACGGTAATAAAACCTTTAACATCAAGTGGGCCAACGCCTTTGAGCCACTGTCTACTCGCATTACGTAAGATGGGTTCAATGGTAGTAACTAGGGTTGTGCCAGCGGGAGTGATGGTTGCTAAGCGTTCGCGTTTGTCAGTAGCCCCACTTTTTATGCTAATAAGCTGGCGTGCATGGAGTCGTTTAACACGGAGCGTGACAAATGGTGCTTCAACCCCGAGTTCTTCGGAGAGATCAATTAGTTTCATACCTACCGCCTTATCATCATATAAAAGGCCTAAGATAGCCCAGTCTACACTGGTGAGCTCATACGGAGATAACACAGCGTCAGTATGCGCCTTCAGGACCCGATGGGTACGCGCCACCAATACCCCTATCTGGTAGGTGGTGAGGAGATGTTTGGAAATTAGGCGTTTAATTAAAGACATACTGTAGCTTAGAACTTTACGGGAATTTAGTAAATACTTGGTATGTAATAAGTTTCCCACTGAGTCGGCATAACTTATGTTGCGTAAGTAAGTATCTTTACGTATACTAACATAAATACTTAATTAAGTTAAGTATATTACAAATTTACTACATTAAGAAATCAAGTCACTCGTATGAACAATTATGTAATAGCAGCGATTGTCGGAATTCTCCTGATTGGAGGAATTATTTATGCTTCACAGCAAAATACCGGCGACATGGTAACGATGGAAGAAAAAGCTTCAATGGAACAAGCAGCCATGGCAAAAATGGAAGCTGAAGCCCAAGCTAAAGCTGATCGAGACCAAAAAGCGCAAATGGAAGCTGAAACTGAAGCAGGAGTTATGGTGGGGGGCGCAATGATGTTGCCTTCACTTGATATTGTTGATAATGCAGTTAAAGCAGGTAATGTGACTACCGTTGTGGCAGCTGTTAAAGCGGCAGGCTTGGTAGACACCTTAAAGGGTCCTGGACCATTTACGGTATTCGCACCAACAAATGATGCGTTTGCAAAATTGCCAGCGGGAACAGTTGATACTCTGCTTAAAGCAGACATGAAAGCTGATTTAACCAGTATCCTCACGTACCACGTGGTGCCGGGACGCTACACAGCAGCTGATCTTAAGGACGGGATGACTCTCAAAACAGTTAATGGCGCTACTCTTAAAGTAAGTAATGTAAATGGGGTAGTGAAGATTAACGGGGCAGCCATGGTTGAAACGGCTGATGTGATTTCAAGTAACGGCGTAACGCACGTTATTGATACGGTGTTAATGCCTCCAAAGGCCTAACCCTCACAGCGTGATAAAAAATGCGGGCTTAGAGAGCCCGCATTTTTTGTATCACTCTGTCTATACGGTATAATGAAAGTATTAGCCACTAAGTAATTCGTATGCTTAATCTCTATATTAAAACCCACTGTCCATATTCAATTCGGGTTTTGGAGGCCAATGCTGTGATTCAAGCACCACTTACTATACTCGACATGAATGTACAGCCTGAATTAAAAAATGAATTGTTAGAGAAGGGTGGAAAAATTCAAGCGCCCTATTTAGAAGACACTGACCGCGGTGTATCAATGTACGAATCAATTGATATTATCGAGTACCTCAAGGAACACTACGGAAACGGAGAAGAGGTTACGGTAAAAAATGTCGGCAATGTCTGCCCGATTGATTAGAAGCGGGGAAAGCGGTCTCTAAGTGGTATACTTAAGGTGTCAGTAAGTCCGGTGGTGTCAGTAAGATAAACTGTAGTTATCAGTGTAATTCTACATAATGTCATTCCCAAACATTTCTTTTAAGCATTCACAAACGGAAGTAAATTATAAACTGCAAAATATAATTACCTCCAAGTTAGCAACACTCGAACGATACATTGGTGGGAAGGGGGATAATCGGTGTGAGGTGGAGTTTTCAAAAGTTGCTCCCCATCAAAATGGAGACATCTATCGTGTTGAAGTAAATATCTGGAGTGACGGCGTGTTATACCGAGCCGCTGAAACAGCCAGCAGTTTTGAAAACGCGATCGACGCAGTGCGGAGTGCACTTGATGCTGAACTCAAGCGAGCTCGAACGCGAAAAATGAGTTTATGGCGCAAAGGAGCGAGAAAAATGAAAATGATGATGCGCTTTGGTTAGAAGTAACCACGTAAAAATGATTACACCACAAAAATCACCACGAGGAGGCAAGACCTCCTCGTGGTGATTTTTTTGTTGTTAATTGATGGGTTAACGGAAGTATTGGGACCAGTCCATTTCGTTTTTTCCTTCGGGGATGATGCGAGTGATTACTAACGTGCCATCGGCTGCCAGGTTGGCGTGTTTAATTTTGATACGTTTCCCTTCGTGCATAAAAAATGTTTCAGGCCAACCATCAAACGCGCGAATAGTGCAGAGGTACTCAATGGCGGTAGTGCCTGAGGGTAGGTTATGTGGGTCAATCGCAAGTTCACTCATGCTTTTATTAATCTTGGTACAAAACGTTGCGTCGGCGTGATTTTGCTCTTGGGCGATAATTGTACCTTCAATCCAGGCCGGAATGACGGACGCTAGTAATGCACCGCCTTGACGGGCGAGACCTTCATCTAAAATTGAACCAGAAACCGGCCAGTGTTCGGCGGGAATATTGGCAGGTAGTTGGGCAATGATGGGGCCGTGATCAAGTTCCGCATCTAGCTTCATAATCGTGACGCCGGTTTCACGGAGGTTATGTAAAATGGCACTGCGAATGGGGCTCGCTCCTCTTAGTTTCGGTAGTAACGACGGGTGCACATTTAAAATTCCGTGCTTGGGTAACGCGAGCAACCATTCCGGGATAATTTTGCCGTAAGCAGCAACTATCATAAGGTCCCAGTCAGTTCCCGTTAATTCAGGTACTGCACGAGCGTCTTTAAGGGACGAGGGCTGGATGACAGGAACTTTGTTTTCTTCCGCCCAGGTTTTTGCTGGCGGGGGAGTAAGGATTTGTTTCCGACCGACCGGGGCATCAGGGTTCGTGACAATAAGTGCGGGTACATACCCAGCTTTTTTAAGCTCATCTAAAATTATCACCGCAATATCGGGGGTTCCAAAAAAAGCGAATTTGAGGCGACTTGTGTTTTCCATATATTGTCATACTATACCCGATAGAAACGTATCAGCAACAGGAGTTTGCAATGTCATCACTGCAATTCATAAAAGCACCTCCACGTCCAAATCATATAGATTCACAATTGTGGGAATCTGAATGGATTGGTCTCATGGTTGGTCTGGCCTCAGTTTTTCCACGTTACATTGGCTATTTAGGTGAGGGGCACGCACGTATTTTTGATGATGCACTTAAAGTGTATCGGAATCCTATCCCAGGTGACGCAATGAATTTCATTACGAATCAGTTGATTGACCCAATGTGGGTTTCAAGGGACGCACTCATTCATACCTGTAAGTTTTCACTACCACCGCGGCCTATAATTCTCGCTTGGTTGGATGAAGAGGGTCAAATAAATCGCGAAATGTTTGCCGTCCCTCATTCGATAGCGACCTATCTGCCCTAGAAAAACCCGCACGGCAACGTGCGGGTTTTCATCTTATTAATTAACTCTATCATCAGGAAACTTAGGAAACAGTAAAATTAAATTTTACGTTACCAACTTTTCTTTCTCTTCTTTCTTTAATTTCTTTTTAGCTTTTTCGAGTTCGTCCTTGTGCCAGATTTCTTCGGCGCGATCGGTGAATAAAATGCCATCAAGGTGGTCATATTCGTGTTGGATGATTTGCGCAAGTAGAGAACCGGCGCCACGTTCGTACACTTTGCCGTGTTCATCTTGAGCACGAATGGTGACGTTGGTGGACCGGCGGACAATACCGTAGTACTCAGGAATTGAAAGGCAGCCTTCGCCCACTTCATGTGTCTTTTTTGAATACTTCACAATTACGGGATTGATGGCAATGAGAGACGGTAAGGCGTCACGATCTTTACTTTGGTCTTCAATCAGGAAAATACGCTTACTGACACCAATTTGCGGAGCAGCAATGGCTACTGCGGTGTATCCGTCTACTTTGTAAGTATGAAGCGCAGACCGCATATCTTTTAAGATTTTAGCAACCGTGCCATCAGAAAATTCTCCCGAAGTAATTTCTTCGGCAATGGTATGGAGGGCAGGGTGATTTTCGGGTACGAGCTTGGCCATAATTAATGAGCGTACTATAGCGTATTTACAGAGAAAAATGAAGTAAAACAACCACTGCCAGGTGGTATGTTTTTACTTCGTTTCCGATTGGTCCTCCTCAAGTAAATCGCTGGAACTTAAACTCTCAGTGAGGGCAAAATCACCCAAGTCAAAAGGTTCTGCTTAGTTAGTAAAAACCGCGCAACCAAAATTGATGCGCGGCGATACTGATTATTGTTGGGTCAAAATTGAAGCTACTTCTTCGGAGTTCACGGAGATTTTGTAGTAAAATCCTCCGAAGGTAATTGTTTCGATAACAATTTTTTTGTATTGAGCTTTTGCTTGTTTACACAAGAAAGATTTTTTGGTTTCAAAGGTGCAAGCACTCTCATAATTTTGTTCGATGGTTTCGAACATCAACCTTCCTCGTTTTTTCATACGCACGAGCACATGATTTGTTTGATCAACATATAGTTGAAATCCCTCCATTTCATCCGGGGTCAGCGGGAGAAAAGAAGGTCGAGAGCTCAAAATCTCATCGCGTCTCTTTGCTGCCATAAGATTAAGCATCTCAAGCGTTTGCTTGTCATACGCTTGATCAGCAAATGACTTCTCAATAGTTGGTGGCAGGGTGGTATCTGCCATTATATTACTAGCACACAACGCGATGAGCGTGAGAGTGAGTAGAACACTACGCATGATTAGTCCCCCTGGTGTGAAGATCAGTTTCCCTATTTCGTATAGTAGGCGCAGAACCCCAAACGGTCAATGAACAAAATGTTTAAAACAAAAAATATCGCGCAGTCCCTTGGGATTGCGCGATACGTCTCATTGCCCCATGACTAAGGTGCTTGTTTGCCGTGAATCAGTTGGACCAAAATGTCCGCTTGCAGTTGGTAATGTTCTCTTGCCCGTTTACAATCATCCGGCAGTCTACCAAAAATTCTATTTTTGGCTTTCTCATCTTTGTCCAAGTTAATGCAGGTTTCCACATACTGAGCATACGCATCATGGAACCGCGTCGCTTGTAGATTGATGACCTTTTCGGCTGTACTCATTCCCTGAGCCGCTACTGGCGAGCACATCATCAGAGCAAACAATACCTGCAAAGTATTCCGCATCTCATTTCCTTCCGAGGTTAAATCTACCAAAAACTATACTATTAATAAAATAAATGTCAATAATTTTAGTTATCTCAAAAATATTGAGAAGTATTGGATTAAATTTTAGTTTCGTCAAAAAGTACTTAGATGCAAGGCAGTCAAAGAAAATAATGCGAGCCGTACTTCTTGTACAGTGAGAATTTTTAAATAACCTAATTTGTTTCAAAAAGCGTTCAGATACTAGGTGTGAGAAAGTCTGGGAGACTTTCGTAAGACTCATTGTGGTATTTTGAAAAAATACCCAATGAGTGGATAGTTTCTGTAAGAAAGAAGTAAAATGATGCGAGACGTACTTTTTGTACGTTGAACAGCATTTTGCGCACCACAACAACGTAGATGAATGTTTTTTGAAACAAATTTATACGATGCGGTCGGGGTTGATGGTGATGGCTACATACGGCGGCACATGTCGCAACGTGTCTATCAAATCTTTAGTATCTACACTCGGGTCAAGCCGAAGCAAACAATGCCGTAATTGCTCTTTGGCTTTGGAGTGCGGGTTGGTGTAAAACGAGCCGGTAAGATTGTGCATGGCGAGCATCTTTTTAATTACTGCTTCGGTCTCAGTGATAACCGTAGCGTTTCCTTGCCAGGAAAAGAAAATAAACTTGGCAAACGGTGGATACTTGAGCATTTGTCTGAGGGCAATCTCATCATCATGAAAACGGTCTACTGCAGCGCGAGAGGCGTATATAAGTAAGTCATCGGTCTCGCTACGCGTTTGAATCATTACTTCGCGACTACTGTGTTCGCGAAGTTCTAAAATCATACGAAATACTGTCTCGTCGGCTCGCCAGGAGGGAATTGCGCGCACCGCGTCGAGGGATACAATAGCCGACATACTAATGTTGGTTGGGATATAGGGCATGACCATCTGCGTGCCCAGTAAAATTGCCCCTTTTTGTTTTTCAAAATCTTTTGTCAGTTGGGTTGCGCGTTTGTGAGTGGTCGCTGTCGTGTGGTCAAAAATAGTGAGGGGAGTTTTGGGAAATACTTTGCGGCACTCATCTTCAACTTGTTGGATACCAATCCCACGTTCACGCAATCGCCAAGAACCACATTGAGCACACACATCAGCAGCCCGAACTCGTTTGCCTGAGGTGCTTGAGACAAACCATCGTTCTTCAACGTGTTCTTTGTTTAGGGTACGCAAAAGTGAGTAGGGTGTACCTGAATCAGGACAGCGAAAAATATACCCACAGTCAACACACGCAACAACTGGTGCGAGGCCGCGCCTCGCAGCAAATAAAAATACATTGTGCCTGCCTTCGAGAGTAGTTTCTATGCGCTTAATCAGTTCCGGCGAAAATAATTGAAACGGAATATCGTTTTTAGGTTTATCGGTTTGATTGATGATGGTTAATTTCGCGGGGAGCTCGAGACGAATGGGATGTTCACCAAAAGTCTGGTAGATATCATTTCTTCGTTTGTATTCATCTTCAGTAGCGATAAGTGTGTCACCTAAAATAATGCTGCGTTTAGTGATAGCAGCTAAAGTTTTAAGGACGGCACGGTGGTCAAGGTGCGGTCGCGTTCGCATTACGTAATGTGGACTGGCGGCATTTTCCATAATGATGGTTGTGCTGTCGGCTCGTTCCAAATAGGCAAAGCTCGGAGTGGCGATAGTGAGGGTGGCGTGGGTGAGGTCACCAAAGGCCGTGTACGCTCGTTCACGTTCTTTTTTGGTTTGGTGGCTTGAGAAACAAATGACGCGTTCGCTAATGCCTCGTTCGAGCGCCCGTTTCATTGTATCGACGGCAGTACTTGTTGGTACAACAAGCAGGACTGATCCGCGGTGGGCAAATGCGCTACGAATTATAGTTTGGTACTGAATGATACGGTCACCTTCACTAGCACAGAGAATTTGGGGCGTGCTATCTTCGTTGTTTATTTCATTAAGGGGAGTGCTGGGGTATGGGGCGACTCCTGTGCGGATATCAGGTGGTAAAAGACTAAATAAAATCGCTCCTCGTTTGGAAGGATTTTCAGTATACAGTTTGTCGACGGTAGCGAGTAAGCTTGGCGCAATTTTTTGGACGTCTTTTTGTTCCGGAAGTTTCCGCAGAGAAAAGGTAGCCGCTTTAAGCGCCGTTTTAGTGGTGGAAACAGCTTTGCCGTCGACGACAATGCCGCGAATAGTCTTGCCACGTACCGGAATGGCTATAATTGAACCCACATCATAGTTGGTGCTGGAAAAATACGATAAGGACTCAATTTGGATACCGCGAACGAGAGGAATTACTTCAATAACAAACATTATGATCAGTATAGCATTTTTGCCATTTAATTTTTTTGGTATTATTGGTAGATATTCAAAGTGAAATATTGACGTACTTGGGTGTAATATTTTATAATAAAACAGTGATCAGTTGAGCATATCCAGGGAAAAGGAGTACATAATGCCCTTAGCGTCACGTCTTGTCAGCAATCGCAATCAAGTTGCAGTTGGAGAAATCCTGATTGCTGTTGAAGCCAATAACTACCAATTATCTGTTACTACCCTATTGGTTTCAAAAATTCCGTCCATATACGATTTTAACGGCCCATACTTTTTTTGTAGCTTAAATAAACATTATAAGTTTATTGACTACAATCTTCCTCCGAATAACTATAATCAGAATTCCTTGTGGCGTTTTTCATTACCTATATGGCGAAACTTACAAGATTTACAGATGCGAGGAGAGTCGGGGTACCAACTATACCTCCGCGCGCTCACTGATTGTCGGCAGGGACGCATACCAATAATGTCTGAAGAAACTGAACAAAACCCCACTGATAAGATGCTGTCCGGGGTAGATGCTTAAATAAAAAACGGACATCGTCACTGATGTCCGTTATTTTATTTAAAATTCGTCTAGATATTTTATATCCGCTCCTAAGGAAGCGAGGCGGGCTACTAGATTTTCATAACCCCGATTGATACTGTAGATGTTACGCAAGACCGAGCGACCAGAACCACCAAGCATCGCGATGAGAAGAATTGTTGCAGGACGCAGAGCGGGCGGACAGATAAGCTCGGCTGATTTAAGTGGGGTCGGGCCCGTAATGTAAATACGGTGCGGGTCCGCCAAGACCGTGTCCGCTCCAAGTTTCTCGAGTTCAGTAAAATAGATGGCTCGCTTTTCATACATCCAATCGTGAATCAGGGTTTGGCCCGAGGCTTGAGTAGCAATCACCGCAAAGAAGGGGAGGTTGTCTGCGTTGAGTCCCGGGTACGGGCGAGAGTGAACTTTTTCTGGTGAAGCTACTAATTTGCTTGGTTTGATTTTTAGGTCCACCAACTTGGTGTATCCATTTACTGCCAAGTACGGTTTGGAGGTTGAGTATTGCAAGCCCATTTTTTCCAGCACCAACAGTTCTAGTTCTAAAAACTCAATCGGTGCGCGAGTTATGGTGACTGCTGAGTTAGTTACAATCGCTGCTGCGATAAAGAACATACTATCGGTTGGATCTTCTGCTAAGGTGTATTCAATATCTGTATGGATGTCGGCCACCCCGGTGACAGTTAAGGTGGTAGTCCCAATACCTTCAATCTGTACGCCAAATAGTTTAAGAAAGACACAAATTTCTTGCACCATGTAGTTAGCACTCGCATATTTAATCACCGTTGTGCCTTCATGTAAGGCTGCGGCAAATAAAACATTTTCCGTAACCGTGTCACCTGATTCATAAAGAATAATTTCAGTCGGTTTTTTTACGTCAGTTGTGACTTTAAATTCTTTTTCGGTTGTCTCGATGTGCACGCCATAATGTTCAAGCGCGTAAAAATGAGGACGAACGGTCCGACTACCCAATTTACATCCACCAGACTGTGGGAGACTAAATGAAGACATCTTGTGAATCAGTGCGCCGATGAACATGACGATGCTGCGGGTTTTTCGCGCGGCTTCAACATCAATTTTTTTGAGGTCAAACTTTTTTGGGGGTGTAATGGTGATGGTGCTACCGGTCCAGACTATGTGCATCCCGATACTTTGCAGTACCTCGATGATTCGGTGTACTTCTTCTATGCGGGGCATACGATGGAGGGTAGTCACGCCACGGTTTAATAACGAAGCACACAATAGGCCGACAGCGCCGTTTTTACTGGTATTGGTTTCAATGGTACCGGAGAGTTTTTTGCGTCCGTTAATTTCAACGTTCACCGTGCCAGGTGAAAGGGTAATTAGATTTTTACCTAACGCTACACCAATTTTTTTTAACATCTCAGCACTGATATTTTGTGTGCCTGATTCTAAACGAGCGACGGCACTTTGGGTGGTTTTTAATTTTTTAGCCAGTTGGGTTTGCGTAAGGCCGACGGATTCTCTTAAATCTGCAATTCGATTTCCAATATTTTCCATAGTTCTCAAAATATAGCATATCTGCTATATAGCATCAAAATATAACATGGTGGAAAAGTAGCGGGGATGATACACTAGGTACCTTATATGTTCGAGAGATTTACTCCAAAAATTGGTATCGATTTGGGAACTACCAATGTTTTAGTGTTTGTACCTGGTCAGGGGATTGTATTAAATGAACCATCGGTCGTGGCCGTAGGAGAAAATAATCAAGTTCTGGCGGTAGGAGTTGAAGCTAAGCGTATGATTGGGAGAACACCTGAGAGTATTAAGGCCTACAGGCCAATGAAAGACGGTGTCATCGCTGACTATCGCGTGACGGAGGCGATGTTACGGTACTTTTTGCAAAAGGCCCTCAGTAAATACAATATCTTTAAACCAGATGTGATGGTATCGGTTCCCGCGGGAGTAACATCAACAGAAAGACGAGCGGTAGTTGAGGCCACGATTAAAGCTGGTGCTCGTAATGCGTACGTGGTGAAAGAACCTATCCTCGCAGCGATTGGTGCGGGTGTACCGATTTATGAGCCCCAAGGGCACATGATTGTTGATATTGGTGGTGGAACGATTGACGTGGCGGTGATTTCGCTTGGAGGGATTGTAGCTGCTAACTCGGTGAAGTGTGCGGGGAATCGGATTGATGCAGCGATTATTAACTTTGTGAAAAAAACGCGGAACCTATCAATTGGTGAAAAAACTGCTGAAGAAGTAAAAATTAAGGTTGGTTCGGCGTTACCCTTGGAAGAAGAGCTCGTGATGGAACTAAAAGGACGAGATGTGTTTACGGGACTTCCGCGAACTACCGAAATTAAAACCAATGAAGTTGTGCGGGCAATCGCCGTTGAATTACGCGAAATGATTAAAGCGATTAAAGATGTGTTTCAAGATACGCCACCCGAGTTAGCTTCAGATATTATTGATGGCGGAATTATTATGACTGGTGGGACTTCTCAATTACGAAATTTTCCAGAATTAGTAAAACGCAGGACAGGAGTGAAAGCGCAGTTGGCGGATCAGGCGTTGTTTTGTGTGGTGAAAGGGACTGGCGTGGCTCTGGAGCATTTAACTACCTACAAGCGAGCTATTTTGACTAAAAGGTAGAGTCGGTCGTGCATTTCACTGCATCTACGTCGTCAGCCTACGCAACACTGCGCTCACCGTATAAAAATACGGCTCTCTTGCGTTACTTGTCTTCCTAGTATCTACAGCAAACTGCCCAACCGTTTCATTACTTTACATTCGACTCGCACCATTTCGTTTGAGCGCCTAGCCCCTACTGCAAAATAACCTCTTCTCTATAGGTTGATGAATATTTAAAGTACGGCTCACGCGTTCGTTCGGTCGCGCCTAGCATCTACCATAAATTAAGCAGTCCTCGGATTTTTAAATCACATATTAGCTTTAAGTGTAGAGATAAGTAAGGCTCCCTTGCGTTACTTGTCTTTCTCGTATCTACAGCAATGGGTGTGCAGAGACTGCCGGTTATTATAGAAGTGGTGCGGTACACTATGGGTATACTTTGTACCTACAATGTTCGAGCGTTCATCAAAACAATTTGCGTCGCCAGAGGAGGAAGTGCAATATTTGCGCGAGCGGATTGCGGTGCGCGAACGAGAAATATTAGGACGGACAACGGAAGTTGATCACGCTGATTACGAAACCATTGCCAAACAAGAGTTACACGACTATGGCATGTTTACACCCAAGGTTATTCTAAATCCCGACCACGCGTTAACTGATCATGAAGTGGCGTCTCATAAAGAAGCACTCATCACCAGTCGGGACCCGGCTGAACAAATCGTGCAAGTTGCCTTTGAAAAGGGAATTCGCAATGCGCTAACGCTTTTGGAAAAAGTATCCAACCCCTTTGTGATTGATGAAGTGCATCGGCAATTAATTGAACACATAAAACAAGGGCAAACGGTCCAAGATATGAAAGAAGGGGTACCACCCTGGGGCATATTACACATGACGCTGTTTGAAGTGACCTTGCCCGAACTTAAGGGAGTGAATGATAAAGAGTATCAACTAGCTGATTTGGTGGGGATGATGGAGCAGTTGTTTGCGGGTATGCGCAGTATTGCACATACCGATACCCGTAATACTTTTGTGTTTGAAATTGCGGTGGCTGACAATAGTGATGACATTATTTTTTATACCGCGGTACCAACGCAGTTCGTTACCTTGTTTGAAAAACAAACTTTGTCCCTATTCCCGCATGCCGTAATTATCGAACAGCTCCATGACTACAATATTTTTGTACCTAATGGTACGAGTATTATTGCTGATGTCACCTTAGAGAAACATCCCATTTATCCATTACGCAGTTACGATCAATTTAGTGCTGATCCACTCAATGTAATTTTAAATGCTTTTTCAAAAATCGAACGCGAAGGAGGAGGTGCGGCGATGCAATTTATTGTCCGGTATCCAAAAAACGATTACCGTAAAACGTATTCCGAAATATTAAAGAAAGTGCAAAAAGGCACCAAGCCAAAAGAAGCCATTGCGCGCAGTACGATTGGTGGCGAAATCGGAGCGTCGGTTTCTGAGTTGTTTTTCTCTAAACCAAAAAAAGAAGGGGAGTATGAACCACCAAAGGAAGTAGATACTGAAGCGGTAGAATTATTCTCTAAAAAAATTACGAGTCAGATAGTCGAAACTAATATTCGGATTGCGGTTTCAGCTACCGTGCCTCACCGAGCTGGTCAAATCATGTCTGAGCTTGCCGCCACCCTGCATCAATTTGCGACGGTTGATAGTAACCAGTTTGTCATTACTGAACGAAAGGGAACTGCTCTTAAGGTAGCCGAGAAAGCATTTTCATTCCGAGAATTTAATCCTAAAGTCACCATTCCGTTGTCCTTGACTGAATTATCTACCATCATGCACTTTACGGGTAATGGTATCTCAACGTCGCCACAATTTAAACAATCAGGCGCCCTGACCGCAGCTGCACCAACTGAAACTCCGACCGAGGGGACTCTGCTTGGGATAAACAAACACCGCAACTTGGAGAAGAAAATATTTATGACCGAGAAGGACCGCATGCGCCATTTCTACGTCATTGGGCAAACCGGTACCGGTAAGTCAGTGTTTTTGAAAAACCTCATTACACAGGATATTTTGCGCGGGGACGGAGTCTGTATGATTGATCCGCACGGGACTGATATCGTTGATATATTAGGAGCAATTCCACCGGAACGAGAAAAGGATGTGATTTATTTTGATCCCTCTAATTTGGATATGCCAATTGGGCTTAACATGTTGGAGTACGACCAAAACAAGCCCGAGCAAAAGACGTTTGTGGTTAATGAGTTGTTTTCAATTTTCCAAAAGTTATACGGTGGCAACCCAGAATCAATGGGTCCAATGTTTGAACAGTATTTCCGAAATGCGACGTTACTCGTGATGGAAGATCCCGATTCAGGAAATACCTTAATGGATATTTCGCGCGTAATGGCAGACGCCAAGTACCGTCGAATGAAATTAGAGAAAGCCAAAAATCCAGTGGTGGTGCAATTTTGGCGTGAGATTGCAACCAAAGCCGGTGGGGAGGCATCGCTCGAAAACATTGTGCCGTACATCGTATCTAAATTTGATGTGTTTACCGCCAACGATTACATGCGTCCAATTATTGGCCAGCAAAAATCAGCGTTTAATTTCCGTGAAATCATGGATGAGAAAAAAATTCTTCTCGTGAATCTTTCTAAAGGACGATTGGGTGAGATTAACGCTAACTTAATTGGGATGATAATTGTCGGCAAGCTGTTGATGGCGGCGTTGTCTCGCGTAGATAATGAAGCGATGGATTTCCCACCGTTTTATTTACACATTGATGAGTTCCAAAACGTATCAACACCGTCAATTGCCTCAATTTT
This sequence comes from Patescibacteria group bacterium, assembly GCA_040386275.1. GTDB lineage: Bacteria > Patescibacteriota > Minisyncoccia > Phycocordibacterales > UBA918 > OLB19. The sequence goes on from JAZKFU010000008.1 coordinate 46,265, forward strand.
GTCTGAAGCGCGCAAGTACAAATTAAGTCTCACCATGGCCCATCAGTTTATTGCTCAGCTTGATACTGATATTAAAGATGCGGTGTTTGGTAACGTAGGCTCTATAGCGTCATTCCGAATTGGTTCAGATGACGCGCAGTTTTTAGAGAGTCAATTTGCTCCCGTATTCCAAGCATCAGATTTAATGCAGGTACCTAATTACAACGCGATGATTAAAATGCTCGCTAATGGTACGCCAACTAAACCGTTTAGTTTAGCCACGATGCCACCGTTTACCGCCAATAGTAGTAAGGTGGCCGAACTTAAATCTCGTTCAGCACAACGGTATGGACGCCCGAGAGCCGAAGTAGAAGCTGAAATTGACGCTCGCTATGTGAAAGAGCCACTGTTGCCACCACCACTTAGTGGTATGATGTAGGTATTTATGGAGCGACAGCCGACTGTAATTCGTCCCAACATTGTGTCTTCTGAGGCTTTTTTGCAGCCTCCGGTGAATAATGAGCGAATTGAACCCCAAGCAATTGATCCAGCCTACCCACGGTACGAAAAAACTACTACAGAAATACTGCCCACCATCCCAACTAAAATTGTTCCCATTATTCCAGAAAATATTGTAGTGATGGATGCGTCATTACAAGCGCTCAAAAAATTTATTGATAATCCGGTTACGGCCGAAGAAATTCCCAACAAAGAAGCATTTATGCGGAATGTTTTTCCATGGATTGTTAACGCGCTTTCAAACGCCGAATATGATGCTGCCGGAATTGATGCATTTTTAAAGCAATCAATTGATACGATTGATTTTCACGCCCCAACCGAAAAATATTTACATGATATCAACCGAGTGTTACAAAATATCTGGAAGCAGGTAGTGGTAGAAAAAGGAGCTACACCGCATGAGGTACGACCGGTAGTGCCTGTTAGTGAACCTTTACTGCTTACGAAAAAGGAACAAGTACAAGATATACTTGTTTCAAGTGGCCCAATGGTAGAAAAGGTTGATGCAAGCAAAGTGTCCAGCGCGACTACAAAAGCGTTTGAGAATACATTAGAATCTTTGGATAGCGAGCCGTTTAATCGAGAAGCGTATTTGCAGTTTGTGTATGAAGTACATACGTCACTTCGTGATCGGTATGATGCGGTAACAAAAAGTGCTCAACAAAATCTCAAACGGTATAGCGAATTTTACACACCTTCACCAACCGAAAAAGAAGCGTTACAGTTTTTGTCTACCCTTAAATCACAGTATGTACGTTTGCAGTCAAAAAACTCGCTTTTGGGAGTTACGCGCGCTGAAGTAATGAATAGCTTAAATAAAACTGATGGGTTTACCAAAGAAGACGAGGTGAAAACATTTATCCATGATTACCTCGCGGGGACAGAAAATTTGTTTACCAGTATTGAACGGCTCGAAGCAATGATTGAGTCGGCTAAAGGAGAAGAAAAGCCAGCCTTGGGCGAGGCGTACCGCACCCAGTTTGAAAGTTTGCGTGTTGCCGGTGAAAAAATTCTCACCACGTTACCTACCAGTCATCCACTGTATAACGATTTTAAAGTAGTAGTTGAAAAAGGGATAGGGGATTTAATTACGGCCGCGGCCGTAGAAAATAACGGAGACAAAGCAGTCCTCGAGCGTTCATCATATTTTATAATTTTGCGTGACCGGGTAAAAGCATCTATCGCGTATATTCAAGCGGAGCAAGAATTTGAAAACTTTAAACAACGACAACTTCGGTTAGTGCAAACATTAGAGTCGTCCCTAACGGCTGGCACCGAAATGTTACCGCAAGAAAAGGTAGTGCTTAAAAAAACAATTCTTGAAAATATTGAAAAGATTAATCATGCGCTTACTAAAGCGGGTGCCTTGCCCGCGGGCGCCAGTTTGTTGTCATTATCGCAATCAACTCTAGAGAGCGCCACAAAAGACTTTGCGACTGAACGTGAACAAGTGAAGTTGCTGTTGGGTGAAACAAAAGAAATCCTGAAAGAATTACAAAACGATACATCGTTATTGATGACTACCGAGTCACCAGATACAGAGAAAGTGAGTGAGTCAGTGCCAGAGCCAACTCCAGTAGTAGACGCCATACTAGTGCCGTTACATGAACGTTCGCAAAGGTACGCATCGGAAATTTCTGAATCGGCAGTTAGTCGTGACCGTTTACGTCAAATCCGCTCACTTTTTAAACCAGCGCGTATCGGGATGTTGGCTCTTGTAGCCGCTGCGTTTGGTTCAGATCAATATAAACCAACTAACACTAATGGGGGAGCATTATCACTTTCTACGTTAATGGGTGTATCAACTTCCGCTATCACCCCGGAATTATCGCTTGATAGAATGGCGATTGAAGAATTTTTAAAGCATGCAACGCAATCTAAAGAAGAGGTACAAGGAAACGTTGACAGTCTGCCGTTGGTAGAAATTCCTAAGCTGACATCGATACCTGAAGTGACTGAAGAAGTGCCGGGGGTAGTGTTGCCTTCTACGGTGTATTCTGTGCCTGAAGCAAATATTCCACGGGAATTAAAAATATTTGGTGCAGCTGACACGATACCGTTTGACCCGAAAATGAGTTTTAATTCGCCAACCCAATCAGAACAAGGAGCGATGTATACCGAAAAAGACTTTCATACCCTACAGTACGGCGATATATTTTGGGATATTAGTGAAGGCGAGACGCTTGCCGGGACGTTGCCGGTAATGAAGCAAATCAATCCTTATTTTAAGCAGCATCTGATTGATCGTCTGCGAGATCGAATCAACAAGAGTCCTGAATTACGTAAAAAAATTGGTGGCTTTGGCGATACCGCTAATGAATTAGTTACCGGAGCACGTATGAATCTCAAAGTCCTTAATGAAGAGTTTACGATAGAAGCAGTTAACGCGGGTTATTTACAATAATTATTTGGTATGCACATTACACCCACTATGATGCAAGAGATATCGCAGGTACTGCAAATTGATACGCTATCAGAAGCAGAGCAAAATGCTCTTAATGAACGAGTAGGAAATGAAGTGTTGGAAAATACCTTGCTTTTGTATTTGAACGGGTTAAATGAGTGGGAACAATCTTCGTTTCAACAATGGATAACTGCTCATGCTGGTGATGCTGATATGATGGCCGATTTATTATTGCTGTATCCTGATTTTGGAAAAATACTCTCCCAACAAATAATATTACTTGCCCAAAAATCTCAGTAATATATTTTTACGTTTCAGTAATACACAGGTGATGGTGAGTGGTCAGTAATGACTGACAGATATCAATGGTATGATAGGGTATCTATGACAGCAGACGTACGTTCTTTGCAGGCGACAGTGCCTGAAACATTTGATTTTGATTCTCAGTCGGGAATACTTTTTATTCTGCGTGCCATTCGTGTTGCTCCGATTGAACAAGCGGTTAAAAACTCGCTTAAAGACCAAGTTTTTTTGTATAACACCGGTGCCAAAGACCCAACAATTAAACAAAAATTAGAACAAAGTCTTCATGATGCAGCGGTGACTCCAGAAGTAGTTGCGCATGATATCGCGCGGACGGCTGAAGCTACAAAAGCGACGGTAGAGACCGCACCAGTTTCTGGGTTTGGGTTGGGTAGATTAGCACCAGTTTTTGCGACCAGTGCCGTTACGAGCGAACCAGTGTCCGCACCTGTGGCAAATGTCACTGACGCCCCAATTAAAAAAATTGCACCGAGCATCCCGATGCCTTCTCGACCAGTAGTAGCGGTACCGGTTGCACCAACTATTGTTAAAGTTTCAGTACCAACCGCACCAAGTGCTGATCAAGCTCTTGTTGATGTGGTGGTTCCCGAAAAAAATCCTGAACCAATTGTACCGGTGGCACCAGTAGTTCCGATTGCAGTGGTGGCTCCAGCTCCCGTTGCTCCGCCAGTTATAGCTCCAGAACCGGTAGCTCCGCAAGCACCCACTATGTCACATGATGCAGCCTCCCGCATGGAGCGAATTCGGGTAATAAAATCTACCGTTAATGACCGCATTGGTAATCCCGTTAATTTGGTGGATGTCGACAATGGGTTAGGACGTGAATATATGAGTGCCTTGCTTGAAGCCATGAAGTTACTCAGCAGTGCTTCTGAAGCCGAATCTATGCAGGCTATGAATCGGTTGGAGTCTGTCTACACGCAAGTGCTCACGTTACTTGATACCTTAGAAGCAAAATCGCAACCGGCCCCCGTTGCTGCACCAGCCCCCGCACCAACTCCTGTGATTACGCCAATTACTCCGGTACCTCCTATCAGTGCTCCGGTTGTTCCAGCTCCTATGGTGGATGCGTCTGCGGTTGAACGAATTGCTCCGGTAGTCCCTCTGGCAGCAGCACCGGTAGCGCAAACCCCGGCACCTGACTTTTTAATGCGCAGTAAAGTAGTTGATAAGATTGTTCCGGAAGGTCCGGTGAGTGGTTGGAGTCAGAGTGAACAGGTTGAGAGTGTATCACCAGTAGCTTCGATGGAGACACTTGATTCGGTTGCTAATCGGGTCGCACCTCAAGATGCGGTAGTGGTTAATCGTTTATCAACCCCTCCAGCCGAACCCCTACGACAAATTAAAGCTACTAGTGTGCCGTCATACCAACCTGAATCGGTACAGTCAGTTACTGATCAAGCGGCGCCATTACGTAATTTAAGCGAACTTAAAACTGCTGATGAAGTGAGTGCTATTGAGGCGATGCAAAACAATCCTTTGTATACCAAAGATGTAGATGCAGGCCTGGAGCAGTTACTAGGAGAATGGTCAATCTTTAAAAAGAGTGGACTGTTTGGTACGGGACCTAAAGGACGGGAACACCCGTTGTACCAAAAAATTTCCACCATGCACCTTCCGCTAATTTTGGCAGGACGATTTGAAGGATCAACCCAAGAAATAAAGCAAAGTATTACCGACTATATGAACGGTTGGCGCTATGAACAGGGAATTGTCTATGATCAGGGAGAGACACTTGATCAGTATTTGCGCCGTGTCATCCGCCATATCATTGATTTGCAGAAATCTAAACGTCGTCCATAATAGAGAGTAATGATTCGTCATCACGCACTGTTACTCCAGGGGAAGTCTTTTACTGACAGTGAATATTTCACCCGTGATTTTGATTCTACTTCAGAATATGAAGTCTTTCACTTTGAAACCCTCTCAATCGGGGAAGTGCGAAAAATAATTCAAGCTGCCTACGTAAAGCCATTTCATGGTGAAGTCAAAACCATGGTTTTAGAAGCGCAGTCAATTGCCATTGAAGCCCAGCACGCGCTCTTAAAGGTTCTCGAGGAACCACCGCTGACCACCCAGTTTATTTTAGTACTTAATTCAACCGAGGGGTTGTTGCCGACATTACTGTCCCGGGTGATGCAACCGGCGGACACAAGTCGGTTACCGAGAACAACCAATTCATTTTTTACCATATTTCAAACCAGTTCGTACGCAGCGCGGCTCGATGTTATTAGTCGAATTACTAAAGACAAAGATGTTAGTCAAATAGATTTACTCCGCGATGGGATATTGTGGTATTTAGAACAACAACCTCCAACTCCGAGTTCTGCAGTGATGCTCGACTGTGTCACTAAATTAAACCTCCGTGGGTCATCAAAAAAAATGCTGTTGGAAGAGATAGCGTTGACGTTGCCTATCACTAATCCTGAAACTAAATAATAAAGAAGCTATGAAAACGGCACATTGCGTTGTCACTGCTGCGGTACATTTCCTTCCGCCGTGAGAAAGTCTGGGAGACTTTCGCAAGAGGTTGCCAGCTCTTTTGTAAAAGAGCGATAACCTGAACAGCTTCTGTAAGAAGCAAGAAGTACGTCTACAGAAAATGTCCTTGCGTTCCTAGCACTGCACTCGTTTTCATAGCTTCTTATGATATACTCATAAAAACAACAATATAAATTAATTTGACCACGGTATGGATTCTGAATACGAAAAAAAATTAAAAGAGGTCATTGAATTTTTACAAAAGGAATTCGTGACAATTCGAACAGGGCAGGCAACTCCGGCTTTGCTTGATAGTATCAAGGTAGAATCCTACGGTACGTATATGCCAATTGTGCAGGTGGGATCAATTGGGGTAGAAGATGCCCGCACGTTGCGTATTTCTACCTGGGACGCGTCTTTGATTCCCGCTATTGAACGGGCGATTCGTGATTCAGATTTAGGGGTATCGGTATCTTCGGATTCAGCGGGGTTGCGAGTTATCTTTCCTGATCTCACTGCTGAACGACGTCAACAAATTGTAAAAATTGCAAAAAGTAAATTAGAAGATGCACGCGTAGCGGTTAGAGCGGTACGGGATGATGCCATGAAGGCTATTGATAGTGCGCTAAAAGCTGGTGACATTAGTGAAGATGATAAACACACGCAACGCGAAAAGGTTCAAAAAGCGGTAGATGTAACCAATCGCACCCTGGAAGCGGTCTTTGAAAAGAAAGAAGTTGAAATTTCTAAATAATATCTATGTCAACCATCCTCATTTTTTTGGCTGTATTGTTCGTACTCATTTTAGTCCATGAATGGGGGCATTTTATTGTTGCCAAGTTAACCAAAATGCGCGTTGACGAATTTGCGATTGGCTTTCCACCGCGATTATTCTCGTGGAAACGAGGGGAAACTGAATACAGTTTAAATGCATTGCCATTAGGTGGTTATGTTCGTATTTACGGGGAAGACCCAACAGCTGTCGCAGGAACTGATCCTGATAGTGCCCGCGCGTTTGGATCACGACCAAAATGGGCTCAGGCATTAGTGTTAATTGCCGGGGTAACCATGAACTGGATTTTTGCCTGGCTATTGCTCGTAATTATTATGTTGGTCGGTGTGCCTACTCAAATTGAGGAACAAAACGCCACACCACAATCCGTGGTCTATATTGATAGTGTATTACCGGGAGCCCCCGCTGATACCGTATTACCGCCTCAATCAAAAATCGTAAGCGTCGTACAAGGTGACAATGAGCTCTCGCCCATACTCCCGTCAACCTTTAGTGACTTTGTAGCCGAAAATGCGGGTAACGCAATTGATGTGACCTACGAAACCAGTGCCGGTGTAGTAGAAACAGCAACACTTATTCCGCAAACTGGCGTTATTGAAAGTTCGCCTGATCGAGCGGCGTTGGGAGTTGGATTGACGCTTGTTGATACCGTTAAGAAATCATTTGGCGATGCAATTATTGAAGCGAGTGTACAAACTTACACTCTGACGAAAGCGATAACCGTAGGGTTATTTAGTTTAATTGGTTCAGTATTTCAAGGAGACGCTGACTTTTCACAAGTGTCGGGACCAGTGGGAATTGTAAAGTACGTAGGGGAAGCTGCTTCGGTAGGGCTCACCTCATTGTTATTTTTCACCGCGATAATTTCTATTAACTTAGCGGTAATAAACTTATTACCAATCCCTGCGCTTGACGGCGGACGGTTAGTGTTTGTAGCTATAGAAGCTATCACTCGTCGACCAATTCCACCGGTTTGGGCTTCGAGAGTTAACTTGGTTGGGTTTGCGGCTTTGATGCTGCTGATGCTAGCAGCAACCATCAGCGACATTAACAAGTTGTTTTAACGGCTTTCGTAAGCGGCGCACTTCTGCGTTGAATTTCATAAAATAAACTTCAACGTACAAAAAGTACGCCTCAGCTTATTTTCTTCATTCGCCTTGAATTGCATCCACTTACAAAACCCTCACAAGTCTAAACTTGGAGAATTTATTTTTTAATGGTATTTTTAAAATATGCGACAGACACATTTGTTTACGAAGACTCGGAAGGAGGCACCAGCGGATGAAGTGGCCAAGAATGCTCAGTTATTGATTCGTGCTGGATACGTTTATAAGAATATGGCGGGAGCGTATACGTTTTTGCCGTTAGGGCTTCGGGTGATTAGTAAAATTAACCAGATTATCCGTGAAGAAATGGATGCTATCGGTGGGCAAGAGCTCACTATGCCAGCCCTGCAGGACACTGAATTGTGGGAGAAATCGGGACGCTGGAGTGATGATGTGGTGGATGTGTGGTTTAAGTCTGAACTTAAAGCCGGTGGCGTGATTGGTTTTGGGTGGACTCACGAAGAAGTGATAACAAACTTAATGCGACAGTTTATTTCATCGTATAAAGATTTGCCAAAATTCCCCTACCAAATTCAAAAAAAGTTTCGTAACGAAATGCGCGCTAAGAGTGGCATTATGCGTACGCGCGAGTTTGATATGAAAGATCTCTATTCTTTTTGTGCTACGCAAGAACAGCACGATGCGTTTTATGCAGCTTGTGCCGGAGCGTACAAAAAAGTATTTATACGCTTAGGAATAGGCGAGCAAACGTTTCAGACGTTTGCCTCGGGCGGAGCGTTTTGTAAGTTTAGTCATGAATTCCAAACAATAGCTGAAGCTGGCGAAGATATTGTGTATGTAAACGAAGGTAAGGGAATTGCCGTGAATGAAGAAGTGCTTGAAGAAGCAGATTTAAGTGAACTCGGTGTTACGAGAGAAGAGCTTGTGAAAAAGAGTAGTATTGAAGTCGGTAATATTTTCTCACTCGGAACTAAATTCTCAGAAGCACTCGACCTCACCTTTACCGATGAAAACGGAGAACAAAAACCAGTCATTATGGGTAGTTACGGTATTGGACCGGCGCGGTCTATGGGTACTATCGTTGATTTACTCTCAGACGAGAAAGGAATTGTCTGGCCCGAATCAGTGGCACCGTTTCTAGTGCACTTGGTAGCACTTAATACTGATGATGCTGAAATTCGAGATTACGCTGAGGGGGTATACGCGTCGTTTAAAGATCGTGGTGTTGAAGTATTGTTTGATGATCGAGACGCGCGAGCCGGGGAGAAATTTGCCGACAGTGATTTATTAGGGATGCCGTACCGCGTGGTAGTAAGTAAAAAACTCAAAGAATCAGGACAATTTGAAGTAGTGACGCGTAAAACCGGTGAAGTGCGGTTACTGACAGAGGAGGAATTATTTGCGGATTTAGTGGGTGAATAGGCAACTACACATCAATTAGTGTAATCTTTTGGTAATACTGCCCATTCGTAGTAAGATAAGTCATCTATGAGTTTTATTGGTCGCAGCTTTGGAAAACTACTTAATTCGTTGTCGACGGACATTGGAATTGATTTGGGAACAGCCAATACATTAATGTATGTCAAAGGAAAAGGCATCATTTTAAATGAACCAACCATTGTTGCGATAAATAAAAAAACCGGTCAGTTGGTAGCAGTGGGAAATGAAGCGCGTGCGATGCAGGGTCGTACGCCGACACATATTGAAGTAGTGCGCCCTTTAGTTGATGGGGTGATTTCTGACTTTGAAGTGACCGAAGAAATGTTAGGGTATTTGATTGCCAAGGTACGGAGTGAAATGCGAACATTAATTGCCCCGCGCGTACTCGTGGGGGTGCCGTCAGGTATTACCAACGTAGAGATGCGCGCCGCGCGAGATGCCGCTCGTAACGCTGGCGCCCGTGAAGTATTTTTAATTGAAGAACCGATGGCGGCCGCTATTGGTGCAAAATTACCGGTGGGTAAAGCGGTAGGGAGCATGATTATTGATATTGGTGGCGGGACTACTGACATTGCCGTCATTTCACTTAATGGAATAGTGGTTGCAAAAAATCTACGGGTAGCCGGTGATCATTTGAGTACTGCCATTTCCACCTACATTCGTGATCAGTTTAAGGTGTATGTTGGAGAAAAAACTGCTGAAGATGTTAAAATTGCGTTAGCGGCCGTTGAACATAAAGATGGTGCCAAAGAACATGTTATTCGCGGTCGCGATGTGATGACGGGTCTTCCCCGTGAAGTAGTTATTACCGACAGTGATGTGCGAGATGCAATTGCGCCACAAGTTGATAGTATAGTAGAAGCAGTACGTACGGTACTGGAGAAAACCCCACCGGAAGTATTAGCTGATATCATGCAACGAGGCATCCATCTTTCAGGCGGTGGAGCCCTAATTCCTGGACTCCAACAACTATTACAAGAAGTGCTTGAAGTGCCAGTGATTGTAGTGCCTGATCCACTTCGGGCTGTGGTACGCGGGACGGGAATCGTAATCGAGAACTTAGAATTCTATGCAGAAATCCTCATTGATAAAGAAGGCGAACTCTCGCCGCACCTCACCGACTAGAAAAACGTTTCTGGTGGTTTTATTAATGTTAGGTATCGGAGGGGTTTTATTTGTAGCGCCATTTTTTATACGAACTGCAGTCACCATTGCATGGTATCCATTTGATATGGTGCGCGTGTGGGTAGCCGAATCAGGGAGTTCACTCCCGATGTATATCAGAGAGCGAGGTGTACTCGTGCGGGAGTTAGAGGATTTAAAAATTAAAATTGCGACCGAGCAGGGGACTGATAGTACGATTAAAAAATTGCAGATTGAAAATACTGAGTTACGTAATCTCGCTGGCGCGCTCCCAGAAGCACGAGTGCTCGCGCGCGTGATTGGTCGACCAAACTCATTACCGTACGATATGTTGATGCTCGATCGGGGCAGTAATCATGGTGTGTTACAACATGCACCAGTGTTTTTAGGGGCTGACCAAGTTATCGGGTTTGTGTCTAAGGTGACCGAAAAAACCTCGCTCGTCACATTGGTCACGACGGCCGGCTTTACGTCCTCGGCGTACGTAATTGGACCTAACATATATACCTATGCTGAAGGTATGGGTGGTGGGATATTACGTGTACGGGTACCACAAGGGATTATGCTTCGAACGGGCGATTTAGTGTTGCTACCGGCAATTGATTCTGGTTTGTATGGCACTATTAGTTACATCGAAACATCAGCCACCCAACCTGAACAATATGGCTTTGTGACCACTTCGATTCCAATTCAAAGTCTGTATTACGTATCGGTAGGGAGAGAGGCAGTTGTCCCGCATACCTACGAAGAAGCTGAAACGTTAATTGATGAAACGAAAGCCACGTTATTTAAAGTAGAGCTACCCGAAGGTGTGCTTGTCACGCCTGAAACCAGTACGACGACAGTTGTGGGAAGTACTACTATTTCTAACACAGCCACTACGGCAGCGACCACCACACCATAATAATTATGATTTCTAGCCCACTTTTTATTCGGTTACTCACTTTTTTCGGGGTTACTCTCGGGTGGTATTTTGGTATTTTATTGCTGGCGTTTCCGCTCACGCTCTGGTACCTGCTTAATTTTAAAGCCTATGAATTGATTGCCTTGGGCATGCTCATTGATATGTATTTTATGCCCATACGGTTAGTCCCAGTGTATACAATCTGTTTTGCTGGTGCGTTTATCATTATTGAAATTATAAAACCGCGATTTAAAAGTGGTGTTACTACAATATGAAATTTCGCTCCAAAAAAAAGCGAATAGTGGAACTCGACGAGATTTTACTTGATGTATCTAATCTCCCTTCTTTTAACACCGGCCGGATGGAAGGTCGTCGCGAGTTGCCCATAAAACCGGTCAACGTCTATTTAATTGGTGTGTGTTTTATAATTGTGGCCATCGCTTTTTTTGGAAAAATATTTCACCTGCAAGTCACCGAAGGGGCACGTTTCCGAACTATCAGTGACAATAATAGTGTGAATACCAGCGTCATCATTGCCGAACGGGGAGTTGTGTTTGATCGAAAAGGTGAGCCGTTAATTTGGAATGAACATGATTTTACCGATCAGTATGATTTTCCGGTACGTGCGTATACGGACCGGCTCGGGATGGGGCAATTGATAGGGTACGTGAGTTACCCGCAACGAGATAAAAAAGGTGTGTACTACCGAACCGAATACCTCGGCAGAACGGGGGTAGAGAGTGCGTTTGAAGATGACCTACATGGCACTAATGGTGAAAAAATTATCGAGCAAGATGCGCTCGGGGAAATTATCGGTGAACATGCCTTATCTGCCCCGGTTGAGGGTAAAGCCATCACACTTTCAGTAGATGCTGGTTTATCGGAAGCTATGTACCAAATCATCGCCACCAGTAGTGCGCAAGCTGGGTTTCGGAGTGGAGCGGGGGCAATTATGGATATTCATACCGGAGAGATTTTAGCCATGACGAGCTATCCTTCGTACGATCCTGAAGTTATGGCTGATGGAGACAACACGACCTTGATTAGTGAATACAACAAAGATGATCGGTTGCCGTTTTTAAATAAAGTAGTGAGTGGTGTCTATACACCTGGCTCGATTGTAAAGCCATTTGTGGCCTACGCGGCATTGTCAGAAAAAATTATCGATCCCAATAAAACTATCGTCAGTAACGGGTACTTAGTTGTGCCTAATCCGTATAATCCTAGTAACCCGTCACGATTTAATGACTGGCGAGCGCATGGGGCGATGACAATGCGTGAAGCAATTGCATTCTCCTCTAACGTCTATTTTTATATCATTGGTGGTGGCTTTGGTGATCAGGCGGGACTCGGGATTACAAAAATGAGTCAGTACTACAAATTATTTGGGATGGGTAGTACAACGGGCATTACCATCGCGTCCGAACAGGAAGGAGTTGTACCAACCCCGGCCTGGAAAAAAGAAACATTTGATGATGATTGGCGACTAGGAGACACGTACTTTACCGCTATTGGTCAGTATGGTTTCCAGGCTACACCCCTACAAATGTTACGTGCCTACGGTGCGCTAGCTTCTGGCGGAACCCTCGTTACGCCACACGTAATAAAAGGTGAGGTGAGTAGTACTACCGACATAGGACTAAATCGCGAGTATTTAAAGGTGGTGCACGAAGGAATGCGCAAGACAGTGATTATCGCGGGCGGTACCGCGCGGGGATTAGAGCGAAAAGATGTAGCCATTGCGGCCAAGTCAGGTACAGCAGAAATTGGAGCCGGTAATGCGTTTGTGAATTCTTGGGCGGCTGGTTTTTGGCCGTACGAAGACCCGAAGTTTGCGTTTATATTGCTGATGGATAAGGCACCTCGTAGTAATGCGCTGGGGGCTACACGAATCATGGGTGGGGTATTTGATTGGATGGCACTCAATCGTCCAGAGTACATTAATCCAGATAAAGCCATTGAAATACCTGATAATACATCAGAGTAGTCCACAAGTTGACCTGATAGAGTAAGTGCGTATAATTGTGGTACATTAATTTTGCATTATGAACGATCAACAATCCTATTTGACTGCTGAGAAGTTTGACGAATTGAAGAAAGAATTAGATCATTTAAAAACAGTTCGTCGTAAAGAAGTAGCTGAATCTTTGGAGTACGCTCGAAGTCTCGGTGACCTTTCTGAAAACGCTGAATATCAAGAAGCTCGTGATATGCAGGCTGCCATTGAGGAACGTATTGCTCACCTCGAAAAGGTAATCAAAGAAGCAAAAATCGTTGCCCATGACAAAAAAGGTGATGTGATTGTGCTCGGTTCAACCGTAACTATTCAAAAAGACAAAGATAAAGATAGTCACAGTTACACCATCGTCGGAGCTGAAGAAGCCAACATCCACGAAAAGAAACTCTCATACCTTTCACCACTAGGAGAATCACTGATGGGAAAGTTTAAGGGAGATGAGTTTAGTTTTGAGACGCCGGGAGGGAAGCAAAAATACAAGGTATTGAAAGTCGAATAAAGGGGGTGAAAGTCCAAAAATAATTTTATACTGCGTTGCCTGCATTATTTTAGTCCTCACCGTACAAAAAGTACGGCTCGAACAAAAATAACTAGTCGCCTTGTCTAAAAAGATTTTTGAACTTCCATCGATGAATTACATTTTATTTCAAAAAACCAATCGCTTTGCGATTGGTTTTTTGTTGTGGATGTTTATAAATGTGGTAGTGTTTATGCGGAATCGACATTCTCATGCAGGAGCTTTAGATGGAACAGATGGACAGAATTGCGCATTTGACGTATTCGATACAACATAATCCAAATTGTCCGAGTAAATATTTGATTCGGTTAATTGGGGATGAAGCGGGAATAATTGATAATCTCCCTCATAGTTCGTATATAGTAAAAAGAACTAATGACAGATTATTTTACGGCAAGACTTTAGAAGAGGCGATTGATAAAGTGCTGGCTGATGAACGAGTGGCTCGCACTCGCCGAATGCAAAAGATGCACTATAAACCCTCATTAGTCTTGCAGGAATAATATTTTAAAATCGACCTTTCCGTACCACGGGGAGGTCTTATTTTAAATACCACTTAATTTTAAATAGACTTACGATAATAGATGCAGTTCTAGACGACGTGTTAAAAATGCTGCGAGGCGTATCGAGTATACGATGAGTGGCATTTTTGACTCGTCACCAACGAAATGCGCTATTTGCGTAAGTTGCTGTTACCCGCTAATATACACAAATGTCTACACATGATGACCTAATGAACGAACGTCGGAAAAAGCGGGATGTGCTTGTGGCGGCGGGGATGAACCCTTACACAGCCAAGGCCAATGCTACTCACACAAATGGGGTTGTTTTAGAGAAGTTTAGCGAACTAGTCGCTTCGGGAGAATCAGTTACTATTGCCGGGCGGGTGATGGCTTTGCGCTTGCATGGAGCGCTTGCGTTTGCTGATATCTTTGATGGCTCGGCTCGCGTACAGGCGATGTTTACCAAAGAGAACATCGGTGAAGAACTATTTGCCCTCTTTGTAGATACTATTGATGGGGGAGATTTTATTGAAATAACGGGGAATGCGTTTATTACTAAACGCGAAACCCAGGCGCTACAAGTGGCGTCATGGCGTATTTTAACGAAGTCTCTTGCTCCATTACCGGCTGAACACTTTGGTATTAAGGACGAAGATATGCGGTACCGCAAGCGGTATCTCGATTTGTTGCTTGATGATGAAGCCCGAGCCTTGTTTATTCAAAAAGCAAAATTCTGGGAAGTGACACGTCGGTTTATGGTGGATCATGGGTTTCTAGAAGTGGAAACACCCACGCTTGAAGTAACGACCGGCGGAGCTGAAGCACGTCCGTTTAAAACCTACCATAATGATTTTGATATGCAGGTGTATATGCGTATCTGTATTGGTGAACTCTGGCAGAAGCGCTTGATGGCTGCTGGCTATGCTAAAACGTTTGAAATTGGACGAGCGTATCGCAATGAGGGTACCAGTCCTGAACACCTCCAAGAATTTACCAACTGTGAATTCTACTGGGCCTATGCTGATTACCGGGACGGCATGACGTTTGTGCGTGATCTCTACCGCACCATTGCTACCGAAGTATTTGGTACGACAAAATTCACTATGCGGAATCACACCTTTGATTTGGCAGACGAATGGGTTGAAATTGATTATGTCGAAACCATTAAAGATAAAACGGGTATCGACATTTTAACGGCCACAACCGAGGCTATGGAAGAAAAGCTCGCAGAACTGGGAGTGAAGTACGATGGGAACAATCGCGAGCGCCTAACCGATACTCTTTGGAAGTACTGTCGCAAACAAATTGCCGGACCAGCCTTTCTCATTAATCACCCAACACTCGTGGCACCGCTTGCGAAAACACGACCGGGCACTGATACGGTTGAAATGTTCCAACCAATTATCGCGGGAAGTGAAGTAGGGCGGGGGTACAGCGAGTTAAATGACCCGGATGACCAGCGCGCTCGGTTTGAAGCGCAAAAGAAATTGCTCGATGCAGGTGATGATGAGGCGATGATGTCTGACTGGGAATTTGTGGAGATGCTCGAACATGGTATGCCACCAACCTGCGGGTTTGGTTTTGGCGAGCGCTTGTTTGCGTTCCTCGCGGGTAAGCCACTACGTGAAGTGCAATTATTCCCGTTGATGAAACCAAAAGTTGAAGTAGAGGAACAATCGCTTCCAGACTGCGTAGCGTGTGAAGGGTAAATAATATAGAAAATTGAAGAGGGAATATTGATAATATACAAAACAGTGAGAACTTTGTTCTCGCTGTTTTGTGTTATGAGGCAAAGCCTCTGTACAAAAAACACCTTTGTGTTGTTTTTTTGTTTTTTATTGGTTATCCACCGGGAAAGTGTGGGGAAATACTGCAGGGTGGGTCAAAGTGGTGTATAGTGTAAGTGTGGTGGGAGATAGTGGTATACGCGACCGCAAGGAACCGTATACAGGAGGGAGGTACTCTCTAAACCTACTGGAATCACTCCACTGATTGCGGTTGGTTTAGAGGGTACCTTCAAACTTTTAAGATATGCTAATTGGCGAATACAAGCACACGTTGGACCCCAAGAAAAGGCTGTCACTTCCGTCTAAATGGCGGGGTGAACTTGGGGCATCGCTTGTCGTCACACGCGGTCTTGATAATTGTCTCTTTGTATATCCGCTTCTTGAGTGGCAGAAAATCACCGACAAAATTGGTGAACTGCCACTGGGGACCGCGGACACCAGAAGTTTCAATCGATTCTTCTTATCAGGAGCAGTAGAGGTGGAGGTAGATTCAGTTGGACGTATTCTCGTGCCAGATTTTTTAAAGGAGTTTGCTCACTTAGACTCAAAGGTAGTCTTAGCGGGTATCCATAACCGAATAGAAATTTGGGATGAGAACAAGTGGACAGAGTACAAAGCACAAATCGAACTACAAGCAGATTCCCTCGCGGAAAAGCTCGGAGCGATTGGTGTCCTCTAAGTCACCCAACCACTCTCTATATATATGAAGCACATTACTGTTTTGCTCGAAGAAGCGATAGACGCCTTAGCGCTTAGTAAAAACGCAACCGTGGTCGACGCTACCTTGGGTGCTGGAGGACATGCCAGGCACATACTCAAGCAATTGGGTGCCAAGGGAACCTTTATCGGGTTTGATGCCGACAGTACTGCTTTATCGGAATTACATGATTTAAAGAAATCAAAATCCACCGTGCATTTAGTGCATAGTAATTTTGCACACATTCAATCAGAACTTCTGAAATTAAATATAGAACACGTTGATGCGATTCTCGCCGACCTTGGTTGGCGTACGGATCAATTCACGGATGGGGGAAAGGGGTTCTCGTTCACTTCAGACGATAGCTTGTACATGACGTATGGAGCGCCAGACACGTATTCATTTACGGCCGGAGACATCGTCAACGACTGGAAAGAGGAAGATATTGCGAACGTATTGTATGGGTACGGGGAAGAGCGATATTCAAGACCGATTGCCAAAGCAATCGTTGCCTATCGCAAGAACAAAAAAATTATGACCGCCGCAGAACTGGCAGAAATAATTTTTACTTCTGTCCCTGTGTCATATCGCCATGGTCGCATTCATCCAGCAACAAAATCCTTTCAGGGTTTACGCATTGCAGTGAATGACGAGTTTACGGTCCTGGAGCAATTCATCGCGGGAGCCTGGCAATGCTTAGCTCCCCAAGGACGTTTGGCTATCATTTCCTTCCATAGTCTTGAAGATAGAATTGTAAAACATACATTCAAAAATTACGTACAAGCTGCCGCCGGTGTCCTCATAACCAAAAAACCGATAGTAGCAAGCAGAGAAGAGTTGGTAGCAAACCCCCGATCCCGCAGTGCCAAATTACGAATTATTCAAAAAATTTAATTATTACTACAATGCTCGCGAATGTAATTTCCAAACCCACCCATGCATTCTACTTTAATGCTGGCGTTGCCACCCTTTTTACATTGGTCTTTTTGTACATGTATTTCCTCTCAATGTCGGTAGTACACGTAGTACTGCGCAAGGAAATTATGAATGATGTTGCCAAAGTTGAGTCTCAAATTGCTCAACTAGAATCTTCTTATATTACTGCGCAACACAAAGTGAGTAATAAAATTGCCGCCCTAGAAAACTTCACCGCTAACGAAACCAAAATCTTTGTCAGTCGTGAGGAATCAACGTTGGTACTCTCTGAATCGGCCCGGTAGTTGTTCTCTATGCGTAAAAGTACCACAGCGCGAATACGAATTATCTCCGCGGTGATTTTTTTTATAGGCTTTTTATTGATTGTTCGTTTGTATCATATACAAATAAATCAAGCTGAAGCCTATCGCGAAAAAGCCCAACGCCAATACGTACACACCGCTAAAGACGTCTATAACCGAGGCAGTATATATTTCACCACCAAAGATGGAGAAAAAGTTTCAGCTGCCTCAGTCACCTCAGGGTATCTCGTGGCGGTGAATCCAACCATCATTACTGATCCCGAAGCAGTCTACGAAAAGATAAAGATGCACGTAGCAATATCAAAAGATGACTTTATTGCTAAAGCCACGTTACCGAACCGTACCTATGTAGAAATTGATCCAAAGGTAAATGAAGCGACTTACGAATTATTATCTAAAGAATCAGTCGAAGGAGTGATGTTGTACCGAAATCAGTGGCGATACTATCCGGGCGATACGATGTCTGCTCGGTCAATTGGGTTTGTGGGATTTGGTAGTGATGACGGACAGTTACGCGGGAAGTATGGTCTTGAACGTTACTATGACGAAACCCTCTACCGGGACAATACCAAACTTTCAGTGAACTTTTTTGCAGAGATCTTTTCTAATCTCGGTAGTTTAGTGTTTGAAAACTCTGAACAAAAAAGTGGGAGTGTAGTAACGACAATTGAACCAACCGTAGCACGTATGCTTGACCGGGTGTTACAAGAAACCCAAGACGAGTATAAAAGTAAACTCACGGGTGGAATCATCATGGATCCTAAAACGGGAGCAATTTATGCGTTAAACGTGGCGCCAACCTTTGATTTAAACACTCGTGGCACAAGTTCAATCGATCAATTCCAAAATCCGTTAGTGGAAAACGTGTACGAGATGGGTTCGATTATTAAAGCCCTTACCATGGCAGCTGGACTTGATAGTAAAGTAGTAACACCTCAATCGACGTACTACGACGCCGGATTCCTTGATCTTAATGGATACACTATTAAAAACTTTGACGGTAAAGGTCGTGGTACCGTTCCGATGCAAACGGTCTTGGATCAATCACTCAATACCGGAGTATCACACATTGTAAAATTAATGGGGCGAGAAAAATTCCGCAGCTATTTTGAAGGTCTGAAATTAGGAAGTGAAACAGGAATTGATTTACCGAGTGAAGCCCAGGGACTGATGAAGAACCTGCAGTCTCCGCGTGATGTAGAGTACGCAACCGCCTCATTCGGGCAGGGAATTGCGATGACTCCGATAGCAACCGCGAGAGCCTTAGCGACGTTAGGTAATGGTGGTCATCTAGTAACTCCTCATATTGTTAAAGCTATTGAATACGATGATGGTACTAAAAAAGAAGTGGTCTACCCAAATGGTGCTCAAGTCTTTACGCCCGAAACAAGCGAAACCGTATCACGCATGCTCACGAGCGTCGTCGACACTGCTTTGCGTGGGGGAGATGTAGCACTTCCACACCATACTATTGCCGCCAAAACCGGTACAGCGCAGATGTCTAATCCAAATGGGGGTGGGTATTATGAAGACAAATACCTCCACTCATTCTTCGGGTATTTCCCCGCCTATGATCCGAAGTTTATTGTGTTCTTGTATACGGTAGATCCACGAGGCGTGCAGTATGCGTCTGAGACGTTGACGACGCCGTTTATGGATATAACCAAGTTTTTAATAAATTACTACAGCATCCCCCCAGACCGATAATTTATTCCAGAATCCCTGCATCTACTGCGTTGCTGCTCAGTAAAATGAAGTTCAACGTACTAATGTACGCCTCACTTTATTTTCTTCGCGCGTCTTGTATCTACAGCAATTCTGAAACAAATTAAAATTTGCGCCAAACTACGCCCATCTGCTGCGTTGTTGCTGTTCGCTTTTTCACTCACCGTACATTTAGGTACGACTCGCAAAAAAGCGAACAGCACGCCTTGCATCTGGACGCATTTTGACACAAATTTGGTCAAACCGGCTACTTAAAAAATATTTTACTTTAATAAAAACAAAAACCGCCACCTCGTTGAAACGAAGCTTTGGCTTTCGTTTCGTGGGTAGCGGCTATATTCTAGGTGGCTCCTGAAAGATTTCAGATTACGCGTTCAGCGAGCCATGCTTGTTCGGTAGGGAACATGCTGGAAATTTTGAAGCTGAGATCCCAGTCAAGCTGGGTACGGTCAGCTGCGGTCAGTACCACCTGGATGTCAGGATCCTTTTCCGCCAGACACTGAGGACAAGGTGTCATCGGGATGCCGTGCTTACCGCACGATCCGACTTGTTCGTCCCATTCAGGATGATAGAGATTTGGCATAGTATTCTCCAAAAGTTCAATTCGAATAATATAATACACTTATTATGTATTTTTGTCAAGTAAATTCAGTATATTTGATAATTAGAGGATTTAATAATAAGACAATGCTAATATAATCAAATATATTTATAGTTTTACGAATTTACAATGAAAAACGCGTTAAAAAAAGTGGTGGTGGCTGTTTTAACTTTTGAGGCTAAGGTGTTGTTACGGCGGACAAAGCCGACTATTATTGCGGTGACGGGAAGTGTGGGAAAAACTTCAACCAAAGATGCAATTTTTTCAGTGCTTAAAAATCATCGAAAGACACGGAAGAGTCAAAAAAGTTTTAACTCTGAGATTGGAGTGCCGTTATCTATCCTAGGACTACCAAATGCGTGGGATAACCCGTTCTCGTGGCTCAAAAACTTTTTTGATGGATTTATTATTGCCTTCTTTAGTCGCAACTATCCAGAAGTGTTAGTGCTTGAATGTGGAGTAGATAGACCGGGTGATATGGCCGCGCTAACTAAATGGTTATCGCCGGATATTGTGGTCATGACACGATTGCCAGATGTGCCGGTGCACGTTGAGTTTTTTGGCACACCTGAAGCCGTAGTAGCTGAAAAGATGGAGTTGCTCAAAGCACTTAAACCTGAGGGAGTGTTTGTCTACAACCATGACGATATTAAGCTACAAAATGCCGTCAAAGAAGTACGGCAGTCCGCAGTTGGGTTTAGTCGATATTTACCAACTCACTTCACTGCTTCATCAGATGCTATTGTCTACCACAACGACGAACCAGTTGGCTCAACCTTTACCCTGACTCATTTAGATGAATCGGTACCAGTTAAAGTGATGGGTTCAATAGGTATGCAAAACGCGTATACCTTTGCCGCCGCGGCAGCTGTAGCTGCACAGTTTGATATTAGTTTGCCTGAAGTCGCTCAATCGGTCCTAGAGCACCAAAGCCCACAGGGACGGATGCGCATGATTTCGGGAATCAAAGGTACCTTGATTATTGATGATACGTACAACTCTTCACCGGTAGCGGTAGAAGCAGCGCTCACCTCGCTCTCAGAAATCCGCGGGGCCAAGCGTAAAATTGCAGTGATTGGTGATATGTTGGAACTGGGACAATTCTCAAGTCGAGCACATGAAAAAGTAGGGGAGCAAGTACCAAAGTGTGCGGATGTTCTCTTTACTTTGGGCGTTCGGGCGCGAAAAATTGCGGAAACAGCAATTGAATTTGGGATGCACGAAAAAAATGTATTTCAACATGAAGACACTGCGCGAGCTGGACGGGAATTACAAGCGTTTATCAATCCCGGAGACGTCATCTTGATTAAAGCCTCTCAAGGCATTAGAGCCGAGAAAATTGTGGAAGAGATAATGGCCCATCCCGAGACCGCTTCTCAACTTTTGGTGAGACAAGACTCATCGTGGAAATCACGATAATAGTCTTTAATATAAGGTTATTTTGACGGACCTCTTGGTTGTATTTACTTCAAAATATGATATAATGTGTTTATATGAATAAATATATATTTACGTTAGCGTGTATTCCACTGGTACTTGGTATGGTAATCATTCCAAATGCTGCCCTAGCCGATAATAGTAAAAGTTACGGTAATGGTAAGGCACATCAAAACCAGATGAATCCGTATCACCAATCAAATCTGGTTAAACAAAACAAGAATAAATACAATTATTACTATGCTTCGCAGGATCAACAAGTAGCTCAGCTGTATGCACTACTTGCTCAATTGCAAGCCCAATTAGCAGCCTTACAAGGTAATATTCCAAATTATCAAGGCGGAAATAGTAGTACTCGTGACATTAGTCGTGTAATTACAGGGGGAGTAGAAGCTGATGAAGATGATAATTCTGTATGGTTTGACGGTGAAGTAGTGTTCGCTCGCGATGCTGAAGCTCGGGTGTGGTTTGAATATGGAACTAACACCAATATGCCATACAGTACCGCTTCAATTAGTATTGATGGCGATGCTCGAGAAACCCAAGAGTTTGAACTCGAAGCGACTAATCTCGACGATGATGGAACGTATTACTACCGCTTGGTAGCCGAAGATGAGGACGGTGATTATGCTGAAGGAGTTATTAAATCATTCCGTTTTGACAGTCGAAACGATGATGACGACGATGATGATGACAACAACGATTGGTCACTTGAAATCGATGATGACATGTATGAAACCGGTGACAATGTACGCGTTGATTACGAAGTAGAGGATGAAGACAATGACAACTGGATTGGACTATACGAAACAGGAGATAATGATGACGACTACATTTCTCGAGTCTACGTTGATGATGAAGAAGGATACGTAAACTTCCGTGTGAATAACGAAGGAGAATACGAATTCCGACTCTTTGACGAAGATGATGACGAACAAGCTACTAGTGATGAATTTGAAGTAGAGGATTAATCACTTCACACAAAAAAAGCGCGACTCTATGGGCCGCGTTTTTTTGTGGTTGCTTTATTAGTAATAATGAATAGTTTATTGAGGATGGGCAAAGTGCACTACCATATAGATATTGGTATCATCAAACGTTACGCCAATACCTTGATGCGTGAACGCTGTAGAGAGTAGATTTTTGCGGTGGCCGGCACTCTTTTGCCATTGCGTCATAAAATAGTTAGCAATGTACTCAACGCTTGGTTGTTCCTCGTAGGTCATCATGGCGAGGTTTTCACCCCAGGCGTCTGCTTCGTAGCCTTTGTTTAGAAAGCGACAACTAATATCACAGCCTTTCTTGTCGGTATGAGAAAGAAATGAATGGGTAAATAAATACGCGCTGTATTGCGTCGCATTGCGGGCTAGCGCGGTATCTATAGAGAGCGGGGAACGTTTATTACGTTTTCGAAATTCATTGGTTTGCTTTTCTATCTCTGCAATCAGAGCTTGTTTAAAATCTGCGGTGGGGGCAGGAACACTTGTTGTTCGAGCTGGTTTGTTAGTGTTGGGCTTAACGGTAGTCTTGGTGGTAAGCGGTGCTTTTGTGGCGTTTGGAACAGTAGTTGCAGTAGTGGTAGCGATAAGAACAACCGGTGTGCTTATTGGTGTAATAATAATGGTAGCTTCGCTTTCTGAAGTATTTACGAGCGTAAACGTATAGTCTGACGTTTGAAATTTGGTCGTGCGAACTGAACCCAGTACCACGGTATCGCTCGTGGTGCCTGTTTTAGTTTGAATTAAAAATTCCGGCGCCAGTTCACCGGCCCAGATACATTGTACTTCCGGTTTGCAACGGGAATCGCTAATAGCTCGGAGGGTAATCATGCTCCCGTCGGGATATATGTTAGTCGCACCAATTTTGTAGGTTATGGGAACGGTAAACGGTTGATTGTTCGGCGTGGGAGGTACGGGGGTAGTTTGTTCAACAATGGGTGGTGTTACCGTTGCTACAAGATACGGAGTAGGGGGTGTGGTAGTCGTTGGTTTAATTTCACTTAAAAAGGCTACTGACGTAATCAGTGCAAGGAAACAACATCCCATAACAATGGCCACTGTTTTCATTCCAATTAGTATATCATTTCCACCCACTGAACCGTTTACCACATACTAAAAGCCCGCGTACGCGGGCTTTTAGGGGTATTTATGGGCTGATTAGATTGCTTTGATGTAGAATCCTTCGCTTCCATAGAGGGTATACGTCCCGTCGGCCATTACTTGCGCGTACACTTCCACTTGTTTACCAATGTGTTGTTCCAAATCGCCAAAACCTTCGACTCCCATTACTTTACCAACAATATCAGTACTAAAACCAATAAGTGCGGTTACTTTTTTACCATCAACCACTACAAAACATTCACCGTCAGCAAAACATCCGGTATCTACTTTTGTGAGCGTTCCGGTAAAGGTGTCGGCTTTTAGTTTGCCGTCTGGTGACGTTGTTGTGACAGTAGTGGTACTGTTCGTGGTTACTGATAATCCCGAATTTTCATCCATGGTTGATTCTGATCCTGATTGTGGAATGGTGGTAGCAGTGTCAGTACTTGAACTCATGGTGTTAAGCGTTTCGGCAGTATCTTTGGTACCACCCAGCACTAATATTAATCCCAGCACAACAATAATAATGGCTCCTAAAATTAAAATATTTTTCATATCTCTTATTATCGCACACGCCAACAAGCGAGCCTAGAAAGTGCTTCAGGAGGACGTTTTAACGGTACGTTTAGCTGTATCGCAAAAGTAAATTAGGTAGCTGTCAAAGTATCTATTCGTGGCTTGCTCCAAGTACACGGTACGTTTACAATAGATGCATGATATATACAACCACCCCGACACTACAGGGAAAAACCATCACCGCGTATAAAGGCATTGTAACCGGAGAAACTATTTTTGGTGCCAATGTCGTAAAAGATATTATGGCAAGTATTCGAGATTTGGTGGGTGGGCGATCAACGACCTACGAAAAAACTATTATTGACGCACGCGAAGCTTCGTTCAAAGAAATTCAAGAAAAAGCAGAAACGTTAGGAGCCAATGCCGTCGTGGGAATTGATATTGATTACCTTACTATCGGAAACATGCTGATGGTAACGGTAACGGGTACAGCGGTCGTGGTTGAGTAATAGCTCTCGAACAACAAAAGAAAAAGGCGTTCCGCAAGGAATGCCTTTTTTAGTCGCTACTTTTGTTGTTCGGCGAGTATCAATAACCGAGCATGACGATGATTGTACAGAGCTCGAGCGAGTCGCTTCACGACCGGCATGGCCCACCAATCGGCCTCAATTTCAACCGTATCACTGTAGATACAAAAATCATTATGAGAAGAGGAAGTAATTTTCATGGTGTGATTCCACGCGGTAACGAGCCCGCCTGCTTCCTTGGTTTCAATCATCATCAAAACTGGGTCGATGTTGCTCACGAGTATGGTGTGAGGACCTGAGGGTGCGAGAGACCAGGGAATTTTCGTAAAGATAGGTGTGACGGTACACTTCTGGCCTACTTTCCATTCCGCATGTAACTTTCCTTGGTAGTGTACAAACCCATTGCCGATAGTCCTGAGGGTCCTCGTTTGTTGCAGCAGCTCCCACATCTTTTCAGCTGGGAGAGGAATCTTAGTTGTTTTAGTGATTACTACCTTGCTCATCCTAAACCTCGTGATGATAGTATGTTGTGTGCTAACCTTGTTATATAATACAACATATTATAAAAAAGTAAATAGAACTGATGAGACGAGTCTGACGAAGTTTCTCATCGTGTATGCTACACTTTCAGCACTATGAAACAAACAATCACCATGTTTACCGATGGCGCAGCCAAAGGCAATCCTGGCCCAGGTGGCTACGGAGTGGTTTTTTTTGATACCGATACAGTGACCGAACTTGGGGGACATAACCCACACACTACGAATAACGAAATGGAACTCAAAGCGGTAGTCGAAGGTCTAACAGCTGTGGTGCAAAGTGCAGAGGTAGTTCATATCTACACTGACTCAAAATATGTGGTGCAAGGCGCGACGGGCTGGGTCTATGGCTGGATGACAAACGGTTGGAAAACAAAAGCTGATACCGACGTGGTAAATAAAGAATTGTGGCAACAACTGCTAACGCTTTTAAAAAAAGTCACCATTGAATGGCATAAAGTTCCAGGGCACGTGGGTATTATCGGCAACGAACGAGCCGATGTGATAGCCTCAACATTTGCATCTAACGGTACCTTTACACTCTATCAAGGTCCAAAAAATGCCTACGGGTACAGTATTGAAAATACCGCGTATGATGAATCCAAAGCCAAAGACCGCAGTGATGCGCGCAAACGATCAGCGCAAAAAGCCTACTCGTATATTAGTAAAGTTGACGGCGTTGTAAAAGTGCATTCCACGTGGACCGAATGTGAAGCAAGAGTGAAAGGAAAAAAGGGGACTCGTTTTAAAAAATCACTTGATGCGAGTAATGAAAAGGAAATCATTAACGAGTTTGGTGGGTAGGTAGAGTAGTGTTTTTTGATACGTAAAATTAGTGATGAGTAGCTTTACTAATTATTGACAAATAATCTTCACGCTGTATAAATTAAATCAGCGTTCTTGTGGTAAGGATAGGAGTAGACGATGAAATCGTTCTTAAAAAGTGTGGCTGAACTAGAGTTTTCGACTGCGTATCTCGTCGGGGGAGTGATCATTGCCATCATAATCGTTTGGTTGATTACTAGACGATCGCGTAGGTCATTTCCAAAATCAGAAAAGGAGTATTACACCGAGCAAGTTGCTTCCGCTTTGCTTATTCTTGGAGGTACAAAAGAAATTGTTGAATTTCATGACTTGCACGATGCGGTACAAGAAGAGGAAAATTATACAGTGACGCTGACATCGGAAGCAAAAGAAATCTTCCTCCGCCTCGGTGCCTCTGACTTGTTGGTGTGTACCGGTAAACCGGAGAAATGTGATTTCTCTATTCCCCGCCTTGTTCGCTTCTGGTCTTTGGGTGAAATGGTGTACGAGACGCTTTTGGCTGATTTTCAGCTCAGTGAAGGAAACGTGACTGGTTACGACCGATACGGTTGCGACGTCTTGATAGTCTTGGGCCCATCTTTGACGATGATCTCTGAGTAAAGATCAATCTACATACAATGCAGCGAGCAAAACGGGCATCCTATGGGTGCCCGTTTGTTACTTACCGAATCCCTGAATCAATATCAAACTCTACGGTAGAGGTTTTGTTTGCCTCAACGGTTACTGGTTTTTTCTCGCCGGGTCCAATTCCGGCCGGTTCAATTTGTAACCAATAGGCACCAATGGGTAGGGTGAGCGTATAGCTACCATCTGGATTAAGGGGTTGGCTTTTAATACGCAAGGAATCTGTTGGTCCGTAGATTACGACACTGCGTGAGGTGTAGACTTCAGGAGAAATCACACACGGATTATCGATACTCTCAACCGGACAGATAGGTCCGATGGTAACGGTGCCACTGACAATGCCGGTGGTGGCTACAGAAGATGCGGCACTGATTTTTAGGATGGCAGTTGTTTCGGTCGCGGAAACTAACGTAAAAACAAAACCGTTTCTCGTGAGGGTGGTATTCCGAGTTGTCCCGAGAATAATCGGTGTTCCCGTGGTGCCAAAGGGTCCACCATAAATAACAAACTCAGGGGCCAATTCACCAGCCCAAATACACTGCATTTCCGGTTTGCAACGTGAGTCAGAAATAGTTGTTAGAGAAATAGTCAGTCCGTTACTATAATTTTTTTGTTCACCAATGGTGTATGAAACTTCCGTATTAAGTTTTTGTATGGTATCGGTAGGTGGAGGTTGCGGTGGGGGAGTGACTTCGGAAGTGGTGGTCGCGGTCGTTGTCGCTACTATTTTTGTAATACAGGTAGTGGGGTCATCGGGGTTTATTATTTGACCATTCAGTTCGCATTCAGCTACCGTTTTTACCTGGGTAGCAGGGAGAGGTCGTTTAGAAAATAGCGATACATACCCATACCCAAGCAAGGTTATGGCAACCACTATTCCAACAATCAACATAGTTTTTTTACCAGTCATAACGTAATGATACCATTACAGCAGCTTCAATAAATACACCCTTATGGGAATCGAATTCTACGAATTCTGTGCAGCATTTTGATTGTTTATTTCGCTACGCTCTTAACTATCTCAAAGCGCTTTTCGATTCCCTATGAGTACTACAAACAGCAACGACCAGAATGTATCAACATTCTGGTCGGCTGATTTGCGACCCAAGTGCTCGTAAGTTGGAATCAATTAATTAAGGTAATTATAGAGTCGAATAAATATATAGGCAATATATAAGTATTTTAAAAATTCACTTTTAATAAAAAAAGCCCCTGATGAGGAGAGGCTTAAAAGTATCATTTTACACAATCTTGTCACCAAAAAGATACTTTTGCATCACGGAATAAGGATATGAACGTGATTTAGTTGTAGTCAGTCGTGTCTTTGTTGACAGATGAAGAGACGGTCTCAACGTACGCCAGTCACTATCGGTGTATTTGTAAACAGTAACATATTTCCAGCCCGCCACCTTATATTGTCTTACCAGTTCTTCGTAGAACCAATCTATATAAGTTCCTGAGGTTTTTCCTAGTTCTCCTAGGTATATATGATGAGGATCCCTTCCTCCATTACTGAGAATCTCCTGGTCAACTTTGATGATTGCCTCATCAAGAACCCTTTGCCTCTCTTCATTCATGAGAGGAACTTCGTTAGGTTTTACAGGCATTTTTGTTCTCCTATATTAAGTTAACTACCTAGTTATATTGTGGCACAAAGATTATATTTGTCAATTTATGACCCTTACGGGGAATCGAAACTTACAGTTTCAGTACACCTTGACAGTATTTTAAATCGCAAGCTCATAAAATACTAGGCAAGGTCTTCGATTCCCCCGTAACAGTGTCTATACACTGTTACTCGTGAGGTCACGAATAGAAAAAAGCGCCCAAAGGCGCTAATTTCTATACTCGTGACCTCACGGGGAATCGAACCCCGATTGCAGGAATGAGAATCCTGCGTCCTAGCCGTTAGACGATGAGGCCGTTTATACTTTCTTTAATTTTCGCTACCTACTAATTTACCCGGGATTCTCATTGGTGAAAATCCTGCCGCCTATTGTCTCGTAAACATCGACAATTCGCTTCGCGACCGGATGAAAAGCTAATCACTTTTCATTCCGTAGCCGTTAGACGATGAGGCCAATAAATTGGTGGGATAGTTATAACAGATTTTAAATGAATTATAAAGTGTAGATATAAATATAATCGGCCAACCTGATAGGGCTGGCCGATTGATTTTGTTGTTTGTTAATGGATGCGGAATTCGCCTTTTACGTTGCGCCACTCGCCGGAGCGGATGAGTTTGCGGTGAGTGAATTCCACGCTGTGGAGCGGGCCGTCGAGGTTGCCTTGCCAAAACTCGATAAATGAAAAGAGTTTGGGGTAGTCAGGGTAGAGATCATAGTCTTGCCAAATATACTCGTTGAGCACTGACCGGTAATCCGGCATCCGGTAAAAGAAATTGGCGGTGGTCAGGCCATAGCCGTGGAGCATCAGCTCCGTTTCGCTCACTTTTACATTTTCATGCGGATACATGAGAGGCTCCCTTCAGTTGGGGTGAACAGGATACTAATTTAAGTATAGGGGTAATTTACGTATTTAGTAAGTTAACGCTGTGCACTAATTGTGCAGTTGTCTATTATTAGGTATAACAGTAGATAGAAACAGCACAACCTGTGTCGAGGTAACTAGCTAGGGGAGATCATTGATGTCACTTGGTACATTCTATTCAGACACACACCCAATTGATGTGGCGGAAACACTGGCTAAAAAACGTGGCTGGGACTTTGACCGAGTTAATGAGGAACAGATTGCCATGATGGTGGAGGGACAATGGCAATGTTACTCGCTGACCATGGCCTGGAATCAAAACCAAGAAATGTTACGGTTTATCTGCACGTTTGAAATTGAAGTGCCTGATGGAAAAATGGCACCATTTTACGACTTACTCAATCGGTGTAACGATTTGTTTTGGACCGGGGCGTTCACCTATTGGGTCGAGCAAAAACTCATGACGTGGCGCTATGGGTTGTTGCTGTCTGGCGATCAAACGGCGAGTCCCGAGCAAATTGACCATACAGTAGCTTCGGCAGTGAAAACGTCAGATAGGTTTTATCCAGCCTTCCAGTTGGTTGTGTGGTCAGACGATAGTCCAGCCAAATCGTTACAAATCGCCATGAATGAAGCGTATGGTCGTGCATGAGTATCACACCCTCAAAGAAAAAAGCCGCGATGTATATCGCGGCTTTTCCTATGGATAATTTTAATTGGTGTGGCGAATTGATTTTTTGATATCAAAGCGAGGGTTTACTTTCTTGCCGGGATTAAAGATATCGTCAGGGTCAAAGAGGTGTTCGGTGGCTTTAAATAAATCAAGCATTTGTTTACTAAACATTTTGTAGAGGTACGGTGTACGCATGATGCCGTCATTGTGTTCTCCGCAAATATTACCTTTATATTTTACCGCCGTGTCATAAAACTTTTCGGCCATTTTCTCAACTAAGAGGGGAGTGGTTTTACTGGTGAAATCAAGTAACGGGTAGAAGTGGAAGTGGCCATTACCACCATGGCCATGAATAGCAGACTGCACGTTAAACTCTTTAAAGAGTCGTTTGATTTCGATAAAGAACTTGGCGAGGTTCTCGGGCGGTACGGTCATGTCTTCGAGGAAAGCGGCTGGACGTTTGCCGGGGTCGAGGAATTTTGAGAGGGTGTAGCTCGCGCGTCTGATTTGGAGGTACATTTCAATTTCACTGGAGTTTTTTACAATGCGAGCTCTCGCTTTGTCGGTGCTAATTTTACGCACAATTTCGGCGGGTGAGGTTTTGTTCGTGGTCTCTTCATCAACCGTGAGAATGATAGTGAACTCAGGAATTTTTCGGCCAAATTTAATATGGTATGTAGTGTACATCGAGAGGAGGACTTTGTAGTACTCAATCCCCGAGAGACGAGCTTTAAAGAAGTCGGGATTTTTGAGTGCCAAATCAAACGTCAAAGCATCAAAAATCTCAATGTTAATTGGATTAAATTTTAATGCTTCAATAATGACCTTAGTGGATTCTTGTAAGTCAAAAATTGGAATAGTAATGAGGGTGGTATTTAATTGAATTGGTATAGCCTTCATCGTGATATGGGTAATGATACCTACCGTTCCCTGACTTCCTGAAACGAGTCGGGTTAAATCAAATACCCCGATACCTTTTTTGAAATTTTCAACACCTTGTGGGATGACATTCCATAACGGATAGCCGGCGTTACCTTTGGGAGTTTTAGGGTGACCATTTTTGATGACGGTTTCATTTTTTTCAATCATCTCAAATACACTTTGGGCAATTGTAGCGTGCAGGTTTTTTTCTTTACAGAGGGCTTTAAATTCTTTGTATGACAAAGCCCGCATAGTGTAGGTGTTACCATCAGCTAAAATAACATCCAGTGATTCCACCCAGTCCGCACAGTGACCGTAGCGTAGTGAGTCAGGACCAGCCGCGTTGTTGGCAACAGCGCCTCCAATAGTGCAGATGTCTTTTGATGAAGTGTATGAAGGAATGTAACAGTTTACTTTTTTGAGTTTTTTCTCGACATCACGCCAGAAAGCACCTGGTTCACATGTAATCGTGGCGCCGTCCTTGGTCTTTTTTACTTCACCAATTTTGTGCATGTGTGGCACGACGTCAATCACAATGGAATCAGTAAGTGAGCCACCTGATAAACCAGTGCCGGCCGCGCGGGGTGTAAGTGATAGTGAAGAGAATCGTTTGGTTTCGATAGCGATTAATTTAGTCGCAATTTCAATATCGTGTTTACTTTTTGGTTGTAACACTACCTGAGGGCGAATATGGAAAATACTTTCATCAGTACTGTATTTTTCGAGAAACTTTTTGTCACTACTAATACCACCTCGGAAGCCCGCTTCACGTAATTTCTTCTCAAGGAGTAAGTGACCTAAAGGATGACGTTTGATAGCCTGTAGTTCAGGGTGTCGCGGAACGATAGCGGGGTAGCGGTCTGAACTATGGTCATGTCCGGCGTGAGTATCGTGGGTAGCTGGCGCAAGGATTGCTTTGGTCGCTTTCTTTTTAGGTGTCGCTTTTTTAACCGCTACTTTTTTTGGCAATGGTATCGTTAAAATAGTAACCGGTGTTGTTTCAGCACTGCCGACAATTTCAACCGCTGTTTTTGCTTTGACAGTTTTTTTAGCCACTGCTTTTTTGGTTTTTTTGATACTGGCCATTATGTCAGCGTTGCTGGGCATTGCAGATTTGGTTGTGGTTTGTTTTTTAAGCACGGCAGTTTTTTGCGCGGTCGCAGTTTTTTTAGTGCGAGTTTTTTTCGCATCAACATCAACAATCGTTAAAGAGCGGGTCGCCATATAATATGTATTGTATCGCACAAAATTATAAAAATATTTCTCTGTCCACAAATTGTTGAAGAGAGAAAATGGAATATGGAATATTGAAAATAAAAACAAAACCCCGCGTGCCGTAGCAAGGGGGTTGGTGCGGCTAGCCGCGGTTCGTTTTAGGTTAGGATTAAGTCTGTGTCAGATGCTCAATACGTGAGCGTACAAATTTAAGAACTTAAGTTAGACGGTAACTCAGGAATGGTTTGTACTGGTTAGGAGTACCTGAAGACCATTAGACTTCAGCAGTGATGGAATAGTGTACGAGACCGTCCACCCCCCAACGATCCCTACGCAGCAATCCTTCCTCGGTCATACGGAGGAAAGCGAACTTCAGGAGCCTGACGCGATCTTCGAGCTGAGGCGCCTTAGAACTCTCGAGATAGACATAGATGATGCACTTGCGGTCGAGATTCTTGCGAATGATGTCGTCCAGAGTGAAATGCCTCCTCTTCAGCTTCTCGATACACATCTTCAGAAAGAAGGTATCGTGAGCCTTGGCACCATCATAGATGCCAAGCTCATCCTGCAGATACTTTTCAAAGCTCATACTGTCACCTTTCATATCTGGGTAGGATTTACCCAATTACGATAATAGCATAATTATGCAAAAAGTCAATAGTACCCTCAATCTATGATATAATCATTCGACTATGAACCAAGCGCGGGCTTTAGATATTCTTAAAACTGGGGCTAATGTGTTTTTGACCGGTGAACCGGGTGCGGGGAAGACGTATGTGATTAATCAATATATTGCCTGGCTCGAAGCGGCAGGCCTTCATGTCGCAGTGACCGCCTCAACCGGAATTGCGGCGACACACATTGGAGGGATGACGATTCATGCCTGGAGTGGGGTGGGTGCGCGCGATACGATTAATCAATACGACCTTGATCAAATCATGACGCGTGAGAAAGTAGTAAAGCGTATGAAAAAAGCGCAGGTCTTAATCATTGACGAAATCTCGATGATTGATGGCACGATGCTTGATATGGTGGATGTCATTACCCGTACAGCGCGTGGTCGCGGTGATGCGTTTGGGGGATTGCAGGTAATTTTTGTGGGTGACTTTTTTCAGTTACCACCCGTTACGAAAATGGGGAACATGATGCGGTATGGTTTTGAATCACGCGCCTGGGAAAATGCCCGTCCCTTGATTTGTTATCTTTCTGATCAGTTTCGTCAGGAAGACGAACAGTTACTCGCGTTACTTACCTCCATTAGACGAAATGAAATTGAAGAAGAGCACTACACGTTACTTAATGAGCAAACCGATATTGCCTATGAGAATATTGAACCCACTCGGTTGTATACTCATAACGCTGATGTTGATTTAGTTAATAATACAAAGCTCGCAGCCCTCCCGGGTAAACCAAAAACTTTTAAAATGCATGGCCGAGGGAGCAAGCCATTACTTGAGGGGTTGGTTAAAAACTGTTTGTCACCTGATACTTTGATTCTCAAAGAGGACGCCATGGTGATGTGTACCAAAAATAACTTTGAAGCGGGGTACGTCAACGGCACACTCGCTAAGGTGGTTGATTTTGAACGCGAGACGGGACTGCCAATTATTGAAACTACCGAAGGGAAGCGGATTGTGATGAATACGACCACCTGGGATGTGATTGAAGACGGCAAGACTCTCGCGTCGGTTGAACAAATTCCATTGCGGTTGGCGTGGGCCATTACGGTACATAAAAGTCAGGGGATGTCGCTTGATGCGGTTGAAGTAGATTTAAGTAAAGCCTTTGTGTTTGGACAGGGTTATGTGGCGCTTTCCCGGGTGCGAACGCTGGCGGGGCTAAAAGTACTGGGATTATCCGCCAATGCCTTATCAGTGGACCCAAAAATTGTCAGACGTGATGCTGGTTTCCGTAGCGAGTCAGAGGCGGCAGAAGAAACGTTCGTGGCGCTCGATCCGGTTGATCTCGCTACCATGCATGAGCAGTTTGTGACGGCTTTGAATGGAAAAATACCTAAAGACGGGGACATAAAAGTAAAAAAGACTTCGTTTGAGAAAATCCAAAAGGAAAGTACTTATGCGTTAACCCGACAATTTATTTTGGAAGGTAAAAAAATTGCCACCATTGCCAAAGAACGAGAGATGACGATTGGAACCATCATCAATCACGTGGAGAAGCTAGCGGAAGAGAAACAAATTACCGCCGGAGACATAAAACAAATATTTGAATACGATTTTGACCTTGACGAAGCTGTAAAATTACTGAGAGATGCGATATCTGAGCACGGTGTGGAAAAGCTCAAACCACTCTATGAAGCAACCGGGGAGCAATATGACTATGAAAGTATACGTTTAGTCCGAGCAATTATTCTTTTGTCATAACTTTAGTGTCCCCACCATTGTTACAGGGGAAATGTGGGTTTGGTATACTAATGGAGCTCGCGTCGCACCTCGTGCACAGTAGCTTTATTACATAACCTTAATCATATGAACAAAACTTTCTTCATGTTTATATTTGCACTAGCGTTTTTCGCTTCTGTAAGTATTGCACCAGTGACTCATGCTCAAGTTGGAGCTACGTCTACTGCTACCACAACTGCAACTACAACAACTACCGTTGCAACTACAACGGCCACAACAACTGCTACCACAACAGCAACCACTACTTCACCAACTAACCCAACTGTAGCCGGGTTGCTCGCACAATTAGCAAAGCTCACAGCACTCTTTAATGACCTTAAAGCTAAGTTGATGGGAACACAAGCAGAAATTAAAGAATTACGAGCCGATCTCCGTGAAGGTATGACTGACGCGGATGTGCGAACAATTCAAGAATTGTTAGCGTCTGACCCAACAATTTATCCAAAAGGTTTAGTAACGGGATACTTTGGTCCAATGACCAAGGAAGCCATCATGCGGTTCCAAGCGAAGAACGGACTTGAAGTGACTGGCGAAATCGATACTGAAACTCGCGCTGCTATGGATGCGATTATCGCTGAACGTCGCGCTCAAGGAAAATTCCCAATTGGACTTCTCCTCTCTCCTGGTCTCAAAATGAAATTTGAAGACAAATTAAAGGACCGATGTAAGGTAGCCGGTACTGCAACTACAACCGCAGCTACTTCAACTACAGCCACAACTACACCAGCTGTTGGATGTGAAAAAATCAAAGCCAAATACAAGTTTGAAATGGAAGAAAAGCGAGAAATGAAAATGGAAGCAAAAACTGAACGAAAGATGAATAAGGATGAAACTGATGACGAGGCAGAAGAAGATGAAATGGAGGATGAAGATGATAACTACGTAATAAAAAACACCGCACCCGTAAGGGTGCGGTGTTTTTTTGTGTCCATCATGCCTAGTTACAAAAAATGGTATACTGGCCATCATGTTTTTGTGGGGTTCTATTAAAAAAAGAGTAGTACGGAAGGTTAAAAAACCAAAGCATTCAACGTACCTCGCTCATAAAGAGGAGGCGCGCGCCCTGATAACCACACGTTTGGAATTTTTTAACCCAACGGGCGAATTTGTGTACCATCGCGTATCAATTCGCGATCAGCGTCGTTGCTGGGGTAGTTGCTCGAGTAAAGGAAATCTGAATTTTAGTTACAAACTATTATTTCTCCCGCCCTGTTTGCGTGACTACATAGTGGTACATGAACTATGTCATTTAAAAGTATTAAATCACTCGGCACAATTTTGGACTGAGGTTGAAGAGCGCATGCCTGATTATGTTTGTCGCATGAAACACTTACGGGGGATTGAAAAAACCTTAGGTACTTCCATTGGAGCGCTCAAAAAATACCAACTGTCTCATGTTTCTGAGTATTGTGAATCGTGTATGACTGTCGTACCCGCTTTGAAATAAAGTCAGCCTTTGAACGTAATAACTATGGTAACCTTACATATATGACTTATTTAGCGCTGGTAGCCATCATCGTAGCCGGTGCATTTGCAGCCTTTCAACATTATTTACCATTAGATACAAACACAGATTCCGCCGGTTCTAGTTTGATGGATCCGATAGAAGCAGCTAAACAAGCAGCCAGACAATTAGAAGGTGATGCGACACTTGCTATGAATTCTGATCAAAACTCATCAATCGACAAGTCTATACTGCCTGGTACCACGAGAACTATGATGGTAGCTGGTGGCTGTTTTTGGTGTGTAGAATCTGATTTAGAAAAATTATCAGGGGTACAGGAAGTGGTGTCGGGGTATGCGGGAGGGAGTTTACCAAATCCTAATTACCAAAATTACGCCACCGGCGGACATAAAGAAGTGGTAGAGGTAACGTATGACCCCGCGGTAATTTCCTTTGAAGAAATTTTAATCTACGCCCTGAAACATATGGACCCGACTGATGGTACTGGGTCATTTAATGATCGGGGTACCTACTATGGTCCAGCGTTTTACTATAGTAATGAAGCGGAGAAAAAAATAATTGATACCCTTATTAAAGAAGTAAATGAAAAGGGGCCGTTTGAAAAAGACTTGGCAGTAGTGGTGGCACAGACGCCTCAGTTTTATAAAGCCGAGGACTACCATCAAGATTATTACAAAGGCAGTCTTACGAGTTTAAAGTATAAATATTACCGGAATGCTTCTGGTCGTGACGCCTTTATTGAAAAATATTGGGGGAGCGATACGGGAGCAACATTATCATGGCGCAAGTCAAACACAACAAATCCTAATACCACCACTATGACTGAAAAACCCTGGCTCTCATACGTAAAGCCGAGTGCTGAAATTTTAAAAACCCAACTAGACGATACTACCTTTAAAGTGACTCAAGCGGAGGGGACTGAACGCGCCGGAACCAGTCCTTTGGATAAAAATTATGAACGTGGAATTTATGTTGATGTGCTGTCGGGTGAACCGTTGTTTTCATCACGCGATAAATATGACTCTGGGACTGGCTGGCCATCATTTGTGCGACCGATAGATGCTGGAGCGGTAACTGAGCACGAAGATAATACGTTCTTTTCTAAACGAGTCGAAATTAGGTCAAAAATTGCCGATAACCATTTAGGGCACGTATTTACTGATGGTCCTCGTGACCGGGGTGGAATGCGGTACTGTATGAATGGTGTGGCTCTAAAATTTATTCCTGAACGTGATATGCAGACACAGGGATACGGGGAATATATCAGTTCGTTATAACTCTTTGCAGGTAGTTTGAGGCACCTAATGACTTCGTCATTAGGTGCCTCTTTGCTATACTACAATTCTATGAAATACATAAAATGGTTAGGTTATTTTTGTGTCCACGTCACCATTTGTCTGGTGGCGTGCTTTGCAGTGATGAGCGTTACTATGAACATGTAGTAATCATTTTCAAATAATAACCTAATACCAATATGAGTTTATTTTTATTGCAGTGGGTAGTTGTGTTACTGGTGGCGTTGTATGCGATGTACAAAGGAGCAGAGATTGTGCAGCTTGGTTTAAAGCAAATGGGCGTTGCGTTTAAGGTCCAGCCCCGGTACTACGGAGCAGTGCTCGCAGGTATAGCGTCAGCTCTCCCGGTATTGGCTTTGGCAGTTTCTAGTGTGTTCTTTGGTCAGTCACCATTGGTTATGCCACTGGTGATGGGGTCAGCACTCACGTACTTGCTGTTGATTGGGGGGATGGTGGCGTGTGTGGGGGGAAGTATTGTCTTGTGGGAAGACTTTTTGAAAACTGCGCTCCCGGTATTTTGTATTACGGTAGTGTTGTTTGTATTGTCTGTACAAGACGGAGTACTGGATAGACTAGAGGCCATTTTATTTTTATGTGTCTTTTGTATATTCCTCGGAAATATCTTTGTGGTGAGTAGAGCTGAAAAAACAGCGGGTGAGTCTACACAGCCTTTAGAACTATTTTCCCTGACGTCGCTTGTGTATGTGATATTTGGGTTAGTGGCTTTGATTGTGGGTGCAAAATTCACTATTGATATGGTGGTGAATATTGCGTATGCACTTTCGATTACGGTGCCACTTTTGGGAATTTCAGTAATCGCATTTTTGGTAACTTTGCCAACACTTTTTCTCGTGCTTAAAGCGTTACGTCGAAAAGATGTATCGTATGCGCTCGGGGTTATTATTGGCGCAGCTGTTTCTACACTGTTGGCAGCCAGTGGGTTCGCTTCGCTGTGGTCGGGGAACGTGATTGTGCATGCAATGGTGATAGACATCGGGGTGCCTATCTTGATAGTAGCGGCTATTATTATTTTTGTATCATCACTCTCACGACATTTTGTCCGGCCAGTAGGTTTGATGATGATGCTCGTGTTTATATTTTTCCTTTTGAAGCTCACAGCCTATATCGGGTAGGGTATGCCGGAGATTCTGTTAATTGATAAGCCAAAAGGCATCACGTCGTTTGATGTTATTAGACGAGTGCGAAAACAAATTGGTATTAAAAAAATTGGTCACGCCGGAACACTTGATCCGTTGGCGACTGGGTTAATGATACTTGGCGTGGGACCCGGTACAAAACAATTAACGAATCTCATTAAATTAGATAAAGACTACACAGCCGAAATTTTAATTGGAGAAAGTCGAAGCACGGGTGATATGGAAGGAGAGGTGATTACTAGTGTGACAGAAGTAACGCTCGACCCGGCTCATATTCTGGTGGCGGTTGCAGGGTTAGTGGGAACGATACCGTTGCCAGTTTCTGCGTATAGTGCGATTAAAAAAGACGGCGTGCCGATGTATAAACGCGCCCGTGCGGCCGAGAAAGTAGGCAGTGTTGTCACTGACTTACCCGTGCGTGACATGGTAGTGCACGGAGCAATGGTCGAACATATAGAAGTTGTGTTTGCCGATGCGTCAATGAACACTATTTCTCGGGTGCTGGTTACGGTTAATTTCTCAGTGGGGAGTGGAACATATATCCGGTCTCTTGCCGAAGAGTTAGGCAGACGGTTAGGTTATCCTGCCACCTTGGCTAATTTGCGGCGCACGAGAGTGGGGGAATATAAAATAGAAGATGCTCAAAAAATCGAAGACTTAAACAACTTCTAAAAATGGCACATTGCGTTGTCGCTGTCGCGGTACTTTTCTTTCCACCGTACAAGAAGTACGTCTACAAGAAAAGTCCTTGCGCTTCTAGCACTACACTCATTTTAAGAAGTTATTTATTTGTAATGCTTAAAATAAAAAGAGCCGGTTGTAATATCATATCTGATACCACATCCGGTCTCTTGTCCGTAGTCTCTACCTCATACGTTCGTTTCTTTTTATGTACACTTTGACGGCAGCGAGGATTTTGCTATCGCTGGGTCCTTTTTCTATCCGATCGGGTCTGTCGATGATGTCAAAGATGCCATCAGCACCTTGAGCAATTAACCACTGTGCTCCGGCAGTTGTTTCGACGCGGTACGTACCTTGCAACGCATCTTCGCATGATGCCACCAGGCCATGGTGTGCACTCCGATTCCTCCTGGGTATCTCCTTGGTAATATTTGCTTGGCTAACCTCTGATGGTGTTTCTAGCCACTTGCGGGGTCGTCTCATGGTTTGCATATCCTCTGTTATTCCCCCAGGTGATACGCAAAATTATTATACATTAAAAATATGATTTGTATAGGTTAAAGAAAAGCCCAAACAAGTTGTTTGAGCTTAAGGTTCGTCCAACTCCAGTTTGTACTGTTCCGTGAAAGCGGGGTACTTTCTTCGCTTCAGCATTATTTTTTTGATTAGGTTTTCGTTGAGAGTTCCCGTTAGGCACAGAGGGTTAGGCGGCTGCCCGTACTCTTTAAGATAGTTTTTGCGGTAGGTGGCTACTACATCACATGCCATTTTTTTGGCCCGGTAGTACTCATGAGTGCCCTCGGCAACTACAAAGAGACACGTGCCTCGCCGGTAGGTCCACTGATCAACCAGTTTCATCACTTCGTCGAGATAATAGTCGCCACTTCCCAAGAATGTAAAATACATATGGGTCGGAGCTTCGTGCGGACGCATTTTAGGGTAGACATACACAACGGCGTAATCCCACTCCACCAATGTCCCCCCGCAAACAATCCTCGACTCTTTTTGGGGAAGGAAAAGCGTCTCAGGTGGTACTTTTTTCATCCCGAACCTCCAGTGATTTATTTTTTCGGAAACAAAGGAATGACAACAGCATCGTCATCATCTCCATTTTCTTCATCTGGGTCGCGAATCAACAGTGTCTTAAGACGCAGCTCGGCCACACTCCAGAGGTAATTCTGTACCGGGAGTTCGCACTGTTGTTTGGTGATGCGGTTGGCCGCTCTGATGTCTGTAGAGATGCCGTAATGCAATTTTACGAGCGTCCCTTCATCATCATAATCAACCCACATATGCCACGTTCTCCTGAAGTTTTGACCTTCATGAATAAAAGTTGTTTCTCCCAGATACACCATTTGTTCACTCATGAGTGACCTCTCTGTTATATAGATGAACTTTTCTCTAAAATTATTTTACCACAAAATCCATATTTGTCTATATGTACCAGTCTACTATATAATAAAGGAATGGAAAATGAACCTATAAAAGACACACGACCAAATGTTAGTGAAGCAATGAACCGAGTGCAGGGTATCTTAGCAGAGGTTAGCGTAATGGGAGCTAATGATAGTGAATTTGAAAGCTTTAACAAAATTATAAGCGACTTACAAGCTGGCCTCATAACACCCACAGAAGCAATTGCTCAAGCAGAAGCCATCAAAGGTGGAAAAATGGATTATCATTAAAATAAAAAATCTCTAGCCCCAGCTCGAGATTTTTTGTACGAAAGAAAATAAAATTTCTAAAATAAA
Organism: Patescibacteria group bacterium; assembly: GCA_040386275.1. Classification (GTDB taxonomy): domain Bacteria; phylum Patescibacteriota; class Minisyncoccia; order Phycocordibacterales; family UBA918; genus OLB19. Next base: position 87,039 of record JAZKFU010000008.1, read on the forward strand.
TATTTTGAACAGTTATATAGAATTTTCAAAATTGAGTACAGTGCTAGGCGCGCAAGGACTTTTTCTGTAGACGTACCTCTGTACGGCGGAAGGAAAAGTGCCGCAGCAGCAACAACGCAATGTGCCAATTTTGGAGATTCTACTGGAAGAGGGATTCTACTACTGCTTTAACATCTCCTCCATCCGCATTGCCACCAAGCTCCTTCATTACTGCTCCTACCAAAATGCCCATCTTGCTTTTATCAGTTACACCAAGCTCTGCTTTTTTGGCTTCGGCGACTGGTCTGATTTGGTCTTGGGTGAGGAGAGTAGGGAGGTAGGTTTCTAAAACTGCTAACTCGAGTTTTTCTGGCTCTGCTAATTCAGGACGATTGGCTGCTTCGTATTGCAGAATTGATTCTTTACGCTGTTTAGCGAGTCGTTTGATGACGGCTAAAATCCCGGCATCATCTAATTGATCTTGTGGCGTTTTGCCAGTAGCAACTAATTCATTGGTGCAGGCCGTCATGATGCTTCGTACGGTTGTTAGCGTTACCGCATCTTTGGCTTTCATGGCTGTTTTTAATGATTCGCGTAGTGAGTCGTGTAGAGACATAAATATATTGGTTATACGAGCTAGTTTATCATATAAAAGAACCCCCTGCGAAAGCAGGGGAAGAGAGGGTGGAGGTTAGCTAGTTCTTTTGAACTCAGCGGTAATCAGGCGGCAAGCGGTTTTGGCGTACCCTTCGAGAATCAAAAGGTTCTCCATCAAAAATTGACCACTTCGAGCAATCATCCGTAGGGTCGTTGCGTCAACCCAATGAATGGCACAGGCTGCCTGCCAGTAGGTTTTTTGCAACGATTCACGTAGCGCCATCTGGGCTTTTTCCGATATAGCGGTGGGTAATCGCAAGGTAACGCGATGTGAATCCCAGCACACGTCATATTTGGCCTTTGCAAGCTTCGGCGGTACATGCACGGCAGTTCTCCCTCGTTGTGTTGTTTATTGTGTACTCGCTACAGAACGGAACTACTTAAAATAATACTCCTCTTTGTGCGCACGTAAAGGCTAAAACTGTGTTTAGGCCTGATGTGATACAATTGGTCAACTATGGAACTGATATCAATCTTGACGGTGCTGTTACTGCTTATTATTGTGGCAGTGCTTGTTTATGTCTTTTTTATTCGAGTCGAAGTCAAAAAAGATGACTCAAATAGCATGCTGTTAATGCAGCAGCAGTTACAAGAACTCTCACGCACGATGCGGGAGCAAATGAGCGAAAGTAATAAGGTGGTCCAGCAGGGCAGTCAGATGCAGTTCCGCGAGAGTAAGGAACTGATGCAACAAATTAACCGCGATGTAGGGGAACAAATTCGCGCCATTCAAGAGAGTGTAACGACGAAGCTTTTACACGTAGAGAAAAATGTGGCGGCCGTGGGGGAGAGTAGCAAGCAGGTGTTTGCGGTCGCAGACCAATTACGTGAACTGCAAAACATTTTAAAGAACCCAAAGCAGCGAGGAATTTTGGGTGAATATTATTTAGAGACGGTATTACAAAATGTACTACCACCTGAAAGTTTTGCGATGCAATACGCGTTTCTAGATGGGGAAATTGTAGACGCGGCGGTGTTTGTAAAGGGGAAAGTTATTCCGGTGGATTCTAAATTTTCGCTCGAAAACTATAATCGGTACGCGGAAGCGGCTGATGGCTTAGAGAAGCTGGCGTTTGAAAAGGTATTTTTAAACGACTTAAAAAATCGCATTACCGAAACTGCTAAATATATTCGACCCTCTGAAGGAACTATGGATTTTGCGTTTATGTTTATTCCTCACGAAGGAATTTATTATGATTTACTCAGTAACAAGGTAGGAGCCGGAGAAGATAATCTCATTCAACGAGCAGCCGGAAAGTTTAAAGTAATTATCGTTTCACCAACTTCATTCCTCGCTTACTTGCAAACCGTGCTGCAGGGACTCAAAGCAATGGAAATCGAAGAAAAAGCCCAAGACATTATTAAAAACGTTGAAAAGTTGGCCGGTCATATTGCGAAGTATGAAGATTACTACACCCGCATCGGGACGTCGCTCGGCGCTACCGTTAATCACTATAACGCCGCGTACAAAGAACTCGGAAAGGTAGATAAAGACATTATGAAAATTACGGGAGAGGCGGCCGGGGTGGAAGTAATTGCTATCGAAAAACCATTACGAGGAGATGAATAGAAAACGCCGCGTCCGAATAGAATTCGATCGCGGCGGTTTTTATGGTCAGTAGTAGGTAATTTCCCTAGGCTCCCGCAATCGCTTCAACGTCCGGTCGTTACTAAGGTGGGCGAGGAGTTTTGTCTCCAGTACCCCTTTTGATTCAACGTGTGCCCGATAGTGATAGTAGTGATACCGTGAAGTGTACAGATGACGGATTAGGACAAATTTGATGCGAAAGGGAGATGTGGGGTAATCAGCCCGTGGGACGTTTAGTCTGAAGTCTTCTACCCGACCATTTCTTTTTGTGATGTTAAAATCGTCGCACATTGATAAGACAGTAAACAGACTACCAATGAATTTTTTGTCTCCAATTTTTAGTACGGCGACATCAAACTCACGTACGCTCGAGTTCATGATATCTCTCCCAACTTTTCTACCCCTATACTAGTACAAAATAAAACTTTATCAAATGGTGCCAACCGCTTGTAAAAGTCACTTTAGTGCTGATTTAGATTGTATTCCTTGTTAAATATACTGATTCAGTATGTAAAGTATACCCTTGCAATTTAAAAGGTTTTCTAGTATTATAGCGACCACTATGGCTACAACTACAAAAAAGGACGCCCCGTTTGCGGTTATCGAAACCGGCGGTAAGCAATACATCGTTTCAGTCGGTGATATTATTGAGGTTGAATTATTAGGAGAAAACGAAGCAGGGGCAACAGTTGAGTTTGATACGGTGCTCATGACTGACGACGGAACTAGTTCAAAGATTGGTACTCCGTACACGGGGACTAAAGTAAAGGCTACGTACCTCGGATTGGAAAAAGGACCAAAAATCACCATCCTCCGCTACAAAGCCAAGAGTAACCGCGACCGAAAAATTGGTCACCGTCAGAAGTACTCACAAATCAAAATCGAATCTATTTAACAAAAAATCCCCGCAAAGGGGATTTTTTGTTATACTGGCTTATATGAGTGAAAAATTTGGTAGTGATTTTGAAGCTTCTAAAAATGATTTAGTGGAGAGAGTATATGCTGTGCGATCTCGTATAAATGAAAGCCGTCAGTTTACTGTATTGGATGATATTGTTTCGTTTGATAAAGATTTAAAAAAGGAGATGGTTGAAAAATATGGTTCAACAAAATCCTTGCAACAAGTACCCGCCTGGCAAGCGTTAGTGGGAGGTACTCCTGAGCCAGAGCTCGATCTTGATCCAGAGATAAAAGAATTGGTTGAAGGAAAAATTAGTATATTTATTAAAACGCTCGAAGACAAAATAAAATAAAAACCATACCCATGTTGTTCTGTGGCCGGGAATAATAATGAAAGGTAACTATATTAAATCGTCCAATTAGTTGCGATTTTTAAGGGCGTTTTTTATAGTCTCGGGATCGGCGTATTCAAGCTCGCTTCCGGTAGAAAGGCCGCGACCGAGGTGCGAGATAGTAAGCGGGTCGTGTGTGTTCACGAGTAGCGGCAAAATGATTGATTCCACAAATCGAGCGGTGTTCTCACCATCTGGGTTAACCGCAAATCCCAAAATGAGTTCATTAAGTCCGCCGGGAATACGTGCTTCAACGGTGGACTTGAGCGCACCACCACGAAGCTTTTTACTATCTTCACTATGAAGGAGGGGAACAGTCCCGCCGAGTACAAAATACAAGCCGTCATAGACACCACTGCGTTCGATGGCAGTGATGTCACTGTCGGCTGCTACCACCATCAGTTTGTGTTGATCACGGTTGTCACTCGTACAAATAGAACAGAGGGTACTGTCACCACCATTACTCGAGAAAAACCGATGACACGACGCGCACTCCACCACAGTCGATTTCAAATTGCCAATTAATTCCGCCAGTTCAGTGGTAGTGGCTTGAGGGAGGGTGAGAATATGAAACGCAAATCGCTTGGCTTGGCGTCCGCCAATGCCAGGGAATTTTTCAAAGTGGGAGATGAGTTTATCGAGATTGGACACAATTAACATTTTACCATAAAAAAAGACGCCTCATCCGGAGATGAGGCGCTTCGGGTTGCGAGATACATATCATGCACTATGGCAACCTTGGGGATGTGCCTAAACGGCGTTGTTGACGCGTGGCTGTAGAAGACGATCAACAATGAATAGTATATACAAATTGTTGTAATTATCAAATAACAAAAAAATGCCACTAAAGTTTTATCTAGTATTATAGTGTTCAATTTATACTATCTACCTAGAAATCATCCTGGCTCGAAGCATGGGCAGCAGCACTAAAACTATTGTGGTGGGTGTCGAGGTTGAGGAACCGAACGTGTTGTCCGTCGAAGAAAAGTTCACACGCTCCCACTGGGCCGTTACGGTGTTTTTCCACCAGAATCTCTGCGATGTTGGGACGTTCCGATGGGGTGTCTTTATTCATTTTGTCTTCACGGTGAATAAACATCACGACGTCCGCGTCCTGTTCAATCGAACCTGAGTCACGAAGGTCAGAGAGTCGTGGCTTACCACCACGTTGCTCTACAGCACGTGATAGCTGGGAGAGGGCAATAACCGGCACGTTTAATTCACGGGCAAGGATTTTAAGGGAGCGAGAAATCTCGGTTACTTGTTGCACCATCGAGTCACTTGATTTGGCACCGGTAGGGGACATGAGCTGAAGGTAATCTACAATCAACATATCAAGTCCGTGTTCGTTTTTTAGTCGACGCGCTGACGAACGCATTTTTAAAATATTATTTCCTGCTTGGTCATCTATGTGAATTTGTGCTTCAGAGAGTTTGGCCATGGCGGTTTGTACCGCTTCAAATTCTTGGTCACTTGATAGTTTTCCGGTACGGAGTTTCCACGAGTCTACTCCCGCTTCAGCGGCGAGCATACGGTCAACCAATTGTTGGTCAGACATTTCAAGTGAAAAAATTCCAATTGAAGACCCATATTTCAGAGCTGCGTTTCGGGCGATATCTAACGCGAATGTTGTCTTTCCCATGGAAGGACGAGCCGCCAAAATAATCAAGTCGGATTTTTGGAAACCAGCCAGCAAGTTATCAAGGGCAGTAAAGCCTGATTGCACACCACGCTTTTCGTCTTGGTTGGCACTGAGGTATTCAAATCGTTCCCAGGCTTCGGTTAGGGAGCTCCCAATAGTTTTAAATTTTTGCGTTGTCGGAGCGTTGGTGACTTGGTAGATTTTCTTTTCCGCTTGGTCCATCACCTCGTCGGTGTTTTCGGGGTTACTGTATCCCATTTCGGCAATCTCATCAGCAGCGGTAATCAGTCCACGCAAAATAGCCTTGCCTTGCACGAGCTCGGTGTAGTACATGGCGTTTCCAGCAGCGGGCACGGTTTCAATCAGTTCTGTAATGTATGATGCACCTCCGACGCGCTCAAGGGCGTTCATGCCCGTTAACTTACTCGCGACCGATACAATATCAATTGGGTCACCTTTAATAAATATTTGGTAAACGGCTTCAAAAATAGTGCGGTGTTTATCGGCGTAAAAACTCTCAGGGAAAATAGTTACCGACACGTCGTGCATCACGTCGGGCTTAAGGAGGATAGCGCCGAGGAGCGCTTTTTCCGCATCAATATTGTGGGGCGCGATGCGAAGATTTTTGTTAATTTTTGCGCCGTCATTCATAGTGTGGCTATTGTATCATGATAAGGATATTGCTAGTTGAAAAGAATAGTTGTGGAAAGAGGGGATAGTGTGTATAGTTTTTCAGGATTCACATCAGGAGGTACGGCACATGTTGCAAAAGGTGTTTTTGGGTGGGCTCGGTATCGTTTTAGTTGGTGCGTGGGTAATTGACCTGGTAGGCTTCGATATGCCGATATGGGGGTACCTTATCATGCTTATGGTGGTGTTACTGTGTGCGGTGGGGTGGTGGTATTACGATACCGATGAAGATGAGAATGTTCTAGTTCGGATGAATCGAGATAGTGATCTTGATAAGGGGTAAAGTAAAAGGGCGGTTCCGGTTGGAGCTGCCTTTTATCTTGTAAAAAAATATATACAGTGTACCTTTAGTAAGGGCTTTAACAAGGAAGAGTAAAATGGAACCGAAAATACACCAAAAAAAGTTGATGGGAATTTTTATGATTTCATGGCTGATTGCAGGTGCAGATGCATCTTTTCAAATTTCGTTGATTCCCTTATGGGTGCAGGGTGTGCTCTTTGTAATTGGTTTTTTGAGCATCTTTATATCGTTCTACAGACTTCATCGCTATGGTCAGTGGCTTGTAAGTCAAAGCTGAAAAGTACATTCGAGATACGTTAAAAGCGGTTCCCTCAGGAACCGCTTTTTTATATTATGACTTAGAAATTTTAGGACCATCAGCACCATCTTCAAGCGTGTAGCCTTTGAGGTTGATAAGTGTGCGCAGACGATCTGATTCTTCCCAGTTACGCGCGATACGCGCGGCTTCGCGATCATTAATGAGTTGTTTAATTTCTTCGGGAATATCATCCACGGACACTACCCCCAACGTAAAGAGGGCATCATCAATCGAGTCAGACAGTCCGATAGCAAGCACACGGTCAAAGTGTTTTAAGGTGGCGCACTTGGCGTCGTTAGGGACAGCATCATCTTTGATGAGTTCCCAGGCGAGCGCAATGGCTTTCGGGGTATCAAGATCATCGTTAATAGCGGTGTGAAAACGACTGATGTATGCAGCGGCCGGTTTACCACTGATGTTTTTGTATTCTTCGTAGATGTGGCGTTTGAGTCGAAAGAGGGCTTGTTTAGCTGCTTTGAGTGCTTCAAAGGAAAAGTTAGCCGGGGAGCGGTAATGGGCAGTTAAAAGCCAGTACCGGTAATCATCACCCGTAAAGCCTGCGTTCATGAGGTGGCGCATGGTAATGGTGTTGCCGAGCGACTTTGAAATCTTCGTGCTATCAATGGTGATAAATTCAGTATGGAGCCAGTAGCGCGCAAACATTTTACCCGTGGCACTTTCTGATTGCGCAATCTCGGCATTATGGTGGGTATGAATGTGATCAATGCCTCCGGTATGAATATCAATTTGTTTACCTAAGGTTGCAATCGCCATCGCCGAACACTCTACGTGCCAGCCCGGAAAGCCTTTGCCCCAACGACTGTCCCACCCCAGTTCACCTTTTTTCCAAACAGCAAAATCAGCAGGGTTCTTTTTTTCCGAATTAGCTTCGACGCGGGCGCCACTTTTTAATTCTTCGAGATTAATTTTACCCAATCGTCCGTAGGGCGGGAATTTTGAAATATCAAAATACAATCCATCAGACGTTTCGTAGGTGTAGCCTTTTTCCTCGAGTGTTTTAACCAGGGCAATTTGTTCAGAGATGTAATCACTGGCTCGAGAGAACGTGGTCGGGGGAAGGATGCGAAGGGAACCCAAGTCTTCATAAAAAGCATCAATAAAAAAATCAGACAGTTCCCGCATCGCGGCCAAAGTAACAGGTTTACCCTCACGCTTGAGGCCTTTCATCATTTTGTCCTCTCCGGCATCGCCGTCATCCGTTAAGTGGCCAAAGTCTGTTAAGTTGATGGTATTTTTAACCGTGTAGTTATTGTATTCGAGGGTGCGCTTAAGAATATCCACAAACACGTAGGCACGCAAGTTGCCGATATGGGCGTAATCATAGACAGTCGGACCACAGGAATACATCAGTACTTTATGACCATAGAGCGTGGTAAACGGTTCAAGTGTTCTGGTTTCGGTATTAAAAATGGTAAGCGTCGGGGCTTTAAATTTTGTAAACGCTTGCGGAGTGAAAAAAGTAATCATGGTAGGAGTTGTTGTGTGTAGTGTAGCAAATACCATTAGAAAGCGTAAGTGATAGGGAAGTAAAGAAGTGGAAGTTATTTTTTGCGAGAGCACGCACCATGTGCGATAATAGAATTATGACTGATGAAAACACAACACAAAAAACTACCAAAAAAAGTTGGCTCGGATTGACCTTGGCGCTGTTACTAGCACTCGGGGCATTCTTTTCGGGCTTACAACTTGATCGCCTCGTAGGTGGAGGTGATGCTCATACAGGCATGCTGTCTTTGTTTGCTGGAACTGCAGAAGTTTCTCATAATGCCGATCTTGATGAGTTTTGGAAGGTATGGGAATTACTTGATGAGAAATTTGCCGCTGGGACCACTACGTTTAGCCTTACGCCTGAGCAAAAAATCCAAGGCGCCATTGATGGATTAGTAGGGGCATACGGAGACCCGTACACCCATTTCTTCCCGCCGAGTGATGCAGAAGAGTTTGGCGCTGATATTGCGGGGAACTTTAGTGGAGTTGGTATGGAGGTTGGGATGCGTAATAACTTGATTACTATTATTGCGCCACTTTCCGGTACTCCCGCTGAAAAAGCTGGGTTGCTCGCGGGAGATGTACTCGTGAAGATTAACGGTACTTCAACCGAAAATATGAGTATTGATGAAGCGGTACGATTAATTCGTGGCCCTGAAGGCACAACCGTTACCCTTAACATTTTCCGCAGTGGGGAACCTGAACCACGTGATATTACGGTAACGCGCGCTACGATTGAAATTCCGACGGTAAAGACCGAAGAAAAAGGTGATGCCTTTGTGATTACCTTATATAGCTTTAATGCGCTAGCGGAAACCAAGATGCAACAAGCGGTAGAGGAGTATGCAAAAAGCGGTGCTAAAAAATTAGTGTTAGATATGCGCGGTAACCCAGGCGGGTACTTACAAAGTGCCGTGGGAATTGCCAGTTACTTCCTCCCAAGCGGGAAGGTGGTCTTACGAGAAAGTTTCTCAGACGAGCGACCGGAACAAGTGTACCGAAGTCAGGGTAAAAACATTAAAGAATTTAAACCAGGAGAAATCGTAGTCTTAATTGACGGCGGGTCTGCTTCCGCGGCTGAAATTCTAGCAGGCGCACTAGCCCAGCATGATTACGCAACGTTGATTGGAACTGATTCATTTGGGAAAGGTTCGGTACAGGAATTAGTCGAATTACCAAGTGGCGCAGCCTTAAAGGTCACGATTGCACGCTGGCTTACTCCTGACGGAACATCTATCTCCTTAAAAGGACTAACTCCAGAAATTAAAGTTGAACGTACCCCGGAACAACGACTTAAAAACGAGGATCCACAAATGACCGCTGCCTTACAATACCTCGCGGGTACTTATGTACCGGCTACGACAACCAGTACCACTACTGCAGAGCGATAGTTTGAGGACCGCGATTAATCTGATATTATACGCGCACCCTTACTAGACAACCCGTAATTCAATCATCGTTGTATGAAAGTAATCTTAATGCGAGACGTAGCAAAATTGGGAAAACGTTTTTCCATTACTGAAGTTCCAGATGGCTATGCGCTAAATAAGCTTATTCCTCAAGGTATAGCTCAAGCCGCCACTGCCGAAAATGTTAAAAAAATAAAGTCTCACACCGAAAAACAAGCGGCTACTAAAATTAGTGAAGTGAGTGAGTTTATTACGGCGGTAAAAGTACTCAAGGAAACTCCGGTCGTGATTACCGTTGAAGCTAATGCGCAGGACCATTTGTTTAAAGCGGTAAAGGCAAGTGATATTGCGGTAGCACTTGCGAGTGCAGGACATGCCATTCCCGTGTCATCAATTAAAATTGCAGAGCCAATTAAGGCTCTGGGTGAATACCAGATTCCGGTTGCGATGGGAAGTGAACATGATGTTATTACCGTTATTATTAAAAATAAGTAGTTGATATATGGTGTCAATTCGACAAATTGGAATTTTATTAGGGTTGTGTATTCTACTGGTAGCGGGCTTGTCCTATTGGGCCGGTCGCGATAACGCCAGTCAGCTCACCCTTAATGACGAAGCTGCTGAATTAGAATCACCCTTCACCCCAAAAGAATTAGATATTACCAATCCTAAAGATACAAATGTTATGAATCCGATTGCTGTACTAGAAACCAATAAAGGAACCGTTGAAATTGAATTGTTCGCTGACACCATGCCGATTACCGCTGGTAACTTTGAAAAGCTGGTGAAAGAAGGGTATTACGATGGTATCAAGTTCCACCGAGTGATTGATAGTTTTATGATTCAAGGTGGCGACCCACTCACCAAAGATGATGCTCAAATGAATATGTGGGGTACAGGCGGACCGGGGTACGCGATAGCTGACGAGCACATTGTGGGGGAACTCTTAACTAACACTCGCGGAACTATCTCAATGGCCAACAGTGGGCCAGAAAGTGGCGGTAGTCAGTTCTTTATCAATCTCGTCGATAACACCAATCTCGACTTTGATAAACCACCACTATCATCAGCTCATCCCGTATTTGGACGTGTAGTGTCAGGTATGGATGTGGTGGATGCGATTGGGAAGGTGCCAGTTACCCCCGGTAACAACCGACCCTTAGAGCCAGTTATCATTACCAAAGCTACTATCAAATAAAAGAATCTCCAAAATTGACACATTGCGTTGTCGCTGCTGCGAAAATTTTGTTCCACCGTACAAGAAGTACGTTTCCACAAAATTTTCTTGCGCTTCTAGCACTGCACTCAATTTTGAAAATTCTTAGAGTTGTTAGGAAAGTTCAAGCAAGCAACTATATCAAAAAGACCGGCACTTGGGTGCCGGTCTTTTTGATGATTCGTTGTGGAATTTGTTAGGCGGTGGCTAGGACTACGTCTACGGCTTTCTTCGTTACTTTTTGTCCGTCGAATTTTACTTTGCGCATGTTGCGGAATGAGACAACACCGTCGGCCATAGCGAAAATAGTGTGGTCTTTAGCAATCTTTACGTTTTTACCGGCTTCAACTTTTGTACCTCGTTGACGAACGATAATTTGGCCAGTTTTAACTGATTGACCGTCAGCCTTTTTGACTCCCAGGTACTGTGGTTGTGAGTCCTTCAGGTTCTTTGCTGATCCTCCGGATTTTTTAGTTGACATACGATATAATAAGGTTTAGTGCGGGGATTATACAGTATATGTTGAAAAAACTCAAGTCATTATTACTCGACGACACAGTTTATATAGCTATTTTGCTTGTTATAACAGCCGTTTTGTCGTTTGGACTGGGTAAATTGTCTGTAACCAGTTCATCCTCAGGTGCGGTGTCGAAGGCGGAGTCACCGGTTGTACGTGCGTTAGTTACGCCAACTAAGGGAGAACAACCAGTTGAACCGATGCGGGTTACGCCTATGGTGAGTAGTACACCGGGGCTGGCGCAGACCATAACGCAGGCGGTTCCGGTTAAAAATTTCGTAGCCTCAAAGTCGGGGACTAAGTACCATGCCCTTACGTGTTCGGGTGCAAAAACTATAAAAGAAACTAATAAAATTTATTTCTCATCTGAGGTTGAGGCACAAGCGGCAGGGTATACCCGGTCTGCAAATTGTAAATTTGCTACGCCGGCACCGTAATGGACTGCTGTGTAAATATGGTGCTTGGTCCGAAAGGCGGTAGCGTATACTACTAGTAATGATTTTTCTACGGCTACTCAGGCAAGCCTCCTCACATTGGTTTCGAAAAGGAGCAGAGCAACACGCGGCCGCGTTAGCCTATTTTATTCCGTTTGCGTTAGCACCGTTACTTTTGATTTCGATTACCCTGGTGGGCGTAATTATTGGGCGTCAGGATGTTATTGCTTTGCTCGCGCGATGGGGTGAATTGATTGACCCGGCGTTACCGGCATTTATGACTTCCACGCTTGCTAACTTCGAGGTGCTCACGACGAGCTACACTTTGCCAGTGTTTGCGTTACTATTTTTCTCGGTGATGATTTTATTTGCCTTAAATAGTTTATCAAGTGGCTTGCAAAAAATATGGGAAGTGGAACGATTCGGAGTAAAAAATTTATTTTGGCGTTCTGGACGTTCGATTTTATTCGTACTACTGTTTCAGGTCTATTTAGTGGTGACGATTCTCTCGAATAACTTCTTTATGATTATTGGAGAAAGTGCGGGGATGCCACTCCTCACGGCGTTATCTCAGGTAGTATTTTTTATGTGTACGACGTTGTTAATCGCGCTAGGGTTTGGTCTGCTGCCACTATCGGCACCGTCATTTAAAGCCCGCTTGTATGGGGCAGTCGTAGCTACAACATTATTCCTGTTTACCCGGACGCTCGTTTCTTTGCACGTAGCGACTTCACCCTCACCCGATATTTATGGAGCGGCCGGATTAATTTTTGTTTTGCTTATTTGGGTGTATGTGTCTGCTTGTATTATTTACTACGGAGCTTCATTTGCTCATGTCTACGAACGAACCTACCGAAAAAATGCTACCAAATAATAGGGGCTGATCCTTGTTGTGTGAGATACATATTAGTTTGACTAAAATGTTTGCTCTCAAAAAAACCACGGTGGGCTGAAAGAGGGGAAGGGTGAGGAGCAGTAAGAATTAAATGTTTAGTGCTGTCTATTAAAGTTTGTTTGCTCTGTGCGTATGAGCCCCAGAGCATAAACACAACGTGGCGTTTGTGTTCTGAGATGGTGGCAATTACCGTATCGGTAAATTCCTCCCAGCCCTTGCCTTGATGTGAGCCGGCTTTACCCGCCTCAACCGTAAGAGTAGCGTTGAGTAGTAATACCCCTTGATGAGCCCAACGTTCTAAGTTTCCTGACGATGGGGGAGATGTTCCGATGTCTTGAGAAATTTCTTTAAATATATTGCGCAGTGACGGAGGAATGGCTATTCCGTCAGGAACTGAAAACGCCAGGCCGTGGGCTTGACCAGGTCCATGGTATGGATCTTGACCTAAAATTACTACATTCACTTGATCAAACGGACAGTGATTAAATGCATTAAATATGTGTGATTGGGGCGGATATACCATGGGGGTTGTATACGCTTGATCAACAAAGGAAATAAGATTTTTAAAATAATCTTGGGAAAGTTCGTCCGCTAATATTTCCTTCCATGACGCTTCTAAAGAGGCTTTCATACTGTAAGTATAGCAATTCACTCAAAAATATAAAAAACAAAGCCACCAGTAGCAGCTTTGCTATGGTGGTTTATACAAATAGTCCTATGATGGGAATGGTAGACTGCAAGAGTTTAGTGGTGTCGGTGAGAGGTAAATCTTGAGCCTTATCAAATGATGTCCAGGCTAGTTTGTCGATTTCCTTTCCGTCAGGCACTAGCTCAGTACACTGATGGGGGATACCGACATAACAGTTGATTTCTTCTTCAGACAAATCGCTCACAATCAATTCTGTGTGGATGTGCCTGATACTTATGAGACGAACATTCGTTTCTTCACGCAGTTCCCTGATTGCTGTCTCAAGAGGGTCTTCGTTTAAGCCGAGTACCCCGCCAGGAAATTGCCATAACTTGCGTGTTTTTTGTCGCACCAGCAACATTTCCAAAAGCTCATTAAGCACAATCACTCGCGCTACTTTCTTTTTTCGTACTCGAGGTTTACGCACGGGTTCCTCCTATGGTTTTTCTGTACGTAGGGTACCACACCAAACTAATAGAGTATACTTATCTTATATGCTTATTATTGATATCGAAGCCACGGGTACTAATGCCCATAAACATTCCATTCTCTCGATTGGAGCGATTGATTTACAAAACCCCACCAATCGTTTTTATGGTGAGTGCAGAATGTGGGAGGGGGCGCACGTGATGGACGAGGCGTTAGTAGTAAATGGTTTTACCGAAGAACAAATTAACGATACCTCCAAACAAACCGAAGCCGAACTCATTACAACGTTTATGGAGTGGACCCAGGGATTGCTCGATAGAACACCGGCGGGTCAAAACGTGTCGTTTGACAGAGCGTATGTCGAAGCGGCGTGCTCTAGAGCAGGGATTAATTTTGATTTACCATTTCGGACCATAGACGCACACACGCTATGTTATCTTCATATGCTCAAGCGCGGAATCACGCCACCGTTTGATGCCGAGCATAAACACAGCGCACTGAATCTTGATGGGGTAATGAACTATTGTGGTATTCCTGATGAGCCTGATCCACACAATGCCTTGACGGGAGCGATGTCTCACGCTGAAGTGGTGTCTCGATTACTGTATGATAAAAAACTTCTCCCCGAATTTTCACAATTTGAAATCCCGTGGCTTTAATCGGATGATACAATGACTGCAGTATGGTTAAAAAATTGTTAGGTCTCGGAAAGAAAAAAGTTATCAAAAAAGCCAATAGTAATATCAGTCACTGCCGGATAGTGACCGATCTCCTTGATCCTAAGGGTACTGAAGGTGATGCCATTCAGTCATGGCGCGTATTTCGGATTATGTCCGAGTTTGTGAGTGGTTTTGAGTTACTACGAAATCATGGTTTGGCAGTTACATTCTGGGGAAGTGCCCGTATGGAACCCGGCAACCCCTACTACAAAGCCGCCGAAGAACTAGCGGCCAAGTTAGCGAAAAAAGGTTTTTCAGTTATCTCTGGTGGTGGACCAGGTATTATGGAGGCGTCAAACGTGGGAGCCTTTAAAGTAGGTGGTAAATCAGTGGGGTTAAATATCCAACTCCCGTTTGAACAGAAGCTTAATCCCTATGTAACTGAGTCATTAAGTTTTGATTTCTTTTTCTCTCGTAAAGTAATGTTGACGTTTGCGTCTGAAGCGTACATTTATTTTCCGGGTGGATTTGGTACCCTTGATGAATTGTTTGAAATTCTCACCCTTATTCAAACTAAAAAAATTGCTCCGGTACCGGTAGTATTAATTGGTTCAGATTTTTGGCAACCACTTCTTACCTGGTTTGAAAAAGACTTACTTAAAAAGCATAAAGTAATTAGTAAGGAGGACTTAGATTTATATAAAGTCTTTGATTCAATTGAAGAGGCGTACAAGTATGTCTTAAAGAACGTAGACTGTAATACCATTAAGCAATATTAATATGAAAACAAGTCATATTGTTTTTGATATTGGCGGCACGAAAACCCGAGTGGCCTTTTCTAACGACCTCACTACGCTCGTGGAGGTAGCGAGTTTCTATACTCCGGTTGAACCAAAAGCCGGTATTAAAAAGATGATTGAAACTATTGGTGAGTTTGCGGACGTAGGCACAATAGCTACAATTTCCGGTGGCATCCGAGGTGTTCTCGACGAAGAAGGTCGCGGGATAGTACATGATGATGTCTTATCAAGTTGGGTTGATTTTGATGTAGTAGGGGAGTTAGCTAAAACCTATTCTGTTCCTATGTACCTCGAAAATGATGCTGCGCTCGCTGGGTTAGGTGAAGCACATTACGGAGCGGGAGTGGGAGTAGACTTAGTGGTTTACCACACTGTCAGTACCGGCGTGGGTGGGGTGCGGATTTCTAATGGTCACATTGATGCGGCGTCAGCGGGATTTGAACCGGGGCATCAGGTGCTTGATATTGATCGCACTATTTTAGGTGAGGACATTGTGCCTACATTAGAGAATTTAGTGTCTGGTACCGCGGTGGAAAAAAGACTGGGAGTAAAACCGTATGATATTCCGCAGAGTGATGTTATTTGGGATGAGCTGGCTGGCTACTTAGCCCAAGGGTTGCGCAACACCATTTTATACTGGTCACCCGAAGCAATTATTTTAGGTGGTTCAATGATTATCGGGGACCCAAAAATTCAGCTAGAAGCCATTCGAAAAGCGACGGTACAGGTACTGGATAGTTTTGTAGAGTGTCCTTTTATTACGACGGCGAGTCTTGGCGATGAAGCCGGGCTGTACGGCGCTTTAGCCCTTATTCGCCAGCATGCTTAGATAGGGCCTCCAGAAATGGTGTATTTCGTTGTTGCTCTGCACGAAACGACACTCACCGTACAAAAAGTACGACTCGCATCATTTCGCTTGAGCGCCTAGAACTACCCTCATTTCTGAAAGCCCTTTGGTTGCTCAGGGAATTAAATAATAAAAATTGGAAAAAGCGGCACCGGAGTGCCGCTTTTGTCATCAGTCAATCTTGTCCTTCTTGGAACGATGTTTCAAATAAACACCCCCAAGATACCAGCCGAAAATTGCACAAATAATAAGGAAAAGTACAAATCGCCAATCCATCCCCATCCTCCTGCAAGAACATAACTCTTCGATACTAGCATAATTTTGCAGACTGTTTTATTTGACGTATAATAGCCTCGCTTGGGGAGTTTTCTATTGATGTATGGCTCTTTGAGTAATTGAAACTTTTATTATTGTAAACTTGTAACATTCAAATATGTCAGAAAATGCAACACAGATCGTTACGCCGATTAGACCGTTAGGAGACCGAGTGATTGTCCGTCCATTAACTGATGCCGAAGCGGGGACGGTTTCAAGTTCAGGTATTATCATTCCGGATTCAGCCAAGAAAGAAAAACCAGAGCAAGGGATTGTGATTGCTGTTGGGTCTGGGAAATGGAATGAAGATGGTGACAAACGAATTGCCATGGAAGTCTCCGTCGGAGATAAAGTTATTTTTTCAAAATATGGATTTGATGAAGTGAAGGTAGACGGAAAAGAATATTTTATTGTCGGAGAAGCTAGTATTCTAGGAATCTTTACCAGCTAGCGTTTAATATCAATACATATGTCTAAACAAGTACTATACGGAGAAGACGTTAAGAAGAAATTACAAAAAGGAGTAGATACGGTAGCCAACGCTGTAAAGGTAACATTAGGCCCCCGCGGGCGTAATGTGATTTTAGATAAAGGCTATGGCGCGCCCACTATCACCAACGACGGTGTTTCGATTGCTAAAGAGATAACGCTCAAAGACAAGTTCGAAAATATGGGTGCCGAAATTATTAAAGAGGTGGCAAATAAAACTAATGAGCTAGCGGGAGATGGAACTACTACAGCAACAGTCCTTATGCAGGCTTTGGTGAATGAAGGACTCAAGCAAACAACTATGGGCCTCAACTCAATGGCCGTTCGTAATGGTATGGAGCACGCGGCAATTGATGTGGTCGCTGCACTGCGTGCGATGGCGACACAAATCACTTCGGTTGATGAAATCAAACAAGTAGCTACTATTTCAGCCGAGAGTGCTGAGTTGGGAGAAAAAATTGCTGAGACTATTGATAAGGTGGGGAAGGATGGAGTGGTGACGGTAGAGGAGTCTCAAGTATTTGGAATTGAAACAGAACTGACCGAAGGGATGCAATTTGATAAAGGGTACGTGTCACCATACATGGTAACAAACCCAGAACGCATGGAAGCAGCTTATAAAAACGCACATATATTAATTACCGACAAAAAGATTTCTTCAGTCCAAGAAATTCTCCCACTCCTTGAGAAAATTGCCGCGACGGGGAAAAAGGAATTAGTTATTATTGCTGACGACATCGAAGGGGAAGCACTCGCTACATTTGTAGTAAATAAACTCAAAGGTGGATTTTCAGTTTTGGCTGTAAAAGCTCCTGGGTATGGTGATCGTAAAAAAGAAGTATTAGCAGATATTGCGGTGACCACAGGCGGACAACTTATTACCGAAGACGTAGGACTTAAATTGGAAACAGTTGAACTTGCTGACCTTGGGCGCGCTGATCGAGTGGTGGCTACTAAAGACAATACCGTGATTGTTGGCGGAGCTGGAACCAAAGAATCAATTGATAATCGAGTACTAGCCCTTAAGGCACAAATGGAAGCGATGACTTCCAAATTTGATAAAGAAAAAGTGGAAGAGCGTATTGCAAAATTAACTGGTGGAGTAGCTGTCATCCGAGTGGGCGCAGCCACTGAAACAGAAATGAAATACCTCAAACTAAAAATCGAAGATGCGGTGAATGCAACTCGAGCAGCGATTGAAGAAGGTATTGTGCCTGGAGGAGGAACGAGTCTTGCGCTCGCTTCAGCCGTAGTTGAAAAAGCGATGCTTAAAAAAACAGATCTCAGTAACGAAGAGTTGGTGGGGTACAACATTGTTCTTAAAGCGCTCACTGTTCCACTACGTCAGATTGCAGACAATACCGGAATGATTGATGGAGCAGTGGTTGTTGATAAAGTAAAATCAGCCGGAGGAAACGCCGGGTACGATGCTGCCAAGGGAATAATGGTTGACGACATGATCAAGGCCGGAATTATTGACCCTGTTAAAGTAGAGCGAGCAGCGGTGCAACACGCAGTATCAGCGGCCGCTATTCTCTTAACTTCAGAGTGTGCGATAGCCGATGAACCTGAACCTGAGAAAGTGCAGATGCCGGATATGAGTCAGATGGGTGGAGGTATGTACTAAGTCGGAACGCTAAAATTACTGCATCTGCTGCGTTACTGCAATAAAAATTTTGTTCACCGTACGAAAAGTACGGCTCACGAAAATTTGTACTGCGCGCCTTGCATCTACAGCAATTTAATCATTCCAAACATAAAGAGCCTTGGGGCTCTTTTTGTGTATATGTAAAAAGACGCGAACCTGTAGGGTTCGCGTTGTTGAGTCTACGTTTTACGTAAGGATTTATTATAGGTAACTAATTCCTTTTGCAATGCTGTTTTTCGGGTTTGTTGACTGAGCAATTGTTCCGGCTTTGAAAGCACAGGTCCTACATTCAGTCGATAGCCCAGGCTATACATGCCCTGAATTATCACACAACTAAATTGGGGTAGCGTAGGGAACATTTTTCTACGAATTCTTCTAATGTACGTATCAATGATTCTGTCGAAAAATTCTGTCTCTTTGTCACACAAAGCATCCAAAAATGTATCACGACTTATGACAATTCCTGGTGATTCCATTAACACTCTCATTATTACAGTTTCGCGTTTAGATAGTGGTACTAAACGACCACATACTAATAAAATTTTTGTCTCAACAAATAATGTTAGGCCACTACAAAAAATAATTTGAACGGGCGGGTGTGTATCTCTGCTATCCAGGTGAAAGTCAAACTGGAGCCATTTAGTAGCGATTAGGGTGGGGGCGTGTATGAGCATCAGAGTCCCTCTCAAAGATCATTCTTTTTCTGTAGTGCAGTATGCCAGTGCTAAAAATGGTGTCAACAAAAATATGTATATAAAACACGGACCGTGAAGGTCCGTGGAATTTTTATGTGCGTGAATTCAGTTACAGTAGAAACGGAGGTTTCTTGGGTGTCTACCACGATACACTCTAAAGGTGTATTTCCGCATTGCGCACAACTGGTTAAAAAGTTGGGTGACTTTCTTTAGGTGCGGGTCACCAGGCAATACTTGAGGATCAAAGCAGTAGATCCAGTTAAATGTTGCGTGGACACAAAGGTCATTACCGTCAAGAACTTTTCTATACGCCTGGGTTAGAATCATATTTGCCTGAGGTAGGGCGACCGGAAGCTCCTCTAGGGAAATATGTTCACACGTAAGCAGTTCAGGCGTATAGGTATAATGAGACTTGCTGGGAACATTTGCTTTTAGGGGTAACGGTCGAACAAGTCGCGGTTCAATTTTGAAAGTAACAAGCAATCTGTCCGTTTCTTTAAAAATGCTCACCAGTTGGTCCATTCTGTCACTCCCGTATGTGCTTTTCTGGGAAACAGTATGCCAGTGTTTATGGCTGTGTCAATATACTGTAAACATGATATAATTTTGCCATTACTATTGAGGTAATTATTTAGGTATGACTTGGATTATTTTAGGAGCAATTGCAGTATTCGTTTTGTATTGTGTGTTCACATACAACAACTTTGTAAAGTTAACTCAACGCACCAAAGAAGCGTGGGCCGACATTGATGTGCAGTTAAAGCGTCGTTATGATTTGATTCCCAATTTGATTGAAACGGTTAAAGGCTACGCTGCTCACGAGCGCGCTGTATTGGATGAAGTAACCAGTGCTCGAGCCAAAGCCACGCAAATGCACGTGGACGCGAGTGGTATCACGGCTGAACAAATTACCGCGATGGCAGGCGCAGAATCGGCTCTTGGTGCCTCTCTCGGGAAGTTGATGGCGATCGCTGAAGCCTATCCTGATCTTAAAGCTAATCAGAACTTCGCACAGCTTCAAACAGAACTCTCTGATACCGAAAATAAAATTCAAGCCGCGCGTCGCTTCTATAACGGTAATGTGCGCGACCTCAAGATTGGTTTGCAATCTTTCCCAGGAAATATCATTGGCAGTATGTTTAAATTCCAAGAAGAAAACTTCTTTGAACTTCAAGAAAACAGTGCGGAACGTGAGCCGGTAAAAGTAGCTTTCTAAACAATATATGAAAACTCCTATTATGATTGGGGGACAAAAAATTGGTCGACTTCGTGCCAGTTTTTTGTTATTTAAAGAATCATGGCGCTTTTTGCGCGCTGATAAGGAATTACTGTTAGTGCCAATATTGTCGTTACTCTTTTCGTTAGTGTTGTTTGGTCTCTGGACTACACTGGTGACGCTTGTAGGGGGTTCCGTAACTGATTTTATGCAGGCAGATATCGCCATGCAAACGAGTGAGTATATATATTTGTTTGGAACGTATGTCATTGCAGCGTTCTCGCTGGCGTTAGCCCAGGCTATTACCGTCCATATAGTGTACGTGCGTGCCCATGGCGGTAATGCGAGTTTGGGGGATGGTATTAGTCGTGCTTTTAGTAACATCGTTCCATTATTTATCTGGTCACTAATCACGAGTACTGTGGGGATGATATTGCGTAGTATTTCTGAACGCTCGGCCTTAGTGGGGAAGATAGTGACTTCATTACTGGGGGCTGCTTGGGCCATTCTAACATTCTTTGTAATACCAATTATGGTGCTAGATAAAAAGACTGCGTTTTCAGCGATTCCAACTTCTGCACAATTGTTTAAGAAAACGTGGGGCGAAACCTTAGTTGCAAACGTTACCTTAGGGTTGGTATTTATGGTAGCGCATCTTTTGGTATTTGCTTCGTTTATCGGCCTATTAATTTATGCAGGGTCAACTCTTAATAGTGTGCTTCTTATTCTTTCCATTATTGGAGTGATTGTATGGTTAATTGTAGCGACTTTAGTACACTCCGCCTTAGAGGGAATTCTTAAGACGTTGCTCTATATTTACGCGGCAGAAAATGTTGTACCATCAAACTTTAATAAAGAGCTCCTGGAAAGTATGTTGGTTAAAAACCATACTACTGTGATGCCTACTTTTACTGCAACTGCCCCAGTAGTTACTCAAAACACTCTTGTCTAATATGAAAAAAGTGTACTACAACAAATTAGTGCGAGACACTATCAAAGATAAAATTGAGAAAAAAGGCGAAGCCTGTTCAGTCCGGGTTATTACCGATGATAATGAGTTTGAGCAAGAGCTGTTTAAAAAAGTGGTGGAAGAAGCAAGCGCCTTAGCTCACGTCCGCACCCGCCAAGAATTCCTCAACGAATATGCGGATTTAATGGTTGTGCTCGATGCGCTCACTGCAAAACTAGAAATAACCGAAGCTGATTTACGCGTTGCGATGACGGAAAATGTTGCCAAAAAAGGTCTATTTAAAAATCAGCATTTTTTAGAGTGGTCCGAAGACTCCGACTATAAAAGTAATGAAACTCCACAAGGAGTAAAATGAAAAATCTTGGCTTAATTTCTTTTTGTGCACTCCTGCTCTTTGGTATGCAGGCTAGTCTGGTGCAGGCTGAAATTATTTCTACTTTTGACGCGAGTTATACGGTAAACCCAAATGGGGAAGTAACGGTGCAAGAAACCATCGTCTATGATTTTCAAGGTGAGGAACGTCACGGTATTTTTCGAACGATTATAAACACACATCCGCAACCAGCGAGTGTCTGGTACAAAAAAAGATACATCGATATTGACGTTCAGTCAGTTACTCGTGATGGGCAAGACGAGCCCTATGAACTTACCAATGATTTTGGTAGTACTGAAATTAAAATTGGTAACGCAAATGAAACGATAAGCGGCGTTGCTACCTACGTGCTTTCATATGTTCTGTATGGAGCGTTGTCCTATGGTTCAAGTGGTGCCGAATTTTACTACAATGTTACCGGTAATGATTGGGAAGTCCCTATATCGCTCGCAAGTGCTTCGGTTAACTCAAACAATTTTGGTACAAAGTACGCCTGTTACCAAGGGGCGTACGGTAATACAACTTCGTGCACCAATGCCATTAAAAATGATTCACGAATTACGTTTACCGCTAATGCACTAGAGCCAGGAGAAGGGTTAACGATAGCAACCGAACTTGATGCTGCTGCAATTACAGTGGTTGCAAATGAACAGGTGACGTGGATACTGTTTGGTGCAATCATGGCAGTCCTGTGGTGTGTCGGAATGATAATTGCCCTGTATCGCTTTAGGCGTAGTGCGTACACTCCGAAACCTGTAATTGCACAGTACGAACCATATAAAGATTTTCTACCTATGCATACAGGGTATTTAGCGGACAATCAGCTTAACCCCCAAGATATTACTGCTGGAGTTTTATATTTGGCACAGCAAGGGTTTATTAAAATTACGCATATTTCAAAATCAGTATTGTATGTTTTTAAAGATACTGATTATGAAATTATGTTGCGCCGACCAATTAGTGAAATACCAACAAAATTTTTAACGTCTGTAAGTGAATTATTTTTTAAAGCCGATGCACCGGTTGGTACGATTGTGTCGCTCGATAGTTTAAAAAAAGAAGCCCCAAAAAATGCTGAAAAGATTTTACATTTGCATCGTGATATTGAAGCTGATCTTATAGAGAAGGGCTTTTATACTAAATCTGCTAACAATATTAAAAAAGTAACCCTTACTATGTTTATACTCATGATAGTGCTCTTTGGCGGACTATTGTTTGTACCAAATGGAGTCTTTGTTGTTATGTTTGTCGTACTTTTCACTATAATCTGCGGCGCTATTGTTCTGTTTGTATCGCGACGTACCACTACGGGATTTGAAGCCAAGAATCATCTTGATGGCTTCAAATTATTTTTATCAGTTACCGATAAACAACGATTTGATTTTCATAACGCTCCCGAAAAAAGCCCCGAGTTATTTATGCAATACCTCCCGTATGCCGTTGCGTTAGGGGTGGAAGAGAAGTGGGCTAAAGTGTTCGAAGGTATCACAATCCCGCAACCAGAATGGTTTACCGGAAGCTCCATGAATGCATTTTCAGCCTCAGCGTTCACCAGTGAATTTAATAATTTCTCCACAGCGTTTAGCGCCAGTTCTGGCGTGAGTGGGAGTAGTGGTGGGGGGAGTAGTGGAGGGGGCGGTGGAGGTGGCGGAGGCGGCAGCTGGTAAAACTTCCAAAAATGGCTAATTTCTGCGTTGCCCTGCGGTAAAATATCACTCACCGTATAGACATACGGCTCGTAATATTTTCCTTGCGCGCCTTGAACTTAACTCATTTTTGAAAGTTTTACGAGTAGTCGGGCTTGATTAATTTAAATTCACTTTTTTACTCCTCTAATGGTTTATAATTATTGATATGCGGGGATTTGCTAATTTAGGTGGTAATGGGTTTGATAGACGACCGCTTGAGCGTCGTCGACAAGTTTTAACTGAAGGTATAACACCTGAAGCAGCTGTTGATGATTCTATGTTTCGGGACGAAACTGGTGAGATAAATAAAGAATTGCTCGCTGCTGAATCCTATGCCTTTTCTGGATTAATAATTGAAAAAATGTGGGATGATTTAAAAGGTCGCGAAACGACATATTCCAATAATGATTCAGTACGTATTCCCCTTACCGAAACTTTCTGGAAAGATTTTGCAGACACATATATCACGTTAGCTCAGACAACAAAAGAAACTTTGTTAGAAGAGGCAAAAATAATATTTGCTAAACCTAAAGAAGAATGGACGACTGACGAAACATTGGTGGCACGGTATTTTATGGTCCAGTTTGCAAATAAAGACATCACTAATCTTGGTGCGCCAAGTTTTATAGATTTAATTTCTATTTACACACGCCTGGCTAAAGTTGCTGAAGAGAAATTTTTTGAAACTATTAAACGTGAGCCGTCACGTGATGAATATATACACGTATTATCTGATAGTTCCTTTCAAAAAATGATGGAACAATTAATGATGAATAATAGACAAACGGGCGTTTCGTTATTCGCTGCCCTTGAGGGTACCGCTACACCTGACACTGACGATACGTCGCGAAGTTTTAAAACAAATATTTTTGAAATTTACCAGTCAGATACTGGACCATGCCTCCGACCAAAGGAGCAATTTATGGATCGATATCGTCATGTAATGAAAGATCACTTAGCACGCCTAAAAGAAAGTAATATAGACATTCAACCTGTATTACGTTGCCCAGTTATTTATACGGGAAAATTAAAAGAAATGTGCGGCTGGCTTCTCCATGAATTTACCTTTCACTATGTGAATCAAAAATATCCAAAAAAATTGTAGGTCGAGTATACACTGTTGCGCCTTAGAATTTTATTGTATAATGCAAATCTATGGCACAAACAATTTATACGCAGCAGGGGAGTAATATTCGCAAGACGTGGCTACTTATGACCAGTTTTTTGGTGATGGTTATTGCTATTTCTTATGCCGTTGCTTTTTACCTTGGAAACCCAGCAATACTTTATATTGGAGTAGCGTTTGCTTTGATTATGAATGTGGGGAGTTATTGGTTTTCAGACAAGCTAGTATTGCGTATGACCAATGCCAAACCAGTCTTGAAGCAAGACGCTCCTGAGCTCTATAATATTGTCGAAAACCTCGCAATTACCGCCGGATTGCCGATGCCTAAGGTGTATATCGTTAATGATCCGGCACCAAACGCTTTTGCGACCGGTCGTAACCCTGAACATGCGGTAGTGGCGGTAACTACGGGATTACTGTCTATTCTTGATAGAAACGAGCTTGAAGGAGTGGTAGCACACGAAATGGCACACATTGGTAATCGCGATATGTTGGTGATGACGGTGGCTGTGGTACTAGCTGGGTTTGTAGCTATCATTGCCGACTTCTTTTCACGTGCGCTTATGTTTGGTGGTGGCGATAGAGATAATAAAGCGGGTGTATTATTTTTAATCTTAGGTATTGTAGGAATCATCTTAGCTCCGATTGCAGCTCAGTTAATGCAAATGGCTATCTCACGTCGTCGTGAGTACCTGGCTGACGCTACCGGAGCGTTACTAACCCGATACCCAGAAGGATTGGCTTCAGCCTTGGAGAAAATTTCTGGTTATGGTGGGCAAATGAAATCAGCGAGCCATGCGACTGCTCACTTATTTATTTCTGATCCGTACGGAAAACAGCAACGTTCAATTGGACAAAAACTTGGTGCATTATTCCAAACTCATCCGCCGGCAGCAGAAAGAATTAGATTGCTCAGAGGGATGGATCTTTAAAAATAATACACTTATATGCCCAACCTACGTTCTTTGTTGATGATACTCCTCGTTACTGTCATTGGTGCGGGGGCTACGTTGTATTTAAAAAATGAAATCCATGCGCTCCATACTATTAATGGTGAGACTATGGTGACTATTCCCAGTATGAGTACTCCGATTGCTACAACGTCGCCTGATACGGAAACACCAACAGTACCAACCCCAGCACAAGAAATACCCGAAGCTATTACTGGAACATTAAGCGCGGTAGACACGGGGTGCTTTAGTGATGGTGTGTGTTTCGCTACGGTTGCGGGCCAAAAAGTAATTTTGCTTATTGGTCGTTACCAAGGACCGGTTGGCCGTATCATTGGCGCCGAGAGTATTGGTGATTTAGAAACCCATATTGGAAAGACAGTGACTGTCTATGCCGGGAAAGATACGGATGGCAATTTTACGCTCTTAGGAAACGAAGCGTTTTACCTAAAGGTAGCAAGTGAAACCACGACCACTACCGGAGCGTGTAAGGTAGGAGGCTGTAGTGCGCAGTTGTGTGGAGAAGCGAGTGACATGGACGGTATGGTTACCACGTGTGAATTTAGAGCCGAGTACGCGTGTTATAGAACTGCCACCTGTGAACGGCAAACTACCGGAAAATGTGGATGGACCCAAACGACTGAGCTTGCGCAATGTCTAAAGAATCCACCAACCCAACTGTAGAGAGTGTATGAGTAATCCAACTTCCAGCCCTGCCAAAGATCAGTGTTTGTACTGTGGCAATAACCCCACGTCACATTCCATGTCCAAAATGGATTCATGGTTATTTTTGACGCTTGACCCCTTAGGACAATGGTTTTTAAAAACCTGGCTGGGTGCGATAATTTTGTGGGGGATAGATAAACTCTTTTTAGGTTTTTTGGCCCTAGGCACTCGGTTTGGGTTTATGTACTTTGCGCCAGTGCCATCTGATTTGGATTCTGATCGGGGTAAGGTCTTAATTGATGAAGCTAATGCTCGAGGGTACAAAACAGAAGTGTTGTATATGTTTGGTAAAATTCACGATTCGTACCGCGTAACATTTCCTACCGGGCAAGCACTTATTTTCGAAGGGGTACCCCGACTGTCGCGAGTAAACGCGATGACCTCATCATGGCTTGATGATAAAGCCCAGATGAAACGATGTTTACAAAAACATTCAGTCCCGGTTCCTAATGGAGCTGCTGTGACTACCTGGAGTCAGGCTAAAAAATTATTTTCCACTTTAGAAAAACCGGTCATCATTAAACCAAGATTTGGTTCGCGTGGAAGACACACCACTACTAATATTTCTACACTGGAAGACTTTAGAATGGCCTTTACACGTGCCAAACAGCTCTGTGTGCAAGTTATCATCGAAGAGCACTACGTAGGGAGTGTGTACCGCGCCACCTGTGTCGAGGGGAAGTTGACAGGCGTGCTGGGGGGAGATCCGCCCCGAATTACCGGTGATGGTGTTTCGACTATCGCTACTTTAATTGAACGAAAAAATGCTACAAAACCTGACCGCGTTGGTTTAGTTCGACTGACTGATAAACATCATGAGTTTTTACGACTTCAAGGGTACACGCTAGATTCTGTATTAGAGAACGGAATCACAATCGACTTAATCGAAAAAATTGGCTTAAGCTATGGGGGATCAAGTGCCGAAGTGACCGATGTAACGCATCCAGCATTAGTGCTTGAACTAGAGCGAGCCGCGGTGGCGGTTGGTGATCCTTTGGTTGGTTTTGATTTTATTACTACAAGCGTTGAAGCTGATCCCGCTACCGTGAGGTGGGGCATTATTGAATGTAACTCTGTACCGTTTATTAACCTCCATCATGATCCACTGTTAGGGACTCCGGTAAATGTGGCGGGAAAAGTATGGGATTGGGTGGAACGCGAGTATGTCCGCAAGGGTATGCCAAAAGAAGTCATTTTAGAGACTCCTGTCTAGTTCGGTTATAGCTATTAATTTTGCTATACTATACCTATGAAAACAATATTGATTGGCGTACTCTTTCTCATTTTTATCGGGGGTTATTTTTACATAAACAATACTGTTACTCAACAACCGGAAGAGGTAACTGAAGTCATGCCGGGAGATACTACCGTTTTGCCTGAAACCGCACCAACTCAATCAGCGCCAGCTCAGATTGCGCAGTTTGTAAACGATGATCATGACTTTGGTTTCAAATATCGCATCAAGCCGTATGGATATTCAGTGTTTGAGAATAACACCGAACAAAATACCGAACAGGGGACTTTGTTTGGCGTGACGTTAGTTCGTTCTGATGACTACAATGAATCAGTAAAGGCAGCCGCTGAAGGGAATGCCTACGACGGACCGCCATCAATCAATGTCTCCGTGTATGCAGCCCCGTTGGACACCAATCTACCAAGTTGGCTCGTAACTAACAGTGTACGCACCAATTGTCAGGTCGGGAGTGTGGCTCCGATGATGGTGGTTGGTGAAGCTGGTGTTGGGTGTGTCTGGGATGGATTATACGCCGGCGAAACCCGGGCCATTCAACGTGAAGATAAAATTTATGTGTTAATGGGTACGCGAGAAAATATGGAAACCCCCGATGGCTATTCCTATTCTAAAGACTTTATGGATGCAATTGAAAGCTTTACGTTTACAGAGTAGTTTACTTAGATCACTATCCACGAATGAGTCTTAGGCTGGTACTAATAACCCAAATCAGCCACATAGCGCCACCTAACACACCTACGAATATAAATGGCGACCCATCAGCGATGGTGAGATTTCCTAATCCGGCCACAATGCAAAGGCTACCGCCTGTAATGCCTAGTAACCTTTGCCATGGTCGAGTGAGTTCGCTCGCGTGGGTAGCGAGTGCTAGTCCAATAAGAGTTGCTCCGAGAGCCGGTAAAGAAAGTGCAAAAGCTGCGGCATGGAACTGCCACATGAGTTCAAAAGCGGAGTTTGATTCGGTGAGACTTTTGGCCGCGACCGTGACCGCAATATGAGTTGCTATAGTGAAAGCAAATAACGAAGAGAGGGTAGCGCCACTGGCAACTGCAAACCGAGACCAGTTCGCCCCAGCGCTGCCTTGGCGTTGTACTAGTCCGTGTAGTGAGGTAATGAATAATAAGAGGAGTACCATATTAAGCGCTTCAAGACCGGAAGTAATTGCCAAGGCACTTTGGTTCTCGGCGTGGTACGTTAGCACTCTAGCAAGGGGAGCACTATAGTCAGGCGCTGCCGTAATGGCAAATATCGTGTTCTGAGTAATCATTGACGTAGCGTAGGCGAGCGCCACAAAACCTACAAACCGTGTCTCTTGTATGGTAGATGTATTCATATGTATTTATTGAGTGAGAGATTCAACCCGAGGCCATTTCCAGGCATATATAATTATTGTTATGAGGAGAATAATTTCTAGAGCGCTGCCTAAAAGAAAATACCACCAAGTCTCTTCAGCCATTGCCCCTAATATGGTGAGTATATATATGAGAGCAAAAATTATATTTGTTATCTTAGCAATGTGCGCTTTAAGTACTATAGTGAGAAATACCATCAAGCTTGGAATTACGACGTACATTGTCGTGAGAAGAAAAAATACTTGGTTAGCTTCAAAAATAAACACTTTTCCCGCTAAGGCATCTTCTAAAACATCAGCTCGAAAAAATCCAAATATGTCGACATAAGCAAAAATAAACAACATCGACGTCCACAAAAATGCAATAACTATTCGGGTATTAATCTTTAACTCTTGTAAATTATTCATATATATCTAATATATCACGCATAGTTATTATGAATGTTTAATTATTTGGTGGAGGGGGGGATTCGGTCATTACATGACCAGTACCCGTTGTCGCTAGAATATTTCGCAAGCTCATAATCTAGCTGGCAACAGCTTCGAATCACCCTCTCTCGCGCAAAATACAACAAAACCGAAACAAAGCTTAGGCTTTGTTTCGGTTTTGGTATTTGCGGAGAGAGGGGGATTCGAACCCCCGATCGGGTTGCCCCGATGCTACCTTTCCAAGGTAGTACAATCAACCGCTCTGCCACCTCTCCAGTTGGTTTAGCGTTGGTATCATACCCTAAATGTACAGTGGATTAAAGGGATGGTATGCTAATTGGTATATGAGTGGACATCACGCGGTTAATCGCGATATGACGAGGCAGGATTTTTTAATAATGATTGTTACCTTTGTGGTGGCAGTGTGTGCGGGGTTTTATTTATACATGACGGCTTTTGCGCCGCAGTTTGAAGAATTGACGGGACAGACCGAAGAAGTGTATGAAGATTTTGTGATTGAGGGGAGTCAATATGGTGGAGATCGTATGGGCGGAACAGCACCATCATTTCAGGTACTTGAAAATGGTTCATTTCGATATCTGCCATACACAAATGAAGGGGAAACAGCTGATGTGAAAGAAGGGGTGGTCCCAAGAACCCTGTTAAACGATGTTAAAAAGATAATGACCGAAGAAAATCTCGGAATTGCGTCTACGATTGTGACGCGTGGTGATTGTATGTCATATGTAGATGGTCGAGATTACGCGTATACCGTGACGGTAGAGGGAGTGAGTTACACCCTTGATACCTGTACTACTAACCTTAAATCAGACGGGGCTATGGCGCTAGCTCTAGACAAACTCTGGAATTACTTTGCAACGTTAGAGTAAACGAAATAACTTGAAAGTAGGAGCGTAGTAATAAGAACAAAGAATGTACATTCTTTGTTCTTATTTTTTTAATCCTGGAAAACTTATGAATTATTCACCAAATACCATTGTTTGCCTAACTTGAAATTAATTATGAATTCCAAATCATTGCTTATTGCCATTGCTGCGCTGGCATTGACCGCTACGGGAGCACAAGCGTTTAGCAGTAATGCACTTATAACCGCTGGACTCAGTGAAGAACAGCAAGCCGCGTTTGTCATCGCTCGTGAATTACGAGAGGAAGGTGACGTAACTGGTGCGCGTGATGTATTGGTCGAAGCCGGAATAGATGAAGCAGCCATTGAGAAAGTACGCTCCGCCATGCATGATGAACGCAAAGCGGAACACGAGGCTATTCTCGCTGCCGTAGCTGCAAATGATTTTACTGCCTTTACCCTTGCCATAAAAGATTCGCCTTTAGCAGACCTGATTACTACCGAAGAGGATTTTGCCGCTTTTATTGAAGCACACAACCTCCTTGATTCAGGGGATAAGGCTGGAGCCAAAGTCATCTTTACAGAACTTGGCTTGCCAGAATCACATCACGGCAAGCATGCAGGTGGGCGGGGGATGATGTCAGAGGGACAACACAAACATAGACACGGTGAAGCACCCTTACGGGAAGAGCTTACCGAAGCACAAATTCAAGCTTTTAATGTCGCACGCCAAGCCAATGATAGGGACGCCATGGAGGCTATAATGGAGGAAGCTGGAATCGTTAAGCCATCCAAGGGTGAAGTACCTAAGTTCTTGAAGGACGGACGAGAACTTCAATAATGGACGATGCGAACTTTCGCACTCTGCCACATAGACACAAACACGCGCCCATAGCTTGGGCGCGTTTGTGTATACAATTTGCTACAATATACATCATGCGTGTATATCATTGGGTCGCTCTCTTAGTTTGTGTTTTATTTGTTCCGTCTGTCTATGCTTTTGAAGCGATAGAAGAAACGGTGCCGACTCAATACGAAGTCATTACCATTCAAAATCCTGAAATAGAACAATTACTCTTGGGGGAGCTCACTGACGCGCCCGAGATGTTTGAAATTGTTTCAGAAACTCCTTTTACACTCACTGCCGAAATTAGAGCGGTACCTAATACTTCAGGTACCAGCCTGCCACAACTCGGGGGAATTATTATCCGACAAAAAGAAATTCGAGGCGTTGAAGAAGTGGCTCGTCTAAATGCCACCGATGCTACCTGGGCGGTAATGACCGATCCAGATTCGGGACTGGTCTACCAGGCTGGGCCATATTTTAGTGAACCGGTAGAAGCGGGAACCTACCGCATTGAGGTGAGCAATCCTAATAATCAGGGTAAGTATTTGCTTGTGATTGGTAATCAAAAAGATGCTAACGGATATTTTGCTTCATTGTCGGATATAAAACTTGTGTACCGTTTTTATGGGTTAAGTATGTTTCGGATGGTGAGTTCACCCTATGTATATTATCCGTTAGGATTTGTACTGCTAGTAGGAATAATTTTTAGTATCTGGTACTGGAGACGTTCACAAAAACATCATGCTTAAACTCATTGTCATAATTATCGCTGCGGTCGGATTTATTTGGTATTTTTTTCCGCAATTTGCCGATCAGTCTTTAGAGTCCTATTTAGAAGAAAACGTATGGCAGAAGTAGCTCAAGCATCATTTTGGTTTGTGTATGTACTTCAGTGTAACGATGGTTCGCTGTATACGGGAGTGACTACTGATTTAGAACGGCGCGTAAAGGAACATAATGGGGAGGGGGCGAAAGGTAAGGGGGCGAAATATACCAAAGCTCACCGGCCTGTCACCTTAGTCTATTCTGAAAAAGCCACTAATCGTAGCGAAGCGCAAATTAAAGAAGCGGCTATTCGTAAATTATCACGAGCAGAAAAATTACGACTCAAGGTGCAAATCTCTTAGATTCTTTGCAACTTCCAAACTTATATGAAATTAACGGTATTTCTCTTAATCTAGAAATGTGTAGTTGCATTATAGAAGTAAAGGCATACTATAGTGGCGGGACAGAATGTATGTAAGGGAAGGGAAAGTACTATGCTGATTGCACGAGTGGGTGGGGCGCTTTTGGGGTACGTACTGGCTGCTTATTGTGGCTATGTTGCGTTAGACTTTTTGGTTTCAACCCTTACCTTGTCTGGACGACCACTTACGGTGACCATGCCAGGAGTAATTGTGTTTGGGTTCTTGGCCTTCACATGTTTGCTTATTGGTATGATGTTTGACTACAAGCGACTTCAACCGTTTGCTGAGTGGCTTAAGTCGTCTTTTGTGGCGTTAGGGATTATGAGTATCATTTGGATTCAGTTTATTCCATTACACTGAAGGTTGCCAAATAATGGGTCACGTCAAAACGTGGCCCATTCTCTATGGTCATTTATCTAAGTAGCTAAAGGAAAGAGAGGTAAATCAACCTCCGACATATACTAGACAAAACAGGCAAAAAACGGTATTGTATTTGGGTTTTCGGGCGCGCCCACTTTATCGCGCGCCTTTCTCTGTTTTATAAGGGCGAAACGTTTAATTATCATTTTATTATGTCAAAAGAAATCCGCAATATTGCTATTATCGCTCACGTAGACCATGGAAAAACCACTCTCACTGATGCTCTGATGGAGCAAACAGGCGCTCGTGAAAAAGACGCTTCAATGGATAGTAACGCGCTTGAACAAGAGCGGGGAATTACTATTTACGCGAAAAATACTTCAATTGAGTACAAGGATACAAAAATCAATATTGTGGATACCCCGGGTCACGCCGACTTTGGTTCTGAGGTAGAACGTGTATTGCGATCAATTGACTGTGTGTTATTGGTTGTAGACGCGCAAGAAGGTCCAATGCCTCAGACGCGCTTTGTGCTCAAGAAGTCCCTTGAACTTGGTCTTAAGCCAATTGTAGTGTTAAATAAAATCGACAAGCCAGCGGCTGACATTCCTCGAGCTGAAGAACAAGTACTTGAACTCTTCCTTGAACTTGGTGCTAACGACGAACAATGTGATTTCACTACTGTGTACGCTATTGGTCGTGAAGGAAAAGCCAAACGAAATGTAAACGATGAAATGGTAGACCTTTCACCACTGCTTGATGTAATTTTGGAGCTCGTACCTCCAGCTCGAGCGTTTGTTCCTGGTGAAGCATTACGCGCACAAGTATTTAACCTCGGGTATGACAACTTCCTCGGACGGCTCGCGGTAGCTCGTGTGTATGAAGGTTCAGTGAAAGCTAACCAACAATTGATTGTGAAGCATGAAGGACAAGACAACCGCAAAGGTAAGGTCGTTAAACTTAATACCTTTAAAGGAATTTCTAAAGTTGAGTCACCAGAAGTATTTGCTGGAGACATTGTGATGATTGCCGGTTTTGAAGATATTAATATTGGAGACACGTTAACTGATTCCGATGCTGCCGTACCGTTGCCGGCTATCAAGGTAGACGAACCAACTATTGCGCTCCAGTTTATGCCTAACAGTTCTCCGTTTGCAGGCCGTGAAGGGAAGTACGTGACGAGTCGTCAAATCAAGGAACGACTTGAAAAAGAACTCCAAGTAAACGTAGGACTCCAAGTAAACTTTGATCAAGGAGATAGTTTTGAAGTACGTGGTCGTGGAGAAATGCACATCGCGATTCTGCTCGAAAACATGCGTCGTGAAGGGTATGAACTTGCTGTGTCTCAACCACAGGTAATTATCAAGGAAATTGATGGCGTAAAATCTGAACCGTTTGAAGAAGTGACGGTTGATATTCCATCAGAATTCCAGGGGGCCGTAATTGAACGATTGGGAACCCGTGCGTTTACAATGACCAATATGATTATGCATGAAAACCAAGTGCGTATCATGCTGGAAGGACCAACGCGAGGACTCCTTGGATACAAGAACCAATTTGTGGTTGATACTAAAGGTGACGGAATCCTAGCGTCACGAGTACTTGGGTTCCGCCCGTATGCTGGTGAAATTAAGAAGCGCCAAGTGGGATCAATGATCTCAATGGTGCAAGGTAAAGCGCTTGGATTTGCGCTCTATGGACTGCAAGACCGCGGCCAGCTCTACATTACTGCGGGAACTGAAGTGTATGAAGGAATGGTTATCGGAAATACCAGTAAAGGTGAGGAAATGACCGTAAACCCAACCAAAGGTAAACAGCTCACGAACATGCGTTCATCAGGAACCGACGAAGCGATTAACCTGGTAAACCCACGCATTGTGTCTATCGAAATTGGACTCGAAATCATGGCTGACGACGAATACCTCGAAGTTACTCCACAATCTGTGCGCCTCCGAAAAGCAAAATTGAAAGAAGGCGACCGAAAGAGAGGAAGTTAACGATTAAAAAAACGACCCCACCTGGGGTTGTTTTTTTATTTTCCAATATAACTACCGTAACTTTTATTGGGGTTTACAAGTATTACTATGTGTAGTACGGTAGCGAAAGAAACGAACTCAAATATAGGAAGTACCCACATGGAGTCGAATAATTCAGCTCATGTTGTCGATACGCCTCGTTCTGACCAACTCAACGAAGTAGAAAAGGTAAGTACCTACAAGAAGTCGATACAAAATGAAAATATCGTTGACGCGCTTGTTCGAATCCAGCCGAACGACAAAGTAGTCTACGCCCAATTTGCGGTGGGTCAGTCACCCGTGATTAACCGCTTTATTGAACGTATGGTGAATCGTTTGGAGAAAGAAAAAGTTCTGATGCGATTCAATAAGCGTTCCGCGGATGGCCAAAGCGTTGCCTTGATTGCGGTCGGGGTTACGCCAGCAATTTGCAAACTGATTGAGGGTGAGATCAAACGGCTTGAAAGTATAAAGCCAGCCCCAGTCGATGTAGAAGAAGAGTTGATGAAAATCTACGGATGAAGCCAGGCCGCTTTTTGCTCACCATGCAAAAAAGCGGCCTTTCCTTTGTTCTTGCAATCAAACATTGGAAACCCATACAAAACAACAATTCACTCACGAGTAACTCTGTAGGGATTCACTTTACAAAAACGCGCGAACTAAAGTTCGCGCGTTTTTTTATTGTAGGTTAAGGAGGGTTAAAAAATCTTTCAGTTCTGGTCCGGTAATTTTCCGGTACTGATTGGGTTTAATATTTTTTAGTTCAATATTAGCTATGCGCACCCGTTTGAGGTTTTTTACTTGGTACCCAAGCGCAGCACACATCCGTCTGATTTGGTGTTTTTTTCCTTCAGTGAGAGTAATGTTAAATTTATGTTCGTTTTTAGTTGAAGGCTTTACGATGGTGGGCTTGGTTTGGTAGCCTTCAATATCAACTCCATTTTGCATTAAGTGTACAAATAACGTGGAGATTTTTTTGTCTACTTCTACTTGGTATTCCTTTTCAACACCTGATTCAGGAGAGAGGAGGGGAGCGGTAATCCGTCCATCACTGGTTACAATAATGAGTCCTTCAGAAGCTTTGTCTAACCGTCCCACCGGAGCCATATTGGTAATACCAAAGTCACGTTCAAGACGCATCACAATATCAACCTCTTTTTCGTTTGGTGAGTGAGAGATAGTCCCGCGACCTTTATAGTAAGCAAGATACTGTTTGTCCTTGGTTTCGCCTTTGATGGTCACGACGTCAGTAGCTTCTACTTGCTGGCCGGCAACGGCTTTTTTGCCATTAATGAGAACCTGTCGTTTTTCAACGAGTAGGTCAGCTTCACGACGGGACGCAATGCCAGTGTGAGCTAGATATTTGTTTACACGCATCGGGAATTCCATAGAAAAAAATTATATCACAAAATTATCATTTTGCAATGATACAGCCAGTATATATGTCAAACGCAAGGATTGTGTCCTTGCGTTGCTACTACCAAACTCTTATTTCTTGAGGGAAACCTCAGGCGTTTTATAGTATTGCAGTTCAGTGGGATTGAGTCGGGCTTCAATCCGTTTTTTGTTATCAATCATTGTAAAGGGAAGGGAAGTCATAAGTAGGGAGACGTCATCTTTTTGGGTGGTCTTACTTAAATCAACCAGGGCTACCATCGTAAAGGTGCCTGATTTACCTTTAGGTAAATAGTAACGACCGTCTTTAATTTCGGCATCTGATACCACAATGGCCTTTGATTTGCCTGGTAATACCGTGTAATTAAGACTGGCGGTGGCGGTATTTGACGTTAAGATTGAAGTGGTGGCTTTGGCTTCGTTCATACCGTTAAATAAAATACTATAGCCAGCATCAGTACCCTTGTCATCAAAGTCTTTATTGCGGTCCGCCATAATAGGCATATATACTTCTCGGTTTAAAAAACCAAAGGTATACGATACGGTAAACAGGGCAGTGCCATTACCAAGGTCAACAGCTGTTTGTCCGGTCGTCTTATACGCGTGGGTGGCGCTCGGTGCAATGAGGGCTCCTAGTAACAGCGTAACTCCAAAAATATATGATTTCATAGCTCTATGGTACTACACCTTATAGGCAACGCAAAACTGAAATAATATAATGGTATAGTACGTAATACTATATGCTGTCACCCGAGATAATTACTGATTTATCGGACGAGGAAATCGTTACGCGAACGCTGCATGATCGCAGTTACTTTGAAGTGATTGTTGAGCGTTTTGAAGAGAAGTTGCAACGATACATCAGACGACTTGGCGTGAGTGTTCATGAAGATAGGCAAGATTTATTGCAGGAGATTTTTATTAAGGTCTATAAAAACCTCAATGGGTTTGATCGAAATCTCTCATTTTCTTCCTGGATTTATCGGATTGCGCACAACGAAGTTATCTCGTGGTACCGTAAAAAAAGTGTTCGACCAGAGGGGCATATGTCTGGTGATATCGACGAATTATTTTTATTTATCCCGGATACCATGGCGAACGCTGAACAACTGGTTGATTCGAGTATTGATGCCAAGTTGCTTCACCAGGCACTGACTACTCTCGAAGCAAGGTACCGGGACCCCATCATCCTTCGCTTTTTTGAATATAAAGAATATGATGAAATTTCCGATATTTTAAAAATACCCATCGGTACTGTCGGTACCCTCATCTCCCGCGGAAAGAAAAAGCTCGAATCACTCCTTTCTCCCACAAAACTCTCCGTAACCCCACCATCATGACAACACCATTAATTCCTCCATACGCATCCGAGACAAAGCCCAGTACCGCGGTACGGGTGTTAGAACGTATTGAACAAGAGGCGATTACGCCCACACCTCGGTGGCAGTTCTTTGTTGGTGAAGGCATATTGTGGCTAATTTGGCTCGGTACCGTGATTTTTGGTTCAGCCGCCTTATCGGTGACGGCGTATGTAGCCTTAAGCGCCACCTACGCCCTCTATGAAGCGACTCACGAAAATTTTGTCACCTTCCTCATACAAAGTATGCCGTATTTATGGCTCGTGCTTTTCTCCTTGATGGCGTACTTAACGGTGTTTGAGGTCAAAAAAACCAAACGTGGCTATCGGTACGGGACGTTTGTTATTCTCGGTAGTAGTCTTGCGTGTACTGTCATCGGCTCGGTTCTATTTCATGCACTGGGGTTGGGATATGTAGTTGATCGTACGTTGGGGCAACAAATATCCATGTATATGTCTATGGAAAAAAGTGAACGAAAAATGTGGCAAATGCCTGCCAAGGGTAGACTACTCGGTGAAATTCACACTCCCGAATCAGGAGGGGAGAACGAGGTAATTAACTTTAAAGATACAACCGGAGCCTTGTGGCGTATATCCGACGGGGAAATGACTGATAAAGAACGCACCTTATTACTATCGGGAGCAACGGTGCGGTTGTTGGGTACGACAACCAGTGAATTTTCCTTTCATGTCTGTGGTGTGTTCCCGTGGTTGCAGGGTAAGGCCATGGGTCGACGCGAATTAATGCAGGAACGCCAAGAATTTGACGATATGTTAGCGGCCCATAGGCGCATGATGGAGGGGAATAGACCTCCCAATGTGCCCGTAGAGAGCGTTTGCTCCCATTTGGAGATGATGAGTCGTTTACAAGCGCGCTAATGTATCGACACCATAATCACACCGTGTTCTATATTAGAATATTATTTTTAGTGTCCGGCAATATGGTAAAAATAGGGCTCTAAATAAAGATATTATTGAAGCATTCACGGGCCATAAGGCGCCGATTTGATTGACATAAGGTGATAAATATGCTATTATCTTAAAACCAGCAAAATCGTGATAGGATAGTGCGGTTACAAGGTATCAGCTTGTATTTATAACTTAAGACAATTGGCTTATTATATCCACTCTAATCCTCGCTGCGCTCTCAGTGTCAACCGCTTATGCAGTCCCACAGAGTGCCGCGTATGGAAAGATTGTGACTGACTCGAGTAAAGTAGTAACGGCTGAAACGAAAGCAAAACCGGTATTGGTAAATACTGAAGCAATTGTTCGAAACTACTTCAAAGATATTCCAGTCATGATCCAGGTGGCTCGTTGTGAATCGACTTTTCAGCATACCCTTGCTGACGGATCGGTTCTCCGCGGTAAGGTAGACAGTGCGGATACGGGTGTTATGCAAATTAACAAACGGTATCACGCGGCTACTGCAGCTGCTCTCGGGCTAGACCTTCATGATATTTACGACAACATGGCCTATGCCCGACATCTCTATGAGAAGCAGGGAACACAGCCTTGGAATGCGTCGGCTCCTTGTTGGGCACAGACGCTAGCCGTAAACATCTAGTAGTTATTCCAAAAATTCCTACCTACTGCGTTGCCTGCGTCGAGAATTCATTCACCGTACAAAAAGTACGGCTCACGAATTCTCTCCTGGTCGCCTTGTATCTAGAAATTTTAGAAACAACTATATCTCCACGAAACTCAAAAAGAACCCCGTACGGGGTTCTTTTTGTATCTGCTATACTGAGGGTTATTATGGCAAAGACACCTAATTACTGGATTATGAAGAGTGAGCCTGATGAGTTTAGTATTGATGATTTGCAGAAAAAGAACGTGTCCATTTGGGATGGGATTCGTAACTATCAGGTACGGAATATGATTCGGGATGGTATGAATGTTGGGGACCGGGCGTTCTTTTATCATTCGAGCACTAAAGATATCGGCATAGTGGGGGAGATGGAGGTGGTAGAGCGTGCCTATCCCGACCCGTCACAGTTTAAGGCTAGCAGTAAGTATTTTGATAAGGGTTCTAAACCTGATAATCCACGCTGGCTGTCATTTGATGTGCAGTTTGTAGCAAAGTTTCCTCGACTGCTTTCTCTCGCAGAATTAAAACTAAATCCAAAATTTGAAACCCTGCCTCTCGTCAGGAAAGGGAATAGACTCTCCATCATGCCGATTACCAAAGCTCACTATGAAGCTATTAAAAAAGCGATATAAATTATTATGGCAAAAGTAAATCGAGCCGCTGAAGTTAAAAAGTTTACCGATATCCCTAACGTAGGGAAGGCGATGGAGCGAGATTTTCTATTTCTGGGTGTAACATCACCAGTGCAATTAAAGAAGCTCGATGCCTACACTCTCTACCAAAAAATGTGCAAAAAGAGTGGAACCCGCCAAGACCCCTGTGTGCTAGATACCTACCTAGCTGTCATCGACTTTATGAACGGGGGCCCCGCTAAACCATGGTTTTACTACACAAAAGATAGAAAGAAACGTTTTCCTAATGTATAACTTTTACATAATACTAATTAAAAACATATATTATTGACTGTTTGTGATAAAATTTACCTAGATCAGAAATGGAGGATCAAATGGTACTGGCTCTCGTGATAGCACTCACTCTGGGGGCTGGACTCATTTCAGCTTCTTTCTTTGAATGGGCTGTGCATAAATACTTGCTGCACCGTCCAATATCGTACTTTAAAATTTGGTTTGAAGGTCACACGAGAATTCATCATATGAAATTTAAGTTTGATCATCGATATCACCTGCAACATGATGATGATAAGGAAATCATTGACATGAAGCGGTGGGCGCTTGTGCTGATTGGATTTGGTTCACTCCCGTATTTTGTGGTTATGGCTTTATTCGATTTTCCGCATGAGTGGGTAATGGTACTTACGGGTACGCTTTTATCAACATTGTATTATATAGCGTATGAGTATTTGCACTGGTGTATGCACCTTCCTAAAGAGCGTCGTTTAGAAAAGTCATGGCTGTTTCGGCGCTTAAACGGTCATCATCTGTTGCATCATCGCTTTATGGGTAAAAACTACAATGTCGTGTTTCCATTTGCCGATTGGTGTATGGGCACATTGATGGCGCGATCAACGGTTCACTTCAAGCAACCAAAAGGGCCGTTCATAGCTGATGTGCAACCGCTCTCATGATGCTGCGATGAGAAGAAACAAATATATCTGGGCCTGCACATGGGCCCAGATATTTCTATTTTAAAAATAAATCATTTGATGGTATAGAACCAGGTGATTTTTTATAGCTTACTGGTAGCTTTTTATTAAAGCGTATTTATTTTTATGCGCGATACCTAGATAGAGGAAGGCAGGTAGTATTGCCCACAACATGCCCGGGAATCCACTATAAGCACTGTAAAGAACAAGACCCACTAATGAGAGTCCAGCTAACAGTAGAGCAGTGCATTTACTATGTGCTTGAGCTGGTTTGTAGAATAGTGCAACAATTAAAATTACTGCCAAAAGAATTTGGGTAATGCCTAAGCCAAGCCAAAAGGGTGAGGGTAGGGTAGAGAAGGCCTGCGAAGTCGCTAGTACATCATAATTTCCCATCATATACAGAGCGCCTGTTATGGTATACAAGGCAATTAAAACTTGAGATATGTTTAAAGCTATTTTCATAAATACTATTACATTGATTATATAAGAGTAGTATACATCATCCTTATTTCTTTAAGGGATGGAACTCTTTGTGTGTCGTTTCAGCGTATCTATCACTTGCATGCACGTAGCGGGAAGTGGTTTCTAGGGACTCGTGACCTAATAGTACTTGAATAGCGGCGGGGTTGGCACCTTGTTCGGCTAGGTAGGTGGCAAATCCGTGACGAAGAGAGTGAGCACTGGTAGGAATACTGATACCGAGCATTTCTCGGTACCATTTGATTTTCATTTGCAGGTAATTAGCCGAGATATGTTTTTTAATGTCCTTGGCGTTAAGACCTCGGCGAGCGACAAAGATATACGGGCAATCATCATCACGCATTTTTAAGTAGGCACGGATATAACCCTCCGCTCGAGCGGTGAGGTAGATAAAACGTTGTTTACGCCCTTTACCTAATATGTATATTTTGCCCGTGTGATCAAGTTGGCTAATTTTGAGACTAATGAGTTCAGAGATACGCATACCGCTCGCAAATAACGTTTCAAGTAATGCTCGGTTCCGAGCCGCTACAAACTCGTCTTTCTCTAGGGTGGTGGGGCACTCGATTAGTTTAATCAGTTCGTTAAGCTCGAGTAACTGACCAGACGGTTTTTGCATCCGGAGAAGTTTAATGGCGGTAGGGGCAATAGGGGTAGGCTCATCCATGTCCATCAGGAACCCCAGGTACCGCCGTAGGGAAGTGAGGTGCCGATTAATTGATCCACTTTTTAATTTTATTTCTGACTCAGCTCCAGCTGATGTCTTGCGGGTGGGGGAGTTGAGGTACGCTTTATACTGCTCGATAGTTTTTTTGGTTACTTTACTAAATTCAATACTACGCATTTCTTCTTTTAGAAAATTGGCAAAGGTATCCAAGTCACGTTCGTAATTGTACAAAGTTTCCGGGGAATAATTATTCGCCTGAATGTGAAGTAGGAAGTCATCAATAAGAGGGAGGGTATTCATAATTGTATTTGTAGACATATTGTACCAAATGGGGTAACCCTATTAGGTTATTAATAACTGAGTATAATAACTCTAATACTCAGTATTATATATAAAATAAGGGTATTCTGCACCTATACTATCCCCAGGCTTAAAACCCTGACTTCCCTATAGGGTAATAAAATTTCAAATTATAATGGGTAATTAATTATTGAGTTTTTACTGTAGTTATTTTCCCGTTCGTTTTCAGCTCATTTTGTCTCTTTTTACTTTTTCTATCTAAACTCATATTTTGTCTTTGGTGTAAATTATGCATTCGTATCCCAATATTCATTTTTTACTTAAATACGTAAATTTCTCAATTTGAGACTTTTTTGGTACTGGTACCTAAGTACCTCTTTTTAGCTCCTAGACCCTATTCTCTGAAGCTCAAAATTCGATTCTAAGCCTCATGCATGTTTTGAGACGACATCTACATTATGTGAAAATATTCACGAGTAAAGGTACCTGATACAAAGTATCAAAAAATGTTCTGTGCCAGCCGAGTATGTGAATGGAGTGATACGAAGTCGAGTGTTTTTAAACTTATTGCTGCTAATGACTAATTGTATGTAGACAGTACAGTATCAGTTACAAAAATATTTTTTAAAAAATACTAGGGAAGTCACGTGTCTTAAAAGATCATTCACTC
The DNA here is from genome assembly GCA_040386275.1 of Patescibacteria group bacterium. Lineage (GTDB taxonomy): Bacteria > Patescibacteriota > Minisyncoccia > Phycocordibacterales > UBA918 > OLB19. The sequence goes on from JAZKFU010000008.1 coordinate 129,457, forward strand.
TTCCCTGTTTGTGTAAAAAATTTCGAGCCCACAAATATAGGCGGGCTCGTAAAATTATATTACAAACGTAGCTGTAGGCTGAAGCTGTTGTGGGCGCAAATCATCATCAAATTTATCAAAATTTTCAGTATAAAAAAATTTTGATAAAACATGTACCGATGATGCGCCGACTAGTGACCAGCCAGCTTTGGCTTCTTCTGTGGTTAAAAATGACTCATGAAATTCTTCAACAGCGTCGGCTAAGGTTTTCTCTGAATGTTGTTTCCTACTAAGTACACGCTTGGTATACATTTTAAATTCATGAACTCCTCGTGCCTCGTCAACAAGGTTTTGAATTTGAGTAATGATATAAACAGCCATTGTGACCTCCCCGCTTAGGTAGAACCTATTTTATCTGGTTCATATACTATTCCTTTGTAGAGTGATGTCAAATTACGTAATAGGTTTAAAACTAAACTGTAAAATCTTTACAATTGAATCTGGATTTACAATATCTCCATAGTATCCTCGATACGCAGCGTACATTTTTTGTTCAGATGTATACCGTTCGTGCCCCATCCAATCCTTTTCTTCTAGAGTGCCTAAGGTTTTGATGTATAAATTAGTTATCTCCCCTGTTCCTATAGTTTCCAACGTTTCTTTATTTATAAAAGTGATTGCATCCCCCACTGTTAAATCTTTATCATCAAATAATCTCCAGGTAGAAGTTTTTGTACCCGCAAGAATTTGTGCAGATAATTCTGGAGTGAATTTTAGGGTCTTCATACAGTTAATTTGCAAAAATGCTTACAATGCTAATTACTAAAGCAAATATAGAAATTACAAATGCTTGCTTTGAATTTTGTCGCGCTTCTTTTAGTTCATCATACTCGAGTAGTCGTGATCTGCCTTCAAAACTTAACATGAACCTCATACCTCTACCGTCACCGCTTCCTCCTACATATGTAAAAAATGGACCATTTGTACTAACTTCAGTTCCGATAAATACTTGTTGTTCATAATTAAGTTTTAAGTTTTGAATCAAATCAGCATGCGTGAAATTAGGATTATCCAGAGCATACCTTAAAATTTTTACATGAATATCTTCTTCAGTTTCAGTAAAGTATTTTGACAATAACATATTTCTAGTATGGTGGCAGGTATAACATTGGGTCGAGGTATGCTTCGGTCGCGGCTACTGGGGTGGTGGCTGCTCCACAACTGGTTACGGCTTTGATTTCGTTGAATTTACGGACACTTACTCCGTCTTTGGCGTACACGGTAAAGTGGAGGTGTGGGCCAGTTGAATAGCCGGTGTTACCGGAATAACCAATAACTTCTCCGGTTGCTACTCGTTGTCCGGGTACGACACTTTGCACACTTTGGTGTGCGTATAAAGTTGCGAGTCCGTTGGCGTGATCAATCAGCGTCCATTTACCCCATGAGTAACAACCTGGCACTGCATCCGTGTTACCAGTCGCACGAACTGTTCCCGCAAGCGGCGCCGTGATTTGACTACCCGACGGAACACCAAAGTCTACGCCCGGGTGGTATGCTCGCCCACCATAGGCGCCAGCATTTCGTTTTGCAAACTCAGTTCCGCCGAAATATTGCGTTACCACAATATTTTTTAGTGGCCAATCAAACACCCGTGATCCTGACGCCGGGATAGTATTAGGGTTAAGAATAAACGTCAGCTTTGCTTCAAAGTCGCGCATTTCTTTTACAATTTGTTCGCGGGCTGCTTGTTTTTGCTTGAGCAGTTTTTGGAAATTAGCTTCTTCGTTTTTTGTTGCAACGAGTAGTTCAGAACGTTCGGCTTTATTGCTGGCTAATACTGAACTTTGATCACTGTACTGATTTTTTAAACTCACTAATTCCCCACGCCTTTCAGATGTTTGGTCGCGTTTTTCTTCGAGGGTTTGTTGCAGGGTAACGAGGTTAGCAACGCGTTCGTTCATACTGTTACGTACTCGATCAAGCGTTTGCAGAGTACTCCAAAATTCAGAGAGTCGTTCATTTTGTAACATCGCTTCAATCATAGTGACTTGCTCGGACTTGTAGATACGACGAATTGTTTCTGCAATAGCAGCTTCGTTTTTGCTAATATCATTCTCGGCGGTATTGATTTCTAAAATCAGTTTATTAATCTCAAGATCAGTTGAGTTAATTTTTTGCTCAGTGTATTTAATTTCCGCTTGAACCTTGCCGCGTTCCAGTTCGAGTCTCGCAATGGCGTTTTGCAATGTTTTCTTTTCTCCACCCACTTCTTTGAGTGACGCTTCGTACTTTGCAATTTCTTTTTCAATTTCACCTAATCGGTTGTTTCGATCACGAATTTCCGTCTGCAAAGCTTCGATATCTACTTGTGCGCGGACATGATTAGTCCCCCACCAGAAGGATGGGATAAGTGCTAAGCCTAAGAAAAAAGTAACAAAAAATTTATGTACGGTCATTACCCTTGTAGTTTATCACAAGCGGTTTCTATCCGAGCAAGCGTTTCCACTTGGCCAATACTATACGCAATAGTAAATGGGTCAGGAGACTGAATTTTGCCTGATAAACAGACTCGTAGAGGCCATAAAAGCTCTCCCTTCCCTACTTCTTCTGCATAGGGCCATAAGGCAGCCTTTATTGTATCAGAGGAGCTAAAATCGGCATTTTTAAGCAATTCTAGGGCCATTTTTAGTCGTGGAAGGGCTTGGGTAGCATCCGTATCATTTTTCCACTTTATAATTGAGGTTTCGTAGTCTGGTGCAGTAAAAGCCCAGTCATATTCTCCGGCACTAACTTCCGTGTGGAATTCAGCGAGGGTGTTGATTCGTTCACGAATTGTTGGCACTAATCGCTTGAGGGTGTTGATAGTGTATTGTGGCAGTGCGGATAGTTGCTCGGGGATTGCTGGTAGCAGGTACTCCATAAACGCTTCGTTTGACAGTGCGTTTAAGTGCTGGCGGTTCATCCAGAGTAGCTTTTCTTCGTTAAACACAGCACCGGCTTTTTGAATTTTTGAAATATCAAACGCGGTGATAAGTTCATCTTGTGAAAATACTTCTTGTTCAGTGCCAGGGTTCCAGCCAGTTAACGCTAAAAAGTTCACCATGGCTTCCGGTAAGTAACCGTCAGTGCGGTAATCTAAAATGTCTTTGGCGCCATCTCGTTTACCAAGTTTTTTGGTGCGGTCATCACGGAGAATTGGTGGTAACGTTACAAAGGTTGGGTACGGAATATCAAGCGCATCATAGATACTTAAAAACTTAGGCATACTTGAAATAAACTCATCTCCGCGCATGATATGCGTCACCCCCATCACGTGGTCATCAATAATGTGGGCAAAATTGTATGTTGGGTAGCCGTCTGATTTAATTAAAATCACATCATCGAGCATCTCTTCCCCGGCCGACAGTTCCCCGCGCACTTCATCGTGCCAGGTGTAGCGTTTAATCTCAGGCACCTTTAAGCGCAAGGGCTTGGTGCCGTCCCAGGTTTCAAACACTTCGGGTCTATGGTCTCGAAATAAAAATGGTCGTTTAGCAGCAATGGCACTTTCTTTAAAAGCTGCGACCTCTTCAGTGGTATACGGGTCGGGATACGCGAGACCTTTGGCAATTAATTGGTGCGCAAACTCTAAATACGTTGGGAGACGTTCTGATTGAATACATGAACCAAACGGTGTGTCAGTACCCGGACCATAGTCCCAGGTAATACCAAGCCACTGCAAGGCTTCTTTGATTTGTTCGATAGAGCCAGCAACTTCACGTTCCTTGTCGGTATCTTCGATACGGAGAATAAACGTGCCGTTATCCTTGCGCGCGTAGAGGTACGCAAACAGAGCTGTCCGAATACCGCCAATATGCATAAAACCCGTCGGAGACGGGGCGAAACGCGTTACTACTTTTTTAGCATCTGCATTATGATCCATGTTCAATCCCGATTGACAAAAGTGCTGTCGCTACCAGTTGCGCCGCGTCAGGGCGGGCAAAGGCTCGTGCTGAAGCACACATATGTTGATATTTATCAGGGTCCCCCATAATAGACTGGATTTCGGCGGTAAGCAAATTCTCGGTTAAGTTCCCTTCCTCAAGCACGGAAGCCGCGCCGGTACGGGCGTAGGCGTAGGCATTAGTGCGTTGATCGTGACTGATTTCCTCAGGAATAGGAATAACAATTGATGGCTTGCCATGTAAGGCAATTTCAAATAATGATGTACTGCCCGCGCGGGTAATGACGATACTCGCCGCATCCAAAAGGGCTGCGACGGTGCTCGCTGTTACCTTCCCTTTTACGTAGTAGCGACTGAGTAACGCCGGGTCAGTGACCAATGCTTGAGCGGTTTGAATCACAGTGTGTTCAAGTTCTGTTCCAGTCTGGTGAAAGATTCGATATTGGGGCAACAGTCGAGTGAGCGACTTTAAAATCAGACCGTTAATTCGGTCAGCACCGAGCGAACCACCGGTGATGTAAATCAACGGAGCGTCATTCGGGATACCGAGTTTAGTAAATGGATCACTATCAATATTGGCAATGACACGACGAATCGGAATTCCAACAAGCGCAGTTTTATCAGCCGGAAAGTGTTCGGCTACCTCGGGGTACGCAATACCAATGTAGCGAGCAAAGTTTCGAGCGAGCAAACTAGCGCGACCGGGCTTGCTGTCTGATTCATGAATCACTACGGGGATACGATAGAAACGTGCCATTAATAAAACCGGCACGCTGGTGTATCCGCCTTTACTAAAAATCACATCAGGGTACCAGATAAATAGTTGGTACCAGGCTACGAACACTCCCACAAACGTCTTCCACATATCCAAAAAGTTTTGCAGTGAAAAATAACGACGTACTTTTCCAGCCGGACAGTACACGTGACGGATGTTGTGTGCTTGGAGCTCAGCTTCATCAAATGAGGTGGGGCCTATGTAAATTAGTTCAGCAATAGGGTTAACGGCGCGAATGGCTTCGGCTGTTGCAATCAACGGATAAAAATGACCACCGGTACCACCACCGACAAACGCAATTCTCATATTGCATTATTCTATCATGGACGCACACTGCTCTTGCGGTACTTGGACACATTTAACACAATCCCAACCATCGTTAAGGTAGCAAGCAACGCTGTTCCTCCGTGACTAATAAATGGTAACGGTAATCCCGACAGCGGCGCGACACCGAGCATCGCACCAATATTCAAAAACGCCTGCAAAACTATAATGGTCATAAACCCAACTACCAGCAACATCCCAAACATATCCGGTGCGACAGCGGCAATCTTAAACCCACGGAACGTAAAAGATAAAAATAATACAATCAACATCACACTCCCTACAAAACCAAATTCCTCTGAGTACACAGCAAAAATAGAGTCACCAATTGGTTCAGGTAGGTATTCAAATTTTTGAATACTCTGACCAAACCCACGCCCAGAAAATCCTCCTGAACCCACTGCAATCAGTGATTGTTGAATCTGGTACCCGGCGCCTTGTGGGTCACTCTCGGGGTGCATAAAGGTTGTTAAACGATCCATGATGTACGGGCGCATCATCGCCACTATCGCGAGCAAAATAACAGCGGACAGCACCATCACTCCCACATCCCGCCACCTGCCACCAGCGGTAATAAACATCGCCAACCCAGCCGCAGCCATAATCATAAACGTGTCAGTATCTGGTTGCATAAGCATGACAAACCCTACAACTGCTACAATCCCGATAAACGGCAAAGTTCCGGACACAAAGGAATTGATGTGCTGGTTCATACCCGACAGCCAGGTGGCTACATAAATCACAAACCCAATTTTCAAAATCTCAGCGGGTTGCAAGGAAAAGCCAAAAATATTAATCCAGCGAGTTGCTCCCCCGTGAGTGGCACCGATGCCCGGAATAAATACGGCGAGTGTAATCAGGATGGAAAATATAAATATATAAAAAGCATACTGGCGTAAGTTTCGGTAAAAGAGATTGCTCATCAAAAACATCGCCGTTCCCCCACCCGCAATCCCAAACAAAAATTGGTTAAAGGCCACGCTCGAAAAACTAGCACCACTACGAGACAGTAACCCTAGTGATGCCGAGGAGAATATTAAAAACCCACCTACTACTAACACAATAACGAGGGCCAATAAAATTTTGTCGACGGGCTTGGCTTTCATATAATCTAAGCAACGGTAGCGATTGCTAGTCCTGCAATGGCACACATAATACTAATAACCCAGTACCGCATAACAACTTTAGCTGACGGCCAACCAATCGCTTCAAAATGGTGATGGAGGGGTGCAATTCTAAATAACTTACGACCAGTTAATTTTCGGTATGTTACTTGCATCAATACAGACGCTGCAGTCGCAACGAGCGGCAACCCAATTAACGGCAACAGTAATATCCCCTTCCCGTCTCCCAGGTCATCAGTCATAAATACTACGACAGCCAGTGTAAGGGTTAAAGCCATTGAACCGGTTTCTGTCATCCAAAACCGTGCCGGTGGAATGTTAAACCATAAAAAAGCCAATATACCACCGGCAACCGTGGCGCAAAAAGCCGCGAGGTCATATTGCGACTGGTTAAAGGCAATCCCCGCGTAGGATAAAAAGATGGTTGAAAATACACCCCCCGATAACCCATCAATGCCATCAATCACGCCACTAGCGTACAGTGAGATGGTAGTGAAAATAAAGAATGGGATAATTAACCAACCGATATACACCGATCCATCAAATGGAATTCCCACACTATCAATGCCGAGTTTCGCATAAAACCACCAGCCGATAAATCCTGATAGTGCCGTAACGATAATTAAACGCACGGACAATCGCAGTCCTTTGCCACCGTGCACCACGTCATAATAATCATTAAGTAATCCCACCAGCGCTCCGATAATCAAGGTAGTAAACGGAATCCAGGTTTCTGACCGACTGAGAAAAAACAGTTCATCATAAATACTGTGCGGAAATAATAGTTGCCCCAGATATATAAACCCAAGCGTACAAACTACAGACCCCCAAATCACTATGCCGCCCATACGCGGTGTTTTTACTTCCCCGTCGCCTTTAAGACGATTAAATTCAGTCGCGACAGTACCATTCAGGGCCGTCTTGCCGCCAGTCTTTTTCCAGACTTTATGTTTAAAGAGATAGTGCGTCAAAATCGGCGTTAATACAATCCCAAAAATAAAGGCGACCGTAGCGGGGATTAAAATTGCAAAAATTGGGTATTCCATATCTTATTCAGTCTCCTCCATTGCGGTCGTTACTGCCTGCACTAATTTCTTAACATCACTAAACCGACCATCGTAACTAGAACCAAGCACCGTAATAATAATTGGTCGGTTATAGCCGGCATCAAAGGCAATGGTAAGGTTTCCACCGGCTAAATCGGTATAACCAGTTTTAGAACCAAGCAAGTTAGGAATTTGCGTCACAATCGGATTGGTATTTTCAGCGGAGTGGTAACTTCCCGCTTCATTGTAAACGCGAGTACTGGTGAAGGTGCTCGGTTCGAGAATGCTCGGGTAATTTTCCAGAATATATTCCATGAGGAATGATACTTCACGTGCCGTACCGACAGCCCCCGCTTCGCTTGCATCAACATCCAGTCCCGTAGGGTTATAAAAAGTAAAATTAGTAAAACCTAACTCTTCGGCGCGCACGTTCATGGCGTTTACAAACGTTTGATTAGGGTTACTCGTATCAATCAACGCACCCACGGCATTTGCCAAAGCATAGGCTGCGTCATTGGATGAGGCGAGCATGGCGTAATCAGACAATGACTGCACCGAAATAAGCTCCCCTTCTTGTAGGCCACTTGATCCAGATTGTGAAATGGCCGATTTGGAAACGGAAACCTTTTTACTATCATCAACCAATTCGTGCGCAACCAAAGCCGTCATTAGTTTGGTGATAGACGCCAGCGGTAGAACTGTATCGGCGCCTTTAGTGTAAAGCGCCTTCTTGCCTTTGACGTCATACACAAACGCAGCCTTTCCTTCCAGAGAAATATTTTCTAAGGTGGCTATAGCAGTAAGATTATTTTGAGCAGTAACGAGTGGTGCTTCAGGGGCGGGAGTATCAGTGCCAGTATCGGTATTCATAAATCGCTTAACAAACACTCCACTAAAAATAAGCGCGAGTACAAGCCCAAGGACGGACAATTGCGCTAATACTGGAAACCGTCGAACTTCCACCGATTCTTGTGGTGTTTCTTCAACAGTATCAATCATGTAGTCGGTATCATCGATCATACGGTAGTTTCGGTCTTAGCGTGTTCATCAAATTGTTCAAGCGCATCAGTGATACGAGCAAATTCAGGTAATGAACTATTGTCAGTAACGCCTAGTGTCGCAAGCAGTGCGGGAGTAACCGAAAAGGTGTACCCGCTCCCCTTCCCACTCGCGTTTCGTTCAATTAATCCGCGAATTAATAAATTGCGCAAAATAAATGATGAATTAACCCCTCGAACCCGGTCTATCTCGCTACGTGATACGGGACCACGGTATAACACAATCGCTAGCGTTTCAGCGCCCGCTTTACCAATATCATTTTTAATATCAGCTTTTCGAATTTGTTCAATAAACGGAGCCAGTTCGGGAGCCGCTGCTAATACAATCTCGGTCTCAGTTTCAATTAGACGAGTAGCACCATTCGTGAGTCGAGATGAAAGATGCGCAATAGCAACGTTTAAATCTTCCTCTGAGACCGAGTAGAGCTTTAAAAGGCTAGCTTTTTTCTGTGGGGCTGACTTATAAAAAAGCAGTCCTTCAATAAGAATATCTAAAGGCATTGTACACACCAGTGTACCATAGAATAAGGCCGATAAAACCACGTATTTTAGACCTTTTCTGTTGACAACATTAAAATCCCCAATCCTAATGCTTGACTTTTGTATTTTAGTATGCTATTGTTTTACCTACCTGAGGCACGGTGCCAAAAGGTATTACGAAAGGTCTTTCCATGCCGCCGAACTTCTCACCGGGGCGCCCATCGCCCCGCGCAGTGTTGACCAAGGTATCATCGATCTCGCCGGGCGCCGCCAGGGACCTGGAGGTGTCCGCGTCCTCGACCACCGATGTCGACGGCCACGTTCGTTGTGAAAACTTCTGATCGGCCGGCGGCGCCCGTTTCGGGCGAGTTGACCAGGGCGGTTTGCGGAGCAAATCCCAACTAGGGACAAGCTGCCGCGATGACCGCTTGGTCTGACAAAGAAACAAAAAATATATTGGTGCCGAGCTACCTGATTCCCAAAACGCTCAAACCCCGCTACATGCCAGTCATGTTGCGGGGTTACTTTATTATATTTTTAAACTTTATATTTAAAAAGTTTATTATTTTCCCTATTCAATTTCCTATATTCTATTTTTAATAGTATCTCGGTGTTCCTCCTCGCTCTAATTCAATTTCTATATCATCAAACCGACCAAGTTGTGTCACCAGTACATTTCCCTGTTTTACTAATTCTAAAATTGCCAAGAATCCCACAATTACTGTTTTGTGTTCGGGAGCTTCGGCGCGCAGTTGGGAGAACTTGGTTTTAATTTGTGACTCAATACGCTTTTGCAAATTGCTCATCATTTCTTCGAGACTAATTGTTTGTTTGACTTGTACCTTGGGTTTGATTTCCTTTTTAGGAAGATTATGAAGAACTGCATCCATGGCTTCACGCAATGCGTCAATGGTGCAGTATTCGTCAGGAATAAACAAGGCGTCTTTGGGTGCAATAAAACGCGGAGTGTAAAGTGGAGTTTTGCCAAAAATACTCGTTAAGTACTGCCCTGCGTCGCGGTAGATTTGGTATTGGCGCAAACGGTCTTCGAGATCATCAATTAATACTTCTTCCTCTTTGGTAAGCTCGAGAATTGGTAATAGAGACTTTGACTTAATCAAGAGTAACGTAGCCGCCAACTGCACAAACTGCGCCGTGTGAGGGAGCGATTTTTCCTGCATAGCACTAACCTGTTTGATGTATTCGTCAGTTACTTCAGCGAGCGAAATATCGTTAATCAGTAACTTCCGCTTTTCCACTAATTCAATTAACAACTCCAAAGGCCCCTCAAAGACATTTGATTTAAATGAGAATGCTAGTGGTGTGGCAATGAGCGACATAATTACCAGAATAATACCACACTACCGTCTACGGTTATTCTAAGGGAAAGAAATTTGTTTCTTTACTCTTTACATATAGCACCTCATCAAACTTCTGAATGAGCGGAAAGGGACTCATGTATGGTTCGCGGTAGGTCCGGTACGCTTCGGCGGTCCAGCCTAAATCGAGATACTGAGCGTAGTCTTTTTCTTTTTGCGAGAGGAAGTATAAATGAACATTTGGTTCAATTTTATCAATAGCTTTGACAAACGCCGCTTCCCGCGTGAGGCGGACGTCAAGTTCGGCGAATACATCTTTAAGCAATGTAGCTAAATGAGCTGGAGCATTTTTCACAATTTCTGCTTCAGCCTGTTTTTCGTCTTGCTTGTGTTCGTCCGTTTTGGTGCGTGTCGGCATATCGCCCACAAATGCTTCGGCCATATCATGCCAGGTAGCAAGGTGACGAATCGTTTCTAAGTTAAGTGGCTCGGTTTCGGCAATCAACGGGTAGAAATAATCTATCAAAATATGCATGCCGTAAATATGTTCAGCCACTGATTCGGTTTCATCCTCGGTGCGCGTGTGGGCCCACCGCATGGTGTGCTTGAGTTGGTAATAGGTTATCAAAGTGTCGAGTTCTCTAAGAACAAACTTCTCATCACTCATGATTTTGGCGTTAATTTCCTTGATAGTCATACTGAAAATGATTAATACGTTTCAAGCCACTTAATTAATAACCGTACTGGTTCACCGGTAGCCCCTTTTGCTAGTTTGTCACTCGGGATACTGTCCATTCGCGGAGCAATATCCAGGTGTGCCCAGGGAACATTTTTTGGTGCAAACGCTTCGAGGAACATTCCACCTTCAATCGCACCTCCCCACTTCGCAAAGTTAATTGCTATGTTACTAATATCAGCGCGGGCACTTTTCAGTGGCGCTTTATATTCATCCCAGAGTGGAAGCGGCCAGACCAAATCTCCAGACTCTTCACCGAGTGTTCGCAGGGTGGTTTCTAATCCCGAGTCACGGGTCATAACGGCACTCGCTTGTTGACCAAGTGCTACCAAGGCCGCGCCCGTTAGCGTCGCTACATCAATGATAGCGCGTGGATTGTACCGTGCACTATATGTGAGAGCATCAGCCAGGACCAAGCGTCCTTCCGCATCGGTGTGAAGGATTTCGACGGTGGTGCCAGAGAGCGACGTCACAATATCGCCGGCGCGCATACTGCGACTACTAATTGCGTTTTCGGCTGCAGGAATGAGTGCAATGATATTTTTCTGTATTCCTAATTGTGCCGCTGCTACAATTGCGGCCATTACGCTACTTCCTCCTGACATATCCATATGCATATCATGCATTGATCCAGAAGGCTTAACGTTAAGTCCGCCGGTATCGTAGGTAATACCTTTTCCTATCAAAACCAGTGGCGCTTCTTTTTTATTTTTTGCGCCGAAATATTCCATGACAATAAATTGTGGTTCATTGTGTGACCCTTTGCCAACGGCTTCGACTAAATTAAGTTTTTGTTTTTTGATGTTTGCTAGGCCTAATACTTTGACCGATACATTGGTACCTTTCGCTAGTTTTTTCGCCATTAAAGCGAGTGCCTTTGGGGTCAGGTCGTCACCATGGGTGTTGGCAATATCACGCGCGGTATTGGTGTATTCTCCGACAATTGTTCCGCGTGTAAAACCGGCTTTAGCTTGTGCCGATATTTGATTGATGATAACTATTTCCTTGAGCGCATGTTTAGTGTCAGGCTTTGATTTGTACACGGTGTAGTCGTAGGCCGCGAGCGTTAGGTTTTCAGTGATGGTTGATGTAAACCAGCCTTCATCGTAAACGTGGAGTTTTGGAAAATGTTCGCGACTAATAGCGAGACTAGCGTACTCAACTTTATGTGCTTTGAGAGACTGCACGAGACTGCGCATCAGTGTACGAAAAGTTCGTGGTGTCACCTCTTCCCACTTGCCCGCCCCTTGGCGATACTCTGTAATGCCCGTTGTCGTTTCAACAAAGCGGTGAGTACTTACAGGGTCAGCAGTGAGAACAATCCGGGTATATTTTTTATCAAGCGTTGTTTCGGCTTTCTGGGAAAGGGTGATTTTGGTAGTCATAGTTGTAGTATAGCAGAATCCCCTGAATAGAGATTCAGGGGTTTCTAGATGTTATAACTCGGCTTCCTCACTTTGGTCCTTGCTTGTAAACGTATCAATACGGTTAATGTCTCGTGGGAATAGGGTGGCTTCTTTTACGTTGCCAATACCACAGTATTTTGCAGTCAGTCGTTCAAGCCCCATTCCGATGCCTCCGTGTGGAGCGATACCGTATTTGAAAGCTTGGAGATAGAATTCAAATTTATCTGGATCAAGACCTTTGCCTTTAATCCGTTCAACGAGCTCGTCATAGTTGTGTACGCGCTGTCCGCCCGAACACATTTCAAGTCCGCGGAATAGTAAGTCAAAACTGCGGGTAAATTCCGGATTAGCTGGGTCTACGTGGGTGTAGAACGGACGCTTTGAGGTTGGGAAATGCGTTACAAACACATAATCAGAACCAAGATTCTTATTAGCGTATTCGCAGAGGAAGCGCTCGTCTTCTGGTTCTAGATCTGGTTCACTGGTTTTATCCACTCCGGTTTCTTTAAGAATAAGTGCTTGCGCTTCACGGAGGGTCATGACCGGGAATGTTTCGGGAGCCAGGGCAATGTCAGTACCAAGCAGGGTAATTTCAGCAGCACACACAGTGTTTACATGAGTGTTGATGTGACGAATTAACTTGGTCACTAACACAATCACATCGGTGTGGTCGTTAATAAACGCCATCTCCAGGTCGAGCATACTAATTTCACTCAGGTGTCGTGTAGTTGCACTTTTTTCAGCTCGGAAGGTTGGACCGACCGCAAACACACGTTCAAATACGCCCGCTAGGATTTGTTTGTAGAGCTGTGGACTGGTGGCGAGTGAGGCTTCAACGCCTTTAAAGTATTTCACTTTAAATACTTCTGCCCCACCTTCGGCATCACCACCTACTAATTTCGGGGCTTGGAATTCAGTAAAGCCTTCACTATTGAGAAACGTACGGTACGCCACGAGGATTTCACTTTGTACTTTAAAGATTGCTCGCTCGCGATTCCGACGTAGTGTCAGGGGACGGTTATCAAGCAAGGTGTCGAGGTTTAGTTCGCTATCCATATCAAATGGCATAGGAGCGGCGGCACTGAGGACTTCAATGTTAGTAATCTCAAGTTCGATGTCACCATTTTGGACGCCTTCCTTGCGCATCTTTTCTGGTCGTGCGTTTACTACTCCCGTAACTGCGATGACATATTCGGGTTTAAGTGTCTTGGCTACTTCCAGTACTTCTGGTTTACCAAACACGACTCCCTGGACAATCCCTGTTCGGTCACGAAAATCAAAAAACGCCATCTTCCCCTGATCGCGAGCAATCGCGACTGAACCGTTAATTAAAACTGTTTCACCAGTATGTGTCTGTAGTTCTCCTATAAGTGTTCGTTGCATATAATGATTTTATTATTAGTTTGAGTTGGAGAAACGAAAAATCGCCACTCCACAAATATTATTGCTAATACGTGTGCAGGGGCGATTGCAAAAATAGTTTGCGTCGCGGTGCCACCCTACTTTTTAGTACAAATACAGTACTAAAATCTCAATCACGCGCTAACGGGCGTTGCCGGAGAGGCTACCTCTCAAGACCTCGGCAGGTGTCAGCTGCGTCATCGGTTCTTTTAGTATGCCAGCTTCCAAGTGCTTGTCAATTTAATACCGTCGGAATTAATTTAATAATAATAGTAAATTGTCCGTCGTACTGGGCACGTACAGTGGTGGGTAAATCAAGGCTCTCAATCAGTTCATTGACATCGTCAGTACTATCTAGAGTGCCACCCTCAAAATCTATATACCCATCACCACTCTCGGTTTTTCCTTGGTCACAGATGGCACCAGTGGCACTCAGTGCGGTCGTAATTGCTCGTGCTGCACGAGCTACATCATCAAAATTTTCTAACGAGGGTCGTCGTTCTGACATATAAAATTAATTACAGACTAATCCCAATAACATTTCGAACTTGGGCCAGTGTTTGATTCGATACTGCCTTAGCTTTCTCTGCCCCGTGTGCTAACACTGCCTTAACTTCGTCATCGGTAATTGAGGCGCGCTTTTGCCGCATTGGTTCAATAAAGGCATCGATATCTTCTATCAGGGCTTCTTTAATATTTTTATACTTACCAGCGTGTTCCGTATAGAGCGGCTCGAGTTCAGCTTCAGTTTTAAAGAGTTTGTGAATCGCGTACACATTTTCTGGGCGGTCACCGGTACTATCGGTCACAATACTCATCACTGCTTTAATAATGTCTTCTCGACTCCCAAATAACGGAATCGTATTTTTATAACTCTTACTCATCTTGGCGCCATCGGTTCCAGGCACAACACCAACCGCTTCAAGAATCAGCTCCTTAGGTTCTTTAAGGATGTTACCATAAGCGTTATTAAATTTAGTCACTGCTTCACGACTGTATTCGAGGTGTTGCCGTTGATCTTCCCCTACCGGCACAAAATCAGTGTTATAGAGCAAAATATCTGCAGCCATGAGCATTGGGTACGTAAACAGTCCGGCGTTAGCTTCCAGACCCTTAGCCACTTTATCTTTATATGAGTGAGCGAGCATCAAAAACGGTACGGTGACGAGACAATTCATAATCCATCCCATTTCCATATGGTCAGGGTTATCTGATTGGCGAAACAACGTCACATGTTCTGGGTCTACCCCAACGGCGAGGTAATCACGAACGGTGTTATAGATGTTAGCGCGCAGAGTCGCTCCGTCGCGCACTGAAGTTAAGGCGTGGTAGTCCGCTACCATCAGGTAAAAGTTAGCTGAGTCTTTTTTATCGTGGTACAAATCCAAAAATGGCTTCATCGAACCAAAGTAGTTTCCAATGTGTAAATCTCCCGAAGACTGCAGGCCGGTCAGAATAGTTTGTTTCATAAGTCTTGTAATAGTAGCAAAATAACCTTTTCTTTGCTAATTAACTTATTAATGGTAGAGAAAGAACAAAACTTGACCCCTTCCCGTCACCGTCTGATTTACACGTAATATCCCCTCCCATAGTGCGTGCCATTTCGCGCGCTACAAACAGTCCTAAGCCGGTGCCATTGATGTTGACGCTATTGGCATTTTTCGCTCGCGAGAATTTTTGGAACAAATTCTTAACTGTTTCTTGGTCCATTCCAATACCGGTATCAATTACTTCGACATAGAGCTTCCGTGCAATGTGGTTCTCGTGTACATAGACAGTAATGGTCCCCTTTTGTGTGTATTTCAAAGTGTTATTAATTAGGTTATGGAGTATCTGTTGGGTCTTAGAAATATCAGCCCGGACAATCCCTTTGCTCGCTATATTAGATTTAAAGAGTAATAGTAACCCAGAGCGAGTGGCTTCAGGACGCAAGTCGTCTACGATATGTTCTGCCTGTTCACAGAGATTAAATTCACTGTAGGTGTACTTCATATTGCCCGATTCAATCCGCGAGACATTAAGGAAGTCTTCAATCGAAAAAGCCATTAATTTAGCAGACTCATGAATGCGTCCCAGGACCTCAGTCATTTCATCTGGTGCTTTTCCGTAGTTACCATCAAGAATCATAGAGGTGTACCCCCGAATAGCGGTTAGAGGACTACGCAACTGGTGTGAAGCAATTGAAACAAACTCCGACTTTTGTTTATCAACCACCCGGAGTCGTTCATTGGTTGATTCAAGGTTGCTCGCCAGCATTTCAATTTCTTCTCGTTGCGACACTTCACTCCGTACACTCTTTATGAGTAATGTACCCAAGATAGAAAAGAAGAGTATGGTCGCCACCGCGATAATTTGAGCATTTTCAATTGAACGTACAAATAACAAAGATACCAACAATATAAGTTGTCCCGCCATCAAGGCCTCAGTTGCAAGGAGCTTAACTTTGAATGTTTCGTACCGAACCAGGATATACCCTAAAAATGCTACAAATATCGGCATCCCGAACAATCCAATCTGACCTGACTTCCAGTCACCGAGGAAGCTCCCGATAATATTACCAATAGAGAATGAGAGTAAGAATAAGAGGATGCCGGTAGAGACTAAAATGGTCTCTCGTTGGTTGTGTTTCTTTCGATACAGCTGTTTTATCGTTAACAGCAAAATTAACCCTACAAAGAGAAATTCAAACCCGTAGACGTAATACTGCCACAGTGGTCCTTCACTCGCGTAGCGTAGACAATTTGTGTAATCAAACCCAATGAGGTTCAAGGTAGTATGTCCAAATAAGATGAGGGGCAGGAACATCGTGAAGATAGCCAACTCGATTTTAAATGACGGGAATTTTTGATTGTAAAAGGCATAGATAAAATAAAATGCTCCCACGTACATTAATAGCTCAAAGTACATTAATGTCGACCAGACAAACATAATAATATCTGAGCGAGGCGAAGCCCAGGTAATTAAATCTAGGAAACACCAAATGGCGAACATGGAGGTCGTGAATAAAAGTGCTTGAGCAGCTTTGTTGCGCCAATTAGTGCGTAGTACAAAAATGGCAATAATTAACCCCGACAAAGACGGTAAAAAATGACCATAATATTGAAAACTTCCCTCTAGATTCTCAGAGAAGATTAAAAAATTAGCCACTTTCCAGGCACACATTGTAGGATCAACGATGTTCAACATACTTTACTTACTGTGGCCGGTCTTCAGGACCATTAGGGCTAGTAATCACTTGATAGTCTTTTTTCACTATATTAACGTAATACATCAAACTGATAGAAAATAAAATGCAGATCGCTAATATAATGCGAACGATGGTAGCTTTAGTGGTGTCTTTCATGTTTCTAAACCAGTGGGAATGAAATCGTAAATGTTGAGCCTTTGCCTTCTCCTTCTGATTGAACGGTAATATCACCTCCCATTGCGCGAGCCATTTCTCGGGCTACAAATAATCCTAAACCGGTACCCATAATATTCGCAGAGCTAGCAATTTTAGCGCGGGCAAATTTACCGAATAGTTTTTGCATGCTCTCACTACTCAATCCGACTCCCGTATCAATAATGTCCACGTATATTTTTTTACTTTTTACATCATCGTGGGCATAGACTGTAACACTTCCTTTCGGCGTATACTTCAAGGCGTTGTTGATAAGGTTATGGAATATTTGCTGTGTCTTTCCTGCGTCCGCTCGGACGAGTCCAGTTCCCTGCATATCAGAGCGATAGAGCAACATTAATCCCCGTTTTACCGCATCTGCGCGTAAATCATCTACCACATGTTCAGCTTGATCCTTAAGATTCACGTCCATGTACTCGTACTTCATATTCCCTGATTCAATGCGAGATACATCCAAGAAATCATTAATTGACGTAGCCATGAATTTAGACGATTCATTTACACGTTCCAATATTTCTTGTGCCTTTTCCGGTAATTGACCAAAACTCCCCTCCGCCATCATCGATACATACCCGCGGATAGCAGTGAGTGGGCTGCGTAACTGGTGCGAAGCAATCGATACAAACTCGGACTTCTGTTTATCCAAAATCTGCAACCGCTCGTTAGCTCGTTCTAGACCATAGGCCAACTTCTCAATCTCCTCTCGCTGTTTGATTTCTCTGTAGACAGAACGAATAAGGAGGTATCCTAAAATAATAAATAATATAAATGCCGCAGCTGTAATAATTCTAAACGAATTCGTGTCGTCTACAAAAAGAAGTGAAGCAATTAACGAGCCAATAAACATCACAAGCGCTACCGTACTAAAGAGTCGTATATTAAAGGTTTTATACTTAACAATACTGTATACAAAGAAGCTAATAAATACCGGCATTGTAAAAAGACCAATCTGGGCAAAACGCCAGTCCTCATTGAAACTACTTATAATGTTTCCAAGTGAGAACATTAGCAAAAGACTTGTGATGCCTAGAGTTAGTATAGTAATTTCACCACGTCGTTTTGGTAAGCGAATTGCACTTCGAATCGCGAAAATCACAATCCATACGAGAATTATCCCTTCTATTCCGTAAGTATAATATGTAGCCATCGGCCCCTCCAAACTAAGACATATCGACTCATCAAATGCGTAAAGCATCAAGCTAGTTGGCACAAAGAGGACAACTGGTAAATATAAAATTCCAAGAATTATTTTTTCAATAAATCTATTATCCTTTCCATTAATGAGTGTCTGCATTAAGTACAATGCACTAATATAAATTATAGGTTCAAACAATATTTGCATTGACCACACAAACATGATCACGTCCCCTCTATTACTTGCCCAAAATACAGAGTCAAGTAAAACCCAAATAGTGAAACTTAAAGTTAACGAAAAAAGTGCTCGATTTGGTAGGCCGTTTACATTTTTAAAAAGTACGAAAATTCCAAGCAGTAATGCAATGAGAGATATAGGTAGATGAGAATAATAAACTAGTGACGGAACATTTTCTGAAAAAATCAAATAGGTCGGGCCAGAGAAATCACATAAGCCTGGATTTGAAATAGATGCCGGAATTGAGTCCATATATTAAACTTTAAGTTTCTTTATGTTTATTGTATAGTACAATCTATTAATCTCAATATATGTTACGGGTAAAAACTAAAATTAAAACAAGTGAAGTTAATGGTATTGGTCTATTTGCTGATCAGTTTATTCCAGCAGGAACAGTAACTTGGAAGTATGATCAAGGTTTTGATCCACATTTTACAATTGAACAATTTGAATCTTTACCTGACTTTACAAAAGAAACCATTTTAACCCATGGGTATTTTGATCACCAATTAAATGTGTATATCCTTTGTTCTGATGATCAACGATTTATTAATCACTCACAAAACCCAAATATAACCTCAACGCCTTCTGAAGATGTGGCTAATAAAGATATCCACCCTGGGGATGAACTAACTTGTGATTATTCTCAATATGAACAAGATTGGTTTGAACGAAGAGATGTTGATAGAAGTTCATTTGTTTAGCAAATATAAAAAAACCACACTAGGTGTGGTTTTTTTTATACACTTTTATAGTGGGACTATGTAGTAGTCATAGGCAATAAAAATTCTAAAATAAGAAATTATTACTGTAAGCAAAATTAAAAATAGAAATGCCCAAATTAATATTTTTGATTTTTTGGTCATAACTTAATTATATATATTTTCACTTGGATATCGAATCCCACGCTTTTGTATGTGCATGTCACTAGATTGTAACATGAAAGCTTTTGTAAATTCATCCCGTAACTTGTCAGTATCTAAATCATTTTGACACGTGTACACATCAATAGTTACAAAGCCTCGGGCTGGAAAAGTGTGGAAACTAATATGACTTTCTGCAATCATTACGAACCCACTAATTCCACCTGGATCCTTACGATTTTTTGGACCTACTTCTACAACTACAGGTTCGTTAATTACATGCATCCCCATTGCTTTTGGAATGTCATTAAGCATATTTGTAAGAAGTTCTCTATCTTTTAATGTTTCTTCTGATGCTCCGTAACCATCAAGCATAAAGTGTACACCGAACTGTTCAGTGGATGGGGTATTTATTATTGTCATTGTTTAAAACTATAGCACAGATTGATATAAATTGCAAGTATTTATGTGTATAAGTGATGAAATTTAAAAATCCCCGCCCTTGTGAAAAGGCGGGGACTACATGCATCAGAATTTACCGAGAACAATCGTCATTCCCAGTGCAATAGTTGCAAGAGTGAGCAACATTGCCTTGGTCCTGGTAGGCATAACACTAATCAGGCTTGCGCTTGATAGTGTCACCTGTCCCAGATGCAAGTCTTTTTGTCTTTCATGCATCCTCTTTCCAATAAAGGTTAGAAGAACAGTTAGACCAAAGACTGCAACCACGTGACCTGAAATTATGAGGTTAACGAACACGCCAGTGAGTTGCCACAAGGCATAAATCTCAAAGACATATACGAGCGCCCCAAACATCTCAGCAAACATGATGACCCAGAAGTACTGTTTAAGCTTCGGAATAAACTCGCGAAACTCAATACGAACTTTTTTGGAAACCAAAATCATCGCTCCAGACAAGTATCCCAACCAGTAGTAAGGTTGAAACGCAAGAACGTCTGCAAGTGAACGTTCGTACAGAACGGCTGACCCAAGAACCGTGTATGCGGTGATGAGTACAAGCATCAATATCACCGTCGAGCTCCTCGTTGTAGTAAGAGAAAACGCGGTATCTTGCATATCAAATCGCACAATCAGGCAGATTGTAGCAATCAAACTTACAAGAAACCACAACGAGAAGTCGATATCTTGTAATGCGGCAAGTGGACCGTACGAAACGTCCAAGGCGCTAATGCTGGCAGTGGCCAGGTATACCCACAGTGGCGACGTTGCGAGCCACATTGAAATTGCGGTGATATTTGGCCGCTCATCCCCTGTGGGAATAAACAGTTTAAAGTAGCACCCCATAACCGAAATGGTCAGTGCGCCCACAACCATCATCCAGATCCCCTCTTTCCAGAGTGAAAGCGAATGCGAAAGTAGACTAACTCCATCAACAGCTAAGACAGAATAGAGGCACCAGCAAATAATCGTAGTGACAGTTCCAAAGAACACTCCTGCCACAGACGAGACCAGCCAAGCCATTTTGGGACGTTGCTGATAACAGTCGTCCATCATGTACTCATCGAAAAGTATCATGATTGCCTGGCTCATTGAGCTCAGGACTGCAAAGAAAATTCCCAAGCTCATGCTAGCTCCTGTTGTGTAAGGTTTCATCTGTAAAAACTATAGCACAGATTAATAAAAAAAGCAAGTAAATAACTATGGAGTGTTGATAACTCCTAAATAAAATTCCCCTCTTACATCTAGTTTAAAATCAATAAAATGAACATTCATACATTTATGATGTAAAATACATAAACAAATATTCACTTTTTAAATATTTTATACACATGAAAATTTCTTCAAACATTCAAACTGTCTTAGATATCCTTCAAAATGAAGTAAATGGCGAAGCTAAAGAAGCTCTTTTAAAAATGACTGAAGATTATAGCATGACATGGATGTATCAAAGTAAAAATGAATTGTTCCCTACTACAAGTAATGATATAGAAAGTGAATTGAAAGAAGTGTATGTCATCAAAGACAGAGAGTATGATATACGTAACATTTGTGAAAGTGAAGATGTGGTTATGGTTGAGATGATTGAAAGTTATTCTGACCCTAAGACAGGACAAATATATAGAACTCCTCAGGTTATTGTTCTAAAGTTTAAAGATGGAAAAATTCAAACCGGCCGTCACTATAATGACCCCAATCTTTCTTATATGAAATTAAGTGAAGAGCAGATTAATTCTGCGCTAATAAATACCGAAACAAAATTAATAATTAAATCTAAAATTTAATATTATTACTAATGAGATTACATGTATGGAAAATAAACTCTTTACGTCATTAATTGAATCAGGTATATATTTCTACAAGGAACACGGTAAGAGTGCGGATATTGCAAATATGCTAATGACTATGGAAGTTAATGAAACAGGTATCATTCACGACTTCATAATTGAACTATCTCTGACAATGCACCCAAATGAGGAAGTCGGTGTTGGCTGTCATTCAATTGAGACTATTGAAAAAGCATTCCATGAGTACAAAATCACAGGCACAACCGATTTGTTAAATTAGTTTTCAATAATAATTACACTTTCATTGAACCTGGCTCCTCAAATTATTCAATTTTAATCACCGTGTGGTTTTAAATTTGGAATAGCATCTTCATTTTTAATAAAGCGATTAAACCAGTTAATTGACTGTTTAAAATATTCCGTTTTGTATTCAGTTATTCCGTGGTCAGCACCTTCAAATAAAATGAACCGATGCGGTATCTTGTGAGTATACATATCCCGACTCATTTCGATGGAATCAATTGGAGATACACGCCAATCAGCTGTTCCATGCATAAGTAGTATAGGAACTTTTTTTGGTAGTTCGTTACTCCAACGTAAAGGAGAGCGTAGTATGAGTTCATTTTTACTTTTACCCCATAGACTTATTTGGTGTTCTCGCCACTTGGGTCGTTCTTTACCTTGTCTAATTTGATCTGCAGGAGCTGCAGCTATAACTGCTGACTTTATCCATTTCACCTCACGTAGAAGCATGTATGCCATAAGACCACCACGTGAATGTCCTTTAATGCCAATTTTATTTATATCCGCAACTGAAACACTTTTGAGAATATCTTTCAGCTTAACTATACTTGCTATGTCATCTTCCCCTCCAAACTTGTCTTTGCCATCTCCGCCTTCAACTCCAGGATATTGGGTGCTTATTACAATGTATCCTTCAAGTGCATATTTAACTAACTGACCGTATATTGCCCGTGGTGCTAGAGCTGCAAAATCTCTACTTCCTCCGCGTAAATGAATTATACAAGGTACTTTCTCCTTTAGATTTTTTGGTATTGTAATGTATCCAATTACTTTTAATTTTCCGACTTTATATATGAAACGATATGTCTCGACTAGTTGTAACTCATTTTTTGCAGATTCAATTTTTTGTATATCTGATAAAAAATCTAATTTTTCAGACAGGGGGTAAGATTCAACCAAGGTAACTGATTTGTTACCTTTTAATTCACCAATAAATTCTTGTATCATAATCTGATTCTACCTTATTAACTTAAATATAAAAAGTTGGACCCCGCGATGCAGGGTCCAATTAAAGCAATTTTGCCATTAAGTACTTATCGACAAGACAACCATCAATTTTCGCTGCTCCTCGAATTGTTCCTTCGATGTTAAAAGCGAATTTTTGATATAAGTGAATCGCCTTAAGATTAATTGTTTGAACATATAGCTGAAGTCGATATAGATTCATCAACTTTGCTTCTGTTATTGAATGAGTCATGAGTGCTGACCCTACACCCTTATTGCTAAAGTTGGACGTAACACCTATAGCTAAGGTACCTACACCACAATTCCGTTTCATTCTACCTAAAGATATACCTAAATAACCAATAATTACTGCAGTCTCCTCCGCAATCCATAAACGCTCATATTGTTGAGAGAGACTGAGTCTTTTTGCTAATAAAGATGGTTCTGGAACTTCATCATGTTCATAGAGCATAAACTGTGACTCAGATGTTATCTGAATCATTAATGATGCTAGTTGCACAGCGTCACGCTCATTTGCTTGTCTTATTAACATGTCGACTACCTCTCTTAAGATAAAGGCGCGCCATCCAAAGAAGGATAGCGCGCCCGATGCCATTGCTGATTGATCAGCTCTGGCAGTTCGTGGAAGCCCCGCAGACGCCGGGGCCGCAGCTGCCCGGAATCTTCGTGAACGCCCAGTGCTCGGAAAGCGTACCGAAGGTGCGCTCGGCGGCCTCGAGGGTGTTCCGGACCATGGAGCCGTCGCTCGAGGCCCGCTGAGCCTGGGTGAGCGGCTGGTGGTGCAGGAAGAAGCCGACCTTCGACTTACAGTAGTCGGCATAGTCGCCGGTGAACAGAATGAAGTTGTGCCAGATCTCGTCGATGTCTTCGGGCGGCGCCATGGAGCCGTCGTTGGTCGCACAAAGATAGAGGAACTTTTTCATCTCGCCGAACAGCTCGTCCGTGAACTCCGGCGTCCAGCCTTCCTTCACGACCATGCGTTCCTTGAGCGCCGGGTGGTCGTAGTCCATCATCTTCGCGAGAAGATTCGGATCAGTTGCAAGGCGCTGTCGCTGGGACAGAGCAATAACACTTGTCATCGTGGTCATTTTTCACCCCTTGAGGTTTATGGTTTGAAGTTGCCTAGGAACTACTGCAGCTTCTTGAATTAAGCCTGCAGATTATGCCATTTAACACCACAAATAGTTAATTGTCAACTATTAAATAGTCAATGTAAATTAACCTTTTTCGTCACCCATTCTGTCTGAGCTTGTAAAAACTTGAGGCTCATCAGTTAAGTGATCAAATTCATGTGGCACGGGACGATTTTCTACTCCGACTCTTGTGAGCCATGAGTCAAACTTCAAATATGCCCAGTTTTTAATTTTGTATAAGCACTTCATTTTAGCTCCCCTTCTTTTCATTTCTAACAGTATAATGGCACATTTTATAAATTTGTCTATAGTTACGTTCAGGTATCTACTAGTTTACGCAATATTGATAAAAGTAAGCTAAAAGACTCTGGTTTGCTCTAATTGTACTTATTTTAATATTTATTGTTGTAAAATTTAAGCATGTATTATACATTTTTTCTTTTTTAGAAATTCCTTTTAGTTATAAAAAAAGCCACTGTAAATTTTCACTTACAGTGGCGTAAAGATCTCCCAACTTCACTTAGCCCGATTGGTCCAAATATTTTGTAATCTTTGGACTATAGAACATTGAAAGAACTTCATCTTCAAATAGTAACCCAAGAGTCGAAAGACGGATACCAGATTCTATACCTAGTTGGTAACGATTGAGTAATCCAAGTTCCAAAAACTTCATTTCAAGCTTTTGATAGTGAGATACTGATTCGTGAGCAGCACCCTCAAAGGATTGAAATGCTAGTTTGCCTTTACGCATACCGATGACATATGATCGAGCTAGGTACTCGTTCTGGTCAAGTTTAAGCGCACTATCAATAGTTTTTCCTCCGTTCTCCATGTGCTCTATGTAGGCATTGATGTCGGGCGTATTGCGAAAGAGAACACCCTCGTAGACATTAGAGTCTTTCGAGTTAGATTTTACACTAACATGAGAATAGGAAGATGCACCGACGCCAAGTAAATTACTGTCTGTAGAAGTCAGTATTTTATTGAAAGTCATTGCGTGACGATCATCAAGTACAAAACGATTCCCATCAACTTGGCGATATCCCATGTCAGTAAGTTCTTGCCAGAGGAGCATACGACCCACTAAAGTGTCATACTCTCCTTCGAAATCCCCTTTTTTGTCTGGATTTTTATACCATTCTCCTTGTGGACGTTTAGCAAATCGACCGTGATACCACGTTAGTTGCGGTGGGCGCACTATTCTAAGTATATTGAGGTTTTGCCACACCTCATCGAGAGTGCCTTTATAGAGTGACTGGATGAGGTCTAGGTTCCAGTTATCGAAGACTTGTCCGACAAGTTCGCAGGCAAGTATTGCGGTATCTTGCTTATATCCACGTGCCGCTCGCTTTAATACTTCATCATCAAAGGATTGGATTCCAAAGCTAATCCTGGTTACCCCATGCTTTTTTAGAATTTGAAGCTTTTCATAACCACCTGGTGCAGTAATGGTTAGAGGACTCGCTTCCATGCATATTTCCACATCCTCCTTAATATGGAATTCTCTACGGATGGTGTTGATGATAGCTACTAGTTGATTACTCTCAAGAATCAGGGGTGTTCCACCACCGATGTAAATTGAATTGATTACAGTTTCTGATGATCGCAGCTGGCTGCCCCATTCCTGTATTTCAACTTTAAGAGATTGTAAGTAGCGCTCAACTTGTTCAGTACGACTTGTCGAACTGTGATTTTTGCCCCGATAGGTCTTTACAGCGTAGTGGCAAAAGGTGCACAGTGTCTCACAGAAAGCTATGTGGACGTATAAACTTGATTCTCCGTGATAAGAAAAATCATTTATTGCATCACCCGTTTTGACTTTTTGTAGTGCATTAAGTGGCGGGTAGGTAACAACTGAGTGACTTCCACCTAAAATGAAGCGTTTGACGAACACTTCAGCTTCACGAAGTTTTGGTAGTACGTCTGGTATACCAAGTTGTAAAAGAGCATCGGTAGCCTTTGAGATAGCAGCCGTTTTGTCTCTCATAATTTTCCCCTACTTTGTTGAGAGTATCTGCACTGTACAGTACAATAGATAATCAATAATGTCTAGTCAGAGATAAAAACTTATGAATTATTTAACTATTATACAAATGCAGATTTAATTATCTTGACAAGAAAGAATACAATGTTATACATAAACAATATGTCAAACACATATCAAAAACCAACTATTACTAACTGCTTGGCGCCGATTGCGCGGATGGCGGGGTTTGTGGCGACTGCCTGTAGTTCAGGTACGTTTGTAGTTAGCTATGGTGTTTGTATGAAAACGACGTAATCCGTCAACCTCTCATTATAAAAACCCCATGGCTACCTATAAGCCATGGGGTTTTTAGTTACGTAGCGTGTTCTTTAACAGGAGGAAGTATAAATGAGTGTAGAAAAATCGAAGTTGCCAGAGGCTGTTCATCTTAAATTTCCGGGTGGCTATTGTCGTCCAGTAGAAATTGGTGATGCGCCTTATATCTACGTCTGGGTTAACGATCCAGATATTCGTCCCTTTCTTAATCGCCATGTTGTGGAAATGTTGGCAGATGAGGAGGAATGGATTAAAGGGTTGAGTAAGGAGAAGGAACATCAGCATGTATGGATGATTTGTCTTACTGACGGGGCACGAGTAGGTACCATAGGTCTGCATAACATTGACCTTAAAAATGGTACCGCTACCAGTGGCGCCATGTTTGGTACTAAAGAACATCAAAGTAAGGGGGTGGGTCAAAAAGCTAAGCATGTGATACTTAATCATGCGTTTAATGGACTGAACCTTAGACAGATATACTCCAATGTTCTTAGTTTTAATGAGCGTAGTATTCAATACAACATCAAGTGTGGGTATCGTGAATTAGTGCGACTGCCTAATGATGTGAAAATGGGTGACCAATTTTATGATTGTGTCATGATGATGGTAACCCGGGATAGTTGGCTACCAATTTGGGAGAAGTTCCGCAAGGAGCACCAGATTGAATCGTTTGAAGAGATGCTGGAACGAACCATGAAGCCGAGAAAAAAAGAATGAAGCAAATACCCCACACTGTGCGCAGTGTGGGGTATTTTAATTTAAATATAAAAAGACCATCGGGAGGATGAGCCACCAGAAGAACCATTCTTTGGGGGCGAATAAGGAGGCTATGGGGGTGCCGGGGGTTACGAATTCGGTTACAGGCAATACGTGGAAGCTGTAAATCATGATGAGAATGGTGGCGGCGAGCACCAAGAGGATTTTCTTGAAGAGGGTTTCGAAGCGTTTTTCGCGGTAGGCGTCGGGCATTACCCGAGCGACGAGGATGGTGGCAATTGTGGTGAAGATAGTAAAGATGATTACTTTGCCGATGGCGACGGTTTGTTCGCTTGCGCCGTTCGGAAGAAACGACTCGTAGTATGGAAACTCGAGCGAAATGAGTAACGCTAAATATAAACCAAAAATGAGATTGACGATTGATTGTCTCCCCCGCACCAACACCCAGACTAAAAAGAAACCAAAGACTGCAAGGAGAAATACCAGTTCTTGGAAAATACTGAGGAAATACGTCGTGTCCATAGGTAACTATAGTATATGCCTTTATGACTGTCTCTATAGTCAGTATCCACTGTTACGGTTGGCGTGGTGTAATGGACCTCTATGAGGGGTTACTGTACTATTGAGGAAAATAAGTTCATCAAGTGAAGGAGAGTAGTCATGCGGAATATTATTCTGGTCTATGTACAACTGCTGGGATTCATTTTGCTTTTTGGATACTTTGTTCATTTGTATCTCAAGCTGTCCACTATTGAATTGGTGGTGGGCATGCTGGTGCTCTTTATGCTTTCAGTGCTCACGTTGTGGGAAATAATTCAATATCATCTTAAGAAAGACGAAAAACGGCACCCCTAGGTGCCCTTTAATTTATATTAGATACCTTCGGCTCGAAGTTCCTCAACGAGTTTTTTGGCTTTTTTGCTCAGTGCCTTTGGGTTTTGGATTTCAATTTTAATCATGAAGTCTCCACGACGAGTGCCTTCGATGGGCACTCCTTTGTTTTTTATGCGCAGGAGTTCGCCGTGGGTAATGCCAGCGGGGATATTTACTGATACATCACCATCTAGGGTAACAATTTTGTACGTGGCTCCGAGGAGCGCGTCGGTTAGCTTAATTGGTTGTTCAGTGTAGAGCTTCGCTCCATCTCGTTTAATGGTGCTGTGTGGTTCTACCTGGACTTTGATATAGAGGTCCCCCGTTTGGCCTCCTTTAATGGCTTCACCCCGTCCGGTCATACGAATGACTTCACCATTTTGAATACCAGCCGGGACTTTGATTTGAATCTCTTCTTGGGTACGGGCAACACCAGCGCCAGCACAGTTGGTGCAGCGTTCTTTTGGCACTTTACCAGTACCGTGACAGGTCGCACATTCGCGTACCGTTGAGAAGCTACCCATGATAGTTTGACGGGCTTCATGAATCTTCCCTGCTCCG
Source organism: Patescibacteria group bacterium (assembly GCA_040386275.1). Taxonomy (GTDB): domain Bacteria; phylum Patescibacteriota; class Minisyncoccia; order Phycocordibacterales; family UBA918; genus OLB19. Next base: position 157,784 of record JAZKFU010000008.1, read on the forward strand.
TTACAAGTGGCACAGGTACTCATGGCCGTTCCCTTTTTAGCGCCACTCCCTTCACAGACGGTACACTGGGCATTTTTGGTAATCAGTATTTTTCGGATTACACCAAATATTGATTCCTCAAAGTTAAGGTTAATGTCAATAGAAATATCTCGTCCTCGAGCTTGGCCACGTCCGCCACCACCAAAGCCAAAGTTCTCAAAAATATCATTGATATCAAATTCAAAGTTGGCTCCCCCACCCTGTTGGAAGTCAGCCCAGTTAAAGCCACCGAAACCAGCACCCGCTTGACCAGAACCGTTCATACTGTGGCCATAGGTGTCGTATTGAGCCTTTTTCTTTTCGTCTCCTAGAGTGGCGTAGGCTTCGGTAATTTCTTTGTATTTAGCCTCATCCCCGGTCTTTTTGTCGGGGTGGTACTGAGCAGATAGCTTACGAAACGCCTTTTTAACCTCGTCACGAGACGCTCCTTTTTGCAGGCCTAGAATTTGGTAGTAGTCTTTCATAGATATTTTGTATTATGCCACAGACCGGTCAGATGTACAAAAGACCTGGTAATTCTATGGATACGTGATTATTTTTGCTCTCTATCTCCCCCTTCTACATCCGCATCACGTACGGTTCCCTCTTTGTTTTCGGTGTCTCCGGTTGGCTGTTGTGGAGTAGCGTCTGTGCCTTGAGCATTCATCGCTTCACCAATTTTCTGCATAGAGGTACTGAGTTCTTCAGTAGCACTTTTAATAGCCGCTACATCGTCGTTACCTTTGGCAGTAGTAAGAGCGGCGATTTTAGCAGTCACTTCATCTTTGATTTCCGTTGAAACCTTGTCCCCGTGATCTTTGAGCGCTTTTTCAGCGGTGTACACCATTTGTTCAGCGAGGTTTCGGGTTTCAATTAATTCTTTCTTTTTTGCATCTTCACCGGCATGTTCTTCGGCATCTTTTTTCATACGTTCGATATCAGCTTCGGTAAGTCCTGAGGATGCTTCAATTTTAATTGATTGTTCCTTGCCGGTTGATTTGTCTTTTGCGGTTACTTTGAGGACGCCGTTACTATCAACATCAAACACGACTTCAATTTGTGGTACACCCCGCGGTGCTGGTGGAATACCATCAAGCACAAACCGTCCGAGCGATTTGTTATCAGTGGCCATTGGGCGTTCACCTTGAGTAATATGAATCTCGGTTGAGGTTTGATTGTCTGAGGCAGTTGAGAATACCTGTTCTTTTTTGGTTGGGATGTGCGTGTTGCGTTCAATTAATTTTGTTGCTACCCCGCCCATGGTTTCGATACCAAGTGACAGTGGAATCACGTCCACGAGGGTAATGTCTTGCACGTCACCTTGGAAGATACCCGCTTGAATTGCGGCACCAAGAGCTACTACTTCGTCGGGGTTAATTGATTTGTTTGGTTCTTTTCCAAAGAGGTCTTTTACCGCTTTAATAATCGCCGGCATGCGAGTTTGTCCTCCTACTAAAATCACTTCATCAATATCTGCAAGCTTGAGTCCGGATGCTTCCATTGCGCGCTTGGTAATCTCGATTGATTTATCAATAAATTCGCTCGCGAGTTCTTCGAGTTTGGCTCGGGAGAGTTTGATTGCTAAGTGCACCGGTCCGTCAGAACCTTGGGAGATAAACGGAATGTTAATTTCAGTTTCGGCAGTGGTTGAAAGCTCAAGCTTAGCTTTTTCCGCGGCTTCATCGAGCCGTTGGAGTGCTAGTTTGTCTTTACTGAGGTCGATACCGTCACTGCCTTTAAAGGTGGCAATTAAGTGACGAATAATCGCTTGGTCAATGTCACGTCCTCCCATGTGAGCATCTCCGTCACTGGATTGTACTTCAATCACGTCATCCCCTACTTCGAGTACTGATACGTCAAACGTACCACCACCAAAGTCGTACACGACGATTTTTTCATCCTTCTTTTTATTAAATCCGTACGCAAGAGCAGCGGCTGTTGGTTCGTTAATGATTCGTTTTACATCCAATCCCGCAATCTTTCCGGCGTCTTGAGTGGCCTTTCGTTGTGAGTCGTTAAAGTACGCTGGTACAGTAATAACTGCTTCAGTAATTTTTTCACCTGTTTTGGTTTCGGCATCGGCTTTGAGTTTCGAGAGAATCATCGCTGACACTTCTTCGGGTCGGTACTCTTTACCGTCCATCACGACGACTGCTCCCCCATCGGCACCTTTTTTGATTTCGTACGGGACGATGTTTTTGTCTTTCTGCACTACCTCTTCATCGTAGTTGTGACCCATGAACCGCTTGATACCATAGATGGTGTTGGTAGGATTCGTTACCGCTTGTCGTTTGGCTATTTGTCCGACGAGACGTTCTCCTGTTTTAGAAATAGCCACCACTGATGGAGTGGTTCGAACGCCTTCGATGTTTTCAATAATAGTTGGTTCACCTGCTTCAATGATCGCCATGGCGGAGTTTGTAGTTCCAAGATCAATTCCTAAAATTTTAGCCATACTGTATATGAGTTATAGTGTTCAATTAAATTATTCAATAGTTCCTACCGTTACTCGTGCTGGTCGAATTAATTCTGTCTTTTCGCCCTGTTTTAATTCGTATCCCTGTTGAATGATGTTAATGATGCGGTTGTTTTGTTCAGCGTCCGTTACGGGAACCATACTGAGGGCTTCATGACGAGTCGGGTCAAAGAGTTCTCCGACAGGATTAAAGGCAACCACGTGATACGCATCCATTACACTTTTTAATTGCGCATACGTGCCTTCAATACCGCGCCGCCACTTTTGGTCACTTTCATCCATCGCTTTTACGTCTTGCATAGCGAGGAAAAAGCTATCGCACACAGGTAAGAGCTTTTCTATATGTTTAATAACACTACGTTCTTTATCACGGGCTCTATCTTCCTCGAGTCGTTTTCGGGCATTGAGGAAGTCAGCTTTCGTTCGTTGCAACTCTTCAAGTAACTCCCTATTCTTTTCTTCAGCCTCTTTCAGTTTTGTTTTTAAAGTTTTTAATTTGTTTTCTTCGTTCTGTTCAATGTCGGAAAGTTCAGGGTCTGGCATTTCAGAATGGTCAGTATCAGTGGTGATTTCAAGCCCTTCGTCTCCTTCGTGTTTGTCTTTTTTGTTCACCATGTCAGCATTATAACGCGGAAAAAGAGGAGTGTCAAAAACAAGAAAGCCACCATAGAAATGCGCAGGTGGCTTTCGTTGGTGGCAAATTTATTCGTCGATCATACACCACATTTTCACTCGGGCTTCGTTTGATGATCCAGATTTAACCCCGCTTAACACTTTACCAGTGGAGTCGATATACTGCCAGTTAGTACCGGCTGGCACAGAGGTTACATTTTCTTCAAATTCTCCAATCACAGTGTATAAACGATTGGGCTCCCAATTTATTCCGATGATTACACCTACAGGTGCATCTTCATGAATGGTTTCACCGATCTCGTAGGGACCGAACTGCTTCATTTTACGTCTCCATACAGTCTTAATCTGCTTTAAACTATACCATAATTTTCTGACAAGACAACAAAAAACTCCCTAAGTAGTTTTTTGTTGTCTAGCGCTTCGATTAGGAAACGATATATTTTGAGTGGCAATTTTTGTGAATGTGCGTTAGGCTAGTGTCTGTCGTTCTTCAAGGAGAAGCTAAAAGATGCAAAGAACTTCCGCTGCGCAGATCCGGAATGCCTACAAAAACTGTGGTGGTGTTCCGAGAATTTTATTGACGGATACGCACGGATTCTTGAATATCGAGACCAAGGCTGAATTTCTCAGCACGCTGTGTGGCATATTTAAAGTCAAAGCCGCTGACTTCGAAACAGTTGAGGATGTCAGGCAATTACTGTCTGAGGTAACCATTTTATGTCACCGGTACAACACCGTTATACAGCGAAATCTTCGAGAAACTTCGCTTGTGGTCTATGACGGGTTACCGTTAGTGCGCGACTCGTATCGCATTGAATCAATCACCAATGATTTTTTGGTACAGCTCTCAAACCGGATTATCGTCCACCCCATGTGGATGCGCCGGAAATGAGCATAAATGGCAGGGCCCCAAACCCCGCCATTTTTTTATATTGAAATACAAAATGATTACTCAAAACGATAGAAATAGGATGCAGTGCGCGGCGCGCAAGAAAAAAGACTCGACCGGGACAACAGTCCAGGGAGAGTCTTTTTTCGTAGCGCAACAAAGCAATGCGCCTATTTCTATCGTTTTGACCAGGCCGGTCGCTTTCGAGCTTTTAGAAGTCCAAACTTCTTTCGTTCTACTGAACGAGGATCTCGCTTGAGGAATCCGGCTTTCTTGAGTTGGATTCGTCGCGCTTCTTTTTCTTTTACCAATGCGCGAGCAATACCGAGACGGATAGCTTCGGCTTGTGAGGATGTTCCTCCGCCTAACACTTTGGCAGTAATAGTGTAGTGTTCGATGCCAGCATCAGGAGTATCAAGGACTGACTGAACATCTTTGTGTAATGAAAGGTGTGGGAAGTACGCAGTAAGATCTTTATCATTAACCATGATAGTTGTCTTGTCTGCTGGGGTAAGGCGTACACGAGCGGTAGAAGTCTTTCGACGACCAATGGCTTCAATGTAGCGTTCTGATGTTTTAGTAGCCATATTATTCTGTAATTACCAAGTTTTTAAGCATTGGTTTTTTGAGCTTGGTATTTGCAAGCATCCCACCAATAGTTCGTTCTAGTACCACTTTGTAACCAAGACGGTTACCAAGGTGATCAAGTGTTTCTGTCTTGCGACCACCTGGGTACCCAGAATATGACTGGTAAATTTCAGTTTTCTTCTTTTCAGGAATGTCCATCTTACTAACATTCTTGATTTCTACAGTCACCGGCGCAACTAAGTTTTTCACAAAGTCAGGCTGGTCTTTCCCGAGGAGTACTCGAGCCGCTTCTGTCGCAACAATGCCGAGCCGTTTACCGGCTGCGTCAATTGTGTGAACGCGGTTTTCTGGTAGTGTCTTCATAAAATTATTCAACAAATTCAATTACAGCTTCATCTCGTCCAGCTGGTGTTCGTCCTACTTTAATAATACGTGTGTATCCACCGTTTCGAGTCGCAAACTTTGGTGCGATTTCTTCGAACATTTTTGAAATCACTTTAGCAGCTGGTTCACCCAAGCGACTCGCAACAATGCGACGAGCAGCTACAGTGTTCTTTTTGCCGTGTGATACCAAACGTTCTACAAACGGACGGAGTTCTTTAGCTTTTGCTTCAGTAGTCTTGATCTTGCCGTCACGAATAAGTGAGACTGCAAGTCCGCGTACGAGAGCGGTTCGCTGTGAGCGAACACGTCCAAATTTTCTGTTTTTATTACCGTGTACCATATATTTATTGTTATTCGCCTAGGGTGAGACCCATAGTAGAGAGTAACGCGACAATTTCTTCTACGCCTTTAGGACCAATACCGTCGAGCGCAAGGATATCATCTTTTGACTTTCGCACAAGCCCCCCAATCGTTCGGATTGATGCTGTTTCAAGCGCAGCGAGGGTGCGAGTAGTGAGTTCAAGAGTTTCAATTCGAGTCTTTAGCACTTCAGTATCAAGAGCTGTTGTTTCAGTCGCAACTGGAGTTTCAACTGCTTGAGGTACATTGTTTTGTTCCTGGAAGCCGATCACCGCTTTAAGTTGGTGAATCATGATCTCGATTGAGTTCTCAAGCGCCTGTCGTGGTGTGATTGTTCCATCAGTTTCGATTGAAAGACGGAGACGGTTGTAATCTGTTCGGTCACCCACACGCATGTTTTCTACTTCGTAGTTTGCACGACGGATTGGCGTAAATACGGCATCAAGGGCAATCGTACCAATTTCAACTTTATCCTTTTGGTGGATTTCGCGCGGAACGTAGCCAAGACCTCGTTCAATGGTGATTGCCATATCAAGGACTGATGACTTGGCAGTAAGTTCAACAATGTGTTGTTTTGGGTTAAGAATTTCTACTTGTGAAGGACACGTAATGTCAGAAGCGGTGACAATGCCTGCACCTGATTTTTTGAGGTGGATAGTCATTGGTTCGTCACCGTGTAGTTGAAAGCGAACTCGTTTGAGATTAAGGAGTAATGTAATTACATCCTCATTCATACCAGCGAGGGTTGAAAACTCGTGTTGAACACCTTCGATTTTTACTTGCGTTACGGTTGCTCCCGGAAGTGACGCGAGAATGATGCGGCGCAATGAGTTACCAAGTGTGTGACCGTAGCCAGGGAAAAGACCATCGATTTCGTATACTCCGTGGAATTCTTCTTCAGATACAACGCGTGGCTTTGACGGTAGTGTTACATTAGTTTCTAACATACTGTGTGAATATTATTTTAATAAAACCGCGGTTAATACCTATCGACTGTAGTACTCAAGCACTTGTTCAGGGTCAAACATAAAGTCAGTCATCTGGTAGGTTGGTTGACTCTTAACGGTACCACTCATAGTCTTTACATCAAATGAAAGCCAGGTAGGTACACTGGTAGCTTCGTGAGTGTCAGCAAGGAGTGTGAAAAGACCAGTAGCCTTACTTCCCTCTCGGACAGTAATAACATCTTCAGCTGATACTTTGTGTGATGGAATATCAAGACGACGACCATTCACATAAATGTGACCATGGTTCACCATTTGTCGCGCAAAACGACGAGTTTTAGCAAGACCTAGACGATACACAACGTTATCAAGACGTGATTCAAGACGTTCAATCAAAAGGGCAATTGGTTGGTGACTCTTGGTTGTTGCTTCAGCTACGTAGCGTGAAAGTTGTTTTTCACTGATACCATAGGTAAAACGCATCTTTTGCTTTTCGATAAGTTGCTTCTTGTAATCACTCGCCATTCCGCCACGCTTTCGAACTCGACCTTGTTTAGCCTGTGAAAGAGCAAACTTTGCAGTTTGTGTCTTTTCGAAGATTGGTGCGCCAAGACGTTTGGCGATTTTGTATTTTGGACCGATTTTCATAATATAATAAATTAGATACGTCGTGGCTTAGGTGGACGGGTACCGTTAAATGGAACCGGTGTCATATCCACAATCTTGGTAATACCAATGCCTTTTCCAGAAAAAGCACGTAAGGCTGATTCGCGACCAGCACCAACGCCACGCACGACTACTTCTGCGTCTTTCATACCCATTTGCTGAGCTTTTTCACCGATGATTTCACCTACTTTCGCAGCGGCAAACGGTGTACTCTTGCGAGAACCTTTAAAACCAAGGGCTCCACTACTCGCACTCATAACAGCGTTACCTTTGGGATCACACAATGTGAGCAAGGTATTGTTAAAAGTTGCAAGGATGTTAAGGCGCCCCGCTGGCACTTTTCGTTTTGGAATACGATTCAAAGCGCGAGAGCTACCCGCGATGTCTGAACCTCCACTCTTCTTCATGATACGTTTCTTACCCATATGTCGTTACGTTTATGATATTAATAAATTTTAAGTCTTTTCGAGCTTACGACGTCCACTTCCCATCGTCTTCTTTGCACCCTTGAGTGTACGTGCATTAGTTTTAGTACGTTGACCACGTGTCGGTAGACGCTTGGCGTGACGTGAGCCTCGGTATGAAGAAATATCTTTGAGGCGTTTGATGTTAGCTGCAATTGATCGCTTTAGTTCTCCTTCGATAGTAAACGCTTCAACACTTTCACGAACAGCATTTTCTTGTTCAGTTGAAAGAGTAGTTGGTTTAGCCGTTACATCAATTTTGTGACTTTCCAAAATGGTTTTTGCTCGCGCAAGACCAATACCATAGACAGCGGTGAGGCCGTAGGCTAATTGTTTATCGTCGGGAATGTTAATACCTGAAATACGCATAGTGATTGTAAATTAACCTTGACGCTGCTTATGGCGGGGTTTCTTTTTATTAATAACAAACACAACACCACGTCGTTTGACGATGATATCATCTGGACTCATTTTTTTAACTGAGGATCGTACTTTCATGGTGTGTTATTTATAGTCGTTTACTAATTCGTGCTTTGCCGCCGTATGGGTCGATAATCATACCGACTTTATCGCCAACCAAGACTCTGATTCTAAAGCGTCGCATCTTGCCAGCAAGATAGGCAATTTTAGACTCGCCCGTGTCATCAATGATTACACGGAAAAGAGCATTTGGAAGAGCTTCTTCCACAACGCCATATGTTAACTCGTCTTTTGTCGATGATTCTTGCTGGTCCATTAGACGTGTGAGAGTGTAACAAATCAAATGAACTCCGTCAATACGTGGCTACGGGTTTTGTGTGAGTAGTTCTTCGTGAATTTCAATATCCGCTAGTTTTGTCGGGAAACTACGCTTCCAAAATGGCCGAACTTCGACTTCCCCCCTTTCAATACCGGTGTAATTCCCTAATACAACGTTAAAAGCAGTCTTTTCTTTACCTAAAAGTTCAGTTTTCATTTTTTCGCCATCAAAGGTCCAAACAATCTTTGGTACCCCAGCAATTTTAAAGTCCAGTTGTGTTTCATTGGCAATATTTGACTGGCTGGTAGTGGCGTTTACGTACGTAAAGGTAAGGTTTTCAAGGTTATCAATTCGGACTGGCTCATTGTCGTACCCCACAATAGTTTCTTTGGCGATAAACTGCGCAAATTCTTCCTTTTGGAAGAGTGGGATTTGGAGGACGGCCTGTTCTTTAATGGTCACTAAATCATCTCCATATTGGGTTGGTGGTAGTGGGTTGTAGGTGATGGCAATGGCGGATTCAAAGTTAGTAAAGTCAGCGGGAGCTTGGGTTTTGATTTTTTCAAGGAGTTTATTACGGAGTTCTAGTTGGAGTGATTGTCGTGCTGTACTGAGTTCATCGTCATTGATAATAAACTTTGGTCCATCAAACCCATCCACAAAAGCGGCTGTGTTCTTGGCAGAAATAGCATTATATAAATCAGTATATCCACCTTCTTTAAAACCAGGGACAGTTAACGCAGTATTTGGTTGAAGGTTGTGTTTGTCTCCAGCTACATCAGCAAAAACTTGGGCGCGAATAACGCCGGGTTTGTTTTCTCCGTCAGTTCCCTTAACGGCTCCGGGTACAACGACTGATTCTTGGATTCTGAATACCAAGCCGTCAGCGGTAGCAAACCGGGTATTTTTAATCAAACGTTCAGCGCCAGGGGTTGATTTAGAAATTTCAATTTCACCGGTGGCTTGTTTAGTGACCGTTTCTTGACCGGTTGCTTTTACCTGTCGTTCTCCACTGTCTTCGAGGGTCATAATTTCATACGATAGTTCGCCAGGGCGCTTTTCACTGTAGGCAGAAAATTCGGCGTTAACGTTGAGTTCCCGTACTTTGGGATAAATAGTGATATCAGCTCCTCCCGTGAGGGCGCTAATCCCTAGTCCTCCGATTAATACCAGGCCAGCGAGGGTGAGGCCGATGTAGAGATTGTTTCGATTTCGTTTACTCCCGTTTACAACCGGAATGATACCATCGTCTTCTTCTTCAGATTCGAGACGATCATCGTGCTCTCGTTCTCGTTCGCGATCCATACTCCCATTATGGGTATGGTGCTCGTGGGCAGTATGAGAAAAGGATGGTTCAGCAGACTGTGGTTGGGGTCGTACCAGCCGTCCTTCGTTCATAGAGGGACGAGCAGCATCTCCTTCAATAGGACGTCTCGGTTGGCGAGGTTGGGCAGGTCGGATATCCTGCAGGTTCCATTTTTGTGACATATAACTATTGTACAGTATAACGCTTAAAGTTGTATAAAATCATTGCAGTGATGCTGTTTGTGGAAAAACTGCGCCGCCACTAACATAGCCGTATCGTCGGTTACAGTTAAAAGAGCCTTTTTTTCTTCGGCATTGTAGTGGTTGGTCAGCAATTCACTTGTTACTTTGTGTACGGTATGGATAGAACCAGTAGCTTTTTTAGCCGCTTCAGTGAGCTGGACACTAAAAAAGTTTTCGGTTTGGTTGTCACCATGCATAAAAAGCGTTTTGGGAATTGATAAGGTATCCCCCGTTTCTCGGAATAGATTTGCGAGGTTATTTTGGTACTCATCAAAAACCACCTCTACCTCAGCTCTCTTGTCTGGTGATATAGATTCCATGGCATGGGAAAAATATGGTTCTTTTAGGAACGCGTAGGCTTCAGCCAGGGGAATATTTAATATTGTTGAAATGGTACGAGCCAGCGTACTGATACCAATCGGCGTATGGGTGCAATAGCGCAAGATACCTCCCCGGACCACGCCAATTTCAGTGGCTTCGTAGGTAACATCCACCAAACAGTATTCACTTAATTGGTTGTTAAATTCACGAATAATGCAATGAAACATCAGCATAAACGAGAACTGTTCAAGGGATGCTTGTTTAAAAACCTTTGTTTTAATGTCTCGTACTGCGTCTGTTAAATAGGTCTGGGCGACGGCACTGACTTGGGTAAGTGTGACTGAAGACGCTCGTTTACCTTTGGGGTTTTCGATTTTATAGTCATTGGCTTGGATGTCAGTGGTGGCCCGCGTCATAATAGCGAGACCTAAATCAGAGGCGAGCTCATTTTCTTTGAGTTCTTCGGTGATTTTCTTTTGGGCGGCTTGGGTTAGGCTTTGCAGTAACGCTTCAGTGATTTCAAACGGGGTTTCTTTTTCGTACCCAATGACTTTGGTAATAGTGTATGACCACGGGGCGGTCATGGATACTTGGATGTGGGTAATTTTACTGCGAGGATAGGCAACGCGAAGGAGTTTGGTCCCATCATTTTCTAACAACAAAATAGCGTTAATGAGTGCAGTTATAACAGATTTGGCATTCACTACCGTGTCACTTTCTGCACGCTTCACAGCGTACTCACGTTTGGACCATATAATCTCAGGACTCTTTTTGGCGCTGTCTGACTTTATAATAGAAGCCATTACACTACCCGAGCCAATTTCTATAACCGCACCAAAACGAATAGTAGATTCTGATTGCGAAAAGAGCGACATATAATTAAAGTATATCAATTAATTTTGTATTCGTTTCCATTTCTCCACTTTAAGGATATTGAATATGGAAAATGGAAGATTCTAGAATATTGAAAATGGAATATTGAAAATTGAAGATACGTACAACAAAACCGAAACGTTTTGCGTTTCGGTTTTGTATATTTTCTATTTTACTATTCAATATTCCCTATCCTCCGCTCTATTCTAAAATTGCTTTGATACGTCGCACGCCAGCTGAAGATGATTCCTCTTTAGTGATTTTGAATACTCCACCAACGTCTTCTAGCTTTTCTACGTGTGGTCCACCACAGAGTTCGCGCGACACTATTACGCCGTCGGTGGTTGTCATGGTGTACACCTTTACTTCATCCGGATATCGGTCCCAGAAACTCGCTTCAATGGTCGGGTCTGCTTCGGCATCGGTTTTTTTCATCATATCGATGGTGACCACACCCCCGAGCCCAATTGCGTCGTTTACAAATTTCTCCACGGCAGTTATTTGTTCAGGTGTCATTTTGTCACCATGAGTAAAGTCATACCGTAGTCGTTCACCGGTAATGTTAGAGCCCGCTTGGTGCACGTGAGTACCAAGAATTTGTCGTAACCCCGCAAGCATAAGGTGAGTGGCGGTGTGAAGTTTTACCACTTGTTCTGAACTATCAGCCAGTCCCCCTTTGAATTTTTGTTCGGCCCCAGCTCGTGAGAGGTTGCGGTGTTCTTCCATCAGGGTATCAAAACCAGCCCGTTCAACAATTAGACCTTTTTCGGTAGCAATTTCTTCGGTGAGTTCAATTGGGAATCCGTAGGTAGTGTAGAGTTCAAAGGCGTTTTTGCCTGAGATAGCTTGTTTGGTTGTTGGTGCTACTGATTTATCAATAACGCGTTTCCCATCAACTTCTTTACTCACCATGTGTACCTGGAGAGTAATTTTATTAAATTGCTTGAGTCCACTTTCGAGCGACTTTCTAAATTGTTCTTCCTCTTTACTGATAGCGTCAATAATCATCGCTTGATTAGAAGCGAGGTTAGTGTAGTGATCTTTGTAGGTTGCAATCACACTTTCTGATAGTTGTGCAAAGGTGCCGGCTGGAATTTGTAACTGATCAGCAAAGCGCACGGCGCGACGTAGTAAACGGCGCACAAAATAGCCTTGATCAGCATTTCCCGGGAATACTCCATCACCAATCAAAAACACTGCTCCACGAATGTGGTCGGTAATTACCCGAAAGGCCACGAGATTATCCTCGTATTTTTTGCCTGAGAGCGTTTCGATTTGTTTGATTACTGTGGCGAGCAAATCAACCGTAAATACATCGGGGTCACCGTTTTTAGCTGCGGCAATGCGTTCTAGCCCCCCACCAAAGTCTACGTTACGTTGTGGAAGTTTGGTAAACGAACCATCCTCTTGTTTGATGTATTCAATAAACACTGAGTTACCAATTTCAAGAAATTGCCCCGAATCACTATTTGGGTGCGGTTGCTGTTTGCCGAAAATCGGGTGCGTGGCGTGTTCAGCTCCAAAGTCGTAAAAGATTTCACTATCAGGACCCCCAATTTCACCTGCAGGCATGTTGGCTGGTTTGCCTGAACGGCTCCACCAGTTTTTGGCTGCGTCGTAATAGAAAATGCGTCCACCTTGCATCCCCACTTCGTACCCATTTTCTTCGGTACCAATAAACACGTCTTTGGCTTCGATTCCCCGTTCAGCAAATAGTTCTTTCCAGATTGCTACTGCTTCATCATCACGCGGAATTCCCAAACTCTCGTCTCCGGCAAAGACCGACACGTAGATGTGTTGCGGGTCGAGTCCAATTTCATCAACCAGGTAGGTAAAGAAGAAACGGAGTTGTTCTTTTTTAAAGTAGTCACCCAAGGACCAGTTTCCCAACATTTCAAAGAAGGTGGTGTGACGGTTGTCCCCCACTTCTTCGATGTCGTTGGCGCGGAAACATTTTTGTGAGTCAGCGAGACGAACCCCAAGCGGGTGCTTTTCACCCATAAGGTACGGAATCAATGGTTGCATCCCACTACCGGTAAAGAGCGTGGTGGGGTCGTTTTCAGGAACCAAGGCAGCAGATGGCACCACGGCGTGGCCGTTTGTACGCATAAACTCCAAAAACTTACTCCGAATTTCGTTACCTGACATAGTTAATTCCTATTAAATAATATTTTTTACTATAGCAAATTATTTTGATTTTGCTACTTATTTCCCTATTTTCTTGGAGAGTTTGGCAAACTCAGCTACGTTGCGTTCGATACTCCCTAAACTGGCTTCAAAGGTTTCAATCTTGCGGGCATTAATACCAATCGATGAGAAAATGTTTTCTACCGTGTCTTTACTCCCACTGCACAGGAACTTATCAATTTGCTCAACGTATGACGTGTCAGCTCGGTATTGTTCGGCCATGAGGTTACTCATCAGTAACCCGTAGGCATACGTGTAGACATAAAACATTGATCTAAAGTGACTAATGTATACAAATGAGTATCCATCATCGTCGACAACATCAATTCCCTTGCCCAGGTGAGCACGAAGTTGTTTGGCAAACAGGGCAGCTAATTCTTCTTTGCTCGCTGCACCTTGGGTACGGATGAGATTGTGCATCTCGCGTTCAAAGTTAAAGAAGGCGATTTGTCGTTGAATGGTTGAAATATCACGCGTTAACCGGTCATGCATGAGTGTAAATTTGGTAGCATCATCAGATTGTCGATACACCGCGTCAAAAACGAGATTTTCAAATAACGTACTAGCGGTTTCAGCGGTGGTTGTAGAATAGTCCTGGTAACGTGCTGGTTGGTGGCCTTTACTGCGGTAGCTATGCAAGGCATGTCCCATTTCGTGGGCGAGGGTTTCGAGTGATTTAAAGGTATCTACTTGATTAAGAAAGACAAAAATCGGAATGTTGGTATCGCTCGACATAAACGCTCCGCCGCTGCGCCCTTTTTTTGGATAGACATCAATTCGTCCCGTTTCTAACATGTCATCAAAAAATTCACCGTACTCGTTTTTGACGCTATAAAATACATCTCGACAGATATCGGTTGCTTCTTTATACGGAATTTTTATCTCTGTTCCGAGCGCGTCATACTTTGACGCGTACGGCAGGCTCGTGACGCCGTGCGCTTTGGCTTTTAGTTCGTAAAATTTCCGACTCAAGGCAAACCCTTTGGTGCTAATTGATTCCACGAGTGCTTCAACACTGGTTAAATCGTTTTCGTAACTTTGCACTTTAGCTTCGTACGGAACTTTGTACCCGCGTAACTCATCATTGATTTTTTTATCAATCACAATGGCGTTTAATTCGTTTTCTGCAATTTCAGACAACGCCTTAAGTTCAGTACGAATCACGTTCCATAGCTTTGGTCGTTCGATGGGTGCAATCGCTGAAACGTTTTCAATCGCTTCAACCAAAGGCATTTTCTTTTTCTTGTATTCAATCTCCCGTTTGTTGATAATTTTTTCGGTGCCGGCTATCCATAAACTGCGTGACGGGTTTGATTTTAGCGCCATGATTTTTTCCTCGGCTTCAGTGAGGTTGTGTTTGGCGGTGGCAAACGATTGGGATAGCAAATAATGGTACGGTGCGAGGGTTGGATTTTTCAAATATTCCTTTTGGAGTTTGGCGGGAATTTTAGCGATGGCGAGTCCAAAGAAGATAGCCAAGTTACCAATTTTTGTTAAGCGATCACTGATTAAGTTGATTTGTTGCTCAGCTACTTTGTCATTAGAATCAAGCGTTTGGCGATACCAAAAATACAGAATCGGTTTACTAGCGGGAATCTCAATCAGTGCATCTTGAGCTTTTAAAGCAGCTAGTAGTTTAACGGGCGTACTAATAAAGTCCTTGCCGGCAAACTTTTTAGCAAACTGCGTATAGGCAGCTTCAATAGCCAGAATATCTTTTTCAATCTGAGGGTCTTTTTCCGATGTGTAGTAGTGAGACACTAAATCCCAGCTGGTTCTAAAATTATGTAAGGAAGGAAGTGTGTTGGTAGGGGTGTATTTAAAAGGTGAACTCTTGGGCTTTTTTGATGTCATAGATGAAGTTTTTGTATTCTGTAAAGACGTGATTAAATTCTGAAAGTAATGGACCCTTCAATCGATGATTGATGACATTGGCGATATTTTGGTATACCTCCAATCGTTCATCAAGATTTTTGCCAAAATCAGTCAGGAACCGATTATGGTCGTCGTAATAATCTTCAATAGAGGTTCGGAAATTATGCGCTTTGTCAGCGGCCGCAATCATAATTGCTTCATCCGGACCATTTTTTAGTTGTTTAGCGTAGTTCTTTTTGCGGTCAACCCACGACACCGTTCGTTCACCTTCGGTTTTCTTTTCGGTTAGGGCGTCCACAATCGTAGCGACCGTACCACCAAAGTCTTCGGTTAGTTCCTCCATGGTGTAATCGGTATCTTCTAGGGTGTCGTGAAGCAGTGCGGCGATAATAACATCTTCATTATCAGTAAATTCCATCAGTAACATCGCCACTGAATATAAATGAGTGACGTACGGATAAGGCATCGATCCTTTACGCGTTTGGCTGTGATGTAACACAGTAGCTGCTCTAATGGCCTGCTCGATGCGGTAGGAGTACATGTTTGAAAATTATAGCCAACCTGACTTTTTTGGAGCGCTGTTAGTATTGGCCGCGCTCCGTTCTAGTTCTCGTTGTAATTCACGCTGACGATTTTCAATTTGTCGCGTAACATCAGGAATTCTACTATTGGCTGTTCCGTATTTTCGTTCATAGCCTGCAATATCACTATCGTACTCACGTTTAATTTGCTCCAATTTGGCATCACGAGCTTTTTGGAGTCGCTCTACTTCTTTGCGAGCGTCAGTTTGGGCTCGGTGTAGAGATTCAAGTTCACTTTGTAAGCTTTGTAGTCGAGAGTCGCTAAACATATATTATTTAAATTTATAGCCTTCGGTTTGTAATATAGCACGTTTTTTCTCAATTCCACCACGGTTGTATCCACCCAACGTCCCGTCACTACGAATAACTCGGTGACACGGAATTTCCAAATCATAGTTTTTAGCCATCAAATTTGCGACCGCCCGGGCTGCTTTTGCATTGCCCGCTTTATACGCTACTTCTTTGTACGTCAAAACAGAACCAGCCGGAATGGCTTTAACAACATTTTTAACTTGTTCAGTGAACGTAGTCATATTCAATATTATTCTTATTCAATTTTAACCAATTTTTTCTTGATGTGAATAGTTTGTAGTTTTTGGCCACAGGCTAAGCGGTACGGGCAGTATTCACACTTTGGACCACATTCGGGATATTCGCTGCTCTCAAGGCAGGATTTAATGCTACGCAGGGTATCGGGAAGCCAACTATTGTCTCCAGCGCACGGAATTAAGGTCGTCTCAAACTTTAACGTGTTGTTAAATCCGGGTTCAGACTTTAGCGCGTTGGCATACACAAAGTACCCAGTTTTGTTTACGGTAAAGCCCATTTTTTCTAAGAGCCACTGATACACACCAATTTGTCGCTCATACTGTTCGCCCCAACTTGAATCAGTCAGTGAGGTGATACTCCCCTCCTTACTGGTCGCTTTGTAATCAACCACAATCAGTGAACCGTCACTATGTTGCCACACATCGTCAATACCGCCAGAGACAATGAGTCCCGTCTCGGGATCGGTATACATTAGTCCCACAAACGGATCACGCCAGGTGTCGAGATCTTTGTGTACAAACGGAACTGCATCTATTTGGTACTGCTCCATAATCGGGTGTTTGGTACCTGCTTTTCGATGAATATCAAATTCCTTTTTAAAGAGTTCATCCACCGCGATATTAAGATTAAACGACGGCATCCCGGGACGTTTAGTGCCCAGTTTATTATCAACGTAAAAACAGCGCGGGCATTCAAGAAACGCGTCTATTTTTGACCGCGATAACTTCCATTTATTCCCGCCATAATTCCACTCCGCCGCCCGATCAGGATTATATTTCTTAAAGTATTCCGCCATAATATTCCAAGTATACCATGGTAAATCACCATCCCCCAAAACCAAAAAAATCCCTTTAAGGGATTTTTTGTCAAAATTAAGTAGTCAAACTTATTTCATAAAAGTATGCAGATACTAGGCGACGAGAGTTTTTAAGACGAGACGTACTTTTTTGTACGTTGAGTTTTAAAAACTCGAAGGCAACAACGTAGATGCGTGCTTTTTGGAATAAGTCACTATTTTGCAGTAAAAGTCGCGTAATCACCTTCGATTTGTACGTCATCAGCCAGATTAAACTTTCGGTCACCACTTTCTGAGTAAAATACGATTGCGTATTCACGACCAGCAATTGTTGGTGTTAATAGTTGAATTTGTTTTGGGTTTAGTCCTTGTTCAGCACTAAAGCGTGCTACACCAAGAATCATTCCTAGTTTTCCATCGTTAAGATTACGTACGCCAACCCACCCTTCTTTTGCTGGAAACGTAACATCAGTAAGCGCTACTGTTGTTCCGGCTTTAGCTTCTCCATCAACCTTCACTGAACCTTCACCAACTTGAACGGCTGAGTCTTCCTCAGTGTTAGTGGCCATGTCTTCGTCAGTTGTTTCTTCATCAGTATCTTCTGTTAGTTCGGTTGTGTCTTCGTCAGTTGTTGTATCAACTACTGTATCATCAGGTCCGCCGGCAAATGCCCAGACGAGGAGTCCGCCGACCAAGAGGCCAACGACAAATGATACTACTGTTTTTTGAGATTCTTCTTTTAGTTGTTCTGCCATATAACTTTTTATGAATTGCTGAAATAAAGGATAATACCTAAATTATAGCACCGTAGAGTACCCAGACAAGTATTGACACTACCGCAAATTAACGGTTTATCACTTCCCCCTGTTCTATGCTCCTGGCTTCATTCAAAATGGCTTCAATTTTACTTGGGGTGGTGTGTAAATGGCGTAAAATATGCGGTTTAACAACAATATCGTGTGTCAAAATACAGTCATGTTGCAGTAAGGTGGCAATTTGACTGGTTGAGAGACTGGCTAAGACCGTTATAGGATAAACCCCCGCGCGTTGGATGCGATCATGCAAGTTATTTTTTTTCGGGTAGTCCCAACTAAGCAATTTGACCCCTACACAGTTGGCGTATTTCTCGGCAGCGGAGGTAAATTTCGTATTGGTAATGAGCCAAAACTCTTTGATACCACAAATATCATCAGTGCAAATAGTGGCGTCACGCAAATCAAGTAACCGGGCGTACGAATACATCGCTACTTGTAAATCCGTTTTTATACCGGGACGGGCATGAAATTTGGCTTCAGCAACAAAACTATGATCAACTTTAAACGCCGCCACATCAATTTCATGTTCAGCGCAGTGTCCACCTACTAAAATACCGGTTTTTGCAGTGTAGCCTTCAGCTTCAAACACCCGACCCAGGTACCGTTCAAAGGGAAAGCCCGTGGGGCCTAAACCAAACAACGCGCGCCTGAGTGAATAGCGTGTGGCGGCTCGTTGCTCAGTTTGCCTCAGTAGTTCAAACGCCACGCGATAAATTGCCTGGGTTGTTATGCCATCATACAATCGTTTTTCTATCTCAATGATGATGTTGGTGAGTTCTGTGGGTGTAGCACCAGCACGCCGTAGAGAACGGCGTAACTTTTCAATTTTAAAGTACTCGGTACTTCCATCTGCTTTGGTTACCGTGATAGACACTACAAGATGATACCACCTCCAATACACCTTTCACCTCGGTATAATACACAGGACTGACCAGAAGCAATGGCTTCACTTTGTTGGGTTACTGTAAGAGTGATAGTAGTGTCGTCACTTTTTTCTACGGTTACCGTAAAGGGTTTTTGGCGATACCGACTTTGGGCTTGAAGCTCCTCTCCGATTTTTAATGTATCGGTAGTGACACACTGAATAAGCGTAATGGTTGATTGTGGTAATAGTATCGGTGCTGTTTCTGAAACAGTGATGGTGTTGTGTACAGTATCTTTAGCTATTACATAGAGTGGCGCGCGATTGGGATTATGGTCATTAAGTATATAGCCTTGTCGTTGCCCGATGGTGTACACAAACGCTCCCTTATGCGTTCCAATTACTTCCCCCGATTCATTGAGCACACTACCCTCTTTCAAATCTATGTAATGTGATAGGAAATCAGGAATATCAATGTGACCCAAAAAACATACACCCTGACTATCACGTTTGGTAGCCGTCAGTAACCCCGCAGCTAAAGCCTCTGCCCGAATCACATCCTTGGTGCTGTTACCAACTGGAAATAATACTTCCTCTAAAATAGGTTTTGGTAGCGTCCAAAGAAAGTACGTCTGATCTTTCTGAGTATCCACTCCACGATGCATCTCAACTCCTACTGTGCCCTGTATAGTCTGCGCGTAATGACCTGTTGCAATATAATCAGTGCCACGTTCTTTTGCAAAACGATAAAAAGCTCCAAACTTTACCTCCTTGTTACACATCACATCAGGGTTTGGGGTAAGACCCGCGCGGTAACTTTCAATAAAATAGTGTGCTACTGCATCCCTATATTCTGCTTCCGCATCACAGGTAAGAAATGGAATTCCTAGTTTGGCTGCCACACGCATTGCGTCTAACCGTTCTTGTTCCCAGTTACATACCAAAAAATCCGGGTGCCAGACCTTGATAAATACTCCGGTCACGGCGTACCCCTCTCGCTGTAGCCGTAACGCTGCAACCGAAGAGTCTACTCCGCCCGAGAGACCAACAAATACTTTTTTACCGTTCGTCATATGAGCAAAAGAATACCATAGTGTTGACTTATTGTGAAATATTATGTTTAATATAACCGAAACAGTAAGGAGGTCCCAATGTCAGATGCCCCAAAAGTTGACTCAAAGATCCACAAACGTTTTCAGGACGTCGGAACCCTGATTACAAAACGAAATGAATTGGTTGAAGCACGTGCAGCTTCTTATTCCGCTTCATTTTCATATGCAAATAATCGTGTAGGTGAAGCTGGCCGTTTTAACATTGAACTCGAAATGGATGAGCAAGAAAAGGTGAAAGAATTATTCATCTTGATAATTGATGATAAGTTGCGGAAGATTGATGACCAACTGAGGAATCAAGGATTGGGTTCTCTCATTGAAGAATGAATGCATCAAGGCGGGTTTAACACCCCGCCTTTTGTTCTATTTTAGGTAGAGAGCAATATTTTGCCTATGTCCATCAAAATCTTTGGCGTAATAAAATTTCCCGTCATTGCCAGTGATGTAAAACATATACTCAGATGGTGTTGGTTCCAGCACCGCCATGATAGCTTCCATGCCGGGGTTTCCAATGGCGGTTGGTGGTAGCCCGCGATATAGATAGGTGTTATACGGAGTATCAATTTTTAAATCTTCAGCCGTTAGTTCTTTAAGTGGCTTTTCAAGAATGTATTCCATTGAGGCATCCACTTGTAACGGCATATCAAGCATCAAGCGATTTTGTAAAATACCGGATACTAATTTCATTGAGTCAGATGAATTGGCTTCACGCTCGATAATGGAAGCGAGAATCACTACGTCGCGTTCTATTAGGTTACGATTACGCATTACTTCACGTAACGGGGCAATTTTTTCTTCATACATCTCGGTCATCAAAGTAAATAATTCAGTGGGGGTAAATGTTTTAGGGATGCGGTAGGTTTCAGGGAACAGAATACCTTCTGAGGTGCTTGCTAAATTCATAAATTCTTCCGCGGAAAAGTCCGTTAATTGAGTGCTAGCATTGACTGCAATTTCTTTTACCGGCTCCCCTTCACGATGAATAAACGGTACTAACAGTGAATTAAAATCACCCCGCACCAAGGCTGCGGCCACCGCGTACACATCATAGGGTTCAGTAAACACATAGGTACTGGCTTTTACGTCTTCAGGTTCGTATGAGGTAAGGAGCACAAAATATAAAAGTAAATCAGAGCGTACGACGCCCGCTTGTTCAAACTGTTTGGTAATCGCTGAAATGCTCGAACCGGGTACCACTTCAATTAAAGTGTTGAGGGGGAAATCAGCTGGTGGTGTTGCGAGGTGTTGTAGGTAAAAAAATCCGCCAATAAGGAGCACGATGACAAACAAAAGAAACAGCGACCCAAAAGATTTCTTTTTTGGTTGTGGTTCCCCGACAGTGCCTGATACGTACGAAAATTGATTACTAGACATACGTGATTACATTGGTAAACCAGTCGGCAGATTAGCCGGTGCTTCTTTACGAGTTGAAGGGATACGAGCGAGACCAGGAGTCATAACGGTACTACTAGGGAGATGGAATACTGTCGCTAGTTCTTCCACCGACATAATCTGGATTTTCATTGAAGGATTGATTGATGTTCCATGCATCGGTTGTCGCATTTTATAGTGTTCTACTTCTTCTTTTTTGAGTCGCAATTTTTTCTTGCCTGAATAATCTTGGAACATGTTGTAGTCGTAATCAGTACGCCAGGCTACCCCAAGTTGGTTGCGACCAATCATATCGTACTGTGAAAAAGAGCGAATTAACGGACTAATCACGTTACCATCAAACGTGCCTTTCTTGGTAATATAAACCCAACGAATTCCTACTTCGTACGCGTATTTGCCCATGTGTCGTTCCATGGCTTCAATGACATTTCGCTCACCGGTTGTAAGTCGGGGTTGACTTTCAAGTTCTGCCGGACCAGTTTTATCATGTTCTCGACCCATGAGTTTATCGATTTTATCTTGAATAGCGTGTTCCCACGAGTCATGACCTTGGATGTGTCCATTTTTGAAGGTCTTCTTAATATGTGGGATACACAGAAATTGAATCCAAATCCGTTCGTGAGGCTTAATGGTGCCGATATGTTCTATCATCGGTGCCATCGGATCCAATTTAAATTCTTCTTTCGGCAGTTTGTCCATTCCAAAATCAATGTACGTTTTAATCGGAAATACCTCGTCCCCTTTTTGACGCATATGCAACGCAAACAAATCGTACTTTGAGTGATCAGGAATGATTTCAGCTGTGTAGTCAATTTCTTCTTCCACTACTTCTACACCTGGGTACTGCGCGTACAGTTGCGCTTCCACCGCATTTTTTACTTTCTTGGTGGGACAGTTGATATACAAACGAACATCACCTCCAATCGAAACGATTTCCAGTGACATAATAAGCGGATGCTTGCCGTCAATATAGGTTTGCCAGAGGTTATCTGATGATTGTGCGTTGTGTACTTGAGCTAGTACGTTTTCCATTGCTTCGGGAGATTTAAAAATTTCTGCCGGAATTTTTATCCGGAGCGTAGATCGTCCTTGGCTAATGCGAAACTTTTTGTGTACGTACTCCATCCATTTTTCGTAGAGTAACCAAAACAGTACTACGGGTAGCCAAATCGGAGTAATGGCTATCATGATAGAAATAATTGGCGTAGCGTCTACACCCATCGCGGAAAAAGTGTACTGCATCACAAAGAACCCTGTTATCAATAACAGTGGTGCTGCAATAATTCCAATCAATACTTTAAAGAGATCGCCCATAATTGTGATGTAATTGTACCTTATAGTACGCCGATTTGTCTCTGCTATTCACCAAATACTACAAAATTAATACAGTATTGTTTTTTAGAAATTATCTCAATTTTGTGTCCAGAGGCGAGGGCATTTCTAGGCGTGTAAGAAAAATTTTTTGAGCCGTACATTGGTACGGTGAAATAAATTTTATCGCAACTTGTCCAGCGATTTTCCCAAGTGAAGAAAAAATCGGGACAGAAATTCAGAATTGTCGCTACGCTCTGTTCTTCATTCCACAACGAAATGCTCCGTCTATGGATACAAAATTAGTCGGCTAGAGTGTAGGTTCCATTACTCAATCGTTTAAACAAGTTTGCGTCCTGAAGATTTACGACAATGGTATTATCCTTCACGTATCGTTCTTTACGAACTTTATCAATTAATTCTTCACGTGATAGTGGACCATCGTTAGCGAGAATTTCTCGGAGTACATCTTTTACTACGCCGGCAGTGTAGCCCCATTCAGTCAACGCGTAGAGTCCACGACCAACCAGTACAAATCGCGCGTCTTTAATGAGTTCGTTGTGTGTAGTTGCTACGTGGGCTTTATGTTTAAAAAGTTCCTTAATAGATTCTGACACTTCTTTAAAGTGCATCGGTGAACCATGACGCTTAACTGCGAGGTACGCGTAATCACGAATTCCTTTTACGCGCACATTTGGACTGTCACTTGGACCCCAATCACCAAGTGGATTTTGGGCAATTTGTTTTGAAATTGAAAGCCATCGCTTGAGGGTTTGATCATCATGCTTGTCAGCAATTTCAATTAATTCAGCGCGGAAGCGGTTAAGAATTTCTTGTTCAGACACCAAATCATCACGATTGAGTGTGCCGTGTACATTTTTGAGTGCACGCTCTACGGTTTCGGCTACTTTCTTTTCGGTAAACCAACGGTGGGCGTAGAGAGGATTTTCTTTGCCTTTGTAAAACGCGTCACCTACTACTAAGATGAAGTAAAGGTGATTACGAGTTGATTCGTCTGGTGCGAGATTATCAAGCAGTACGTGTTCAGCGACCACACCACCACCAAGTTGGTTGATGAGATCATGGAGTTCAGCGAACAAGTCAGCGTGTTCAGCGTACACGGGAGATTTTTGAATTGACGCAATACCGTAGTTTTCGATTTGACGAACTCGTTCCCGAGTGATGCCATATGATTGTCCGATAGCTTCCAGCGTAAAAGTCTCGTTATCAGCGCCAAGGCCATAACGTTTTGTAAGGACATCACGTGCCCGTTCAGGCAGTGCTGCGAGTAGTTTTTTTGTTACTTGTTTTGGTTTGAACGTAATCATACTTGGTGCTAAAGCTTGATAATTAAGAGTTTCCTCAAAGTGAGTATGTATATTTATATCATGGCATTTACTAAACGTCAAATGCTTTGTCCTCTTATTGTAATAACAAATTGAGGATTCGTCCTGGTACGTAAATAACTTTTTTGAGGGTTCCGCTCAGTAATTTTTCTTGTAATAACGGGTTATCTTGGACAGCATTTAACGCTTCTCCTTCCGTAGCGTCCGGGGCAATGGTGATATTCCCTCGTAATTTACCGTTAATTTGCACGCCAATAACGACAGTTTCATCAATAGCGAGCGTCATATCGGCTACGGGGAAGGTTTCGGTGTGGACAGAACAAGTGTGTCCAAGCTGAGTCCAGATTTCTTCAGTCAAATGAGGTGCAAACGGAGCGAGAATCCGAACAAATAACTCATATGAGGCTTTGGTAATACTGCCCTTTTCAGCCAGGTTTACCAAAATCATCATCGCGGAAATAGCGGTGTTATATTTGAATTCCAGAATATCAGTCCCTACTTTTGCGATAGTTTTATGGAGCTGGCGAGTAAGTTCTGTTGGTTCAGAATCACCAATATGGTCTACCAGTCCATACACCCGCTCCAAGAACCGTCGCACGCCAGCAATGCCTCCAAAGTCCCACGGGTAGCTACTATCAGCGTACGGACCCATAAACGCCAGATAGATTTTTACTGTATCAGCACCAACAAGTGCTACTTGTGCATCGGGGTCAACCACGTTGCCTTTACTCTTACTCATTTTGTTACCGTCCGGACCCAAAATCATGCCGTGATTCACACGTTGCTTATATGGTTCACTTTCAGTGACGAGACCTAAGTCAAAGAGCGCCTTTTGCCAAAATCGTGAATAGAGTAAGTGCATGGTGGTGTGTTCAGCGCCACCAAAATACATATCAATCGGCATCCATTCCTTTTGCGCTTCAAGGGAGGCAAGACCTCCTTCGTTTTTGTTATCAAGGTAGCGCAAGAAATACCACGATGAATCAACAAACGTATCCATGGTTTCTACTTCAGGAGTCCACCCCGAACCAAAGATTTCTTCAGTTCGTTTTTTAAGCGCTTCACTTTTAGCGAGAGGTGCAACCCCGGTTGGTTTAAAATCTACATCCTCTGGCAGTACCCACGGTAAATGTTCTTTGGGAACAATATGCGCTTCTCCTGTTGGAGAATAGACAATCGGAATCGGCACGCCCCAATACCGTTGCCGACCAATAGACCAATCACGCAACCGAAAGGTTGAGGTCATCTCACCGCCCACCTTGGCAACAATTTTTTCTTTAGCCTCTTCCGAATCCATCCCATCAAATTCATCGGAGTTTATTAAATATCCATCGCCTGTAATGGCTGATTCTTTTTGTAGCATTTGCCACACTTGTTTTTGGTGGTCAGGAGTTAGTTTTGCAAGCACTTCTTTCTCGTCTACCCAAACAAGTGTATGTATTGCTGATTCTGATTCTGGTATGACACCTTGTTCGTTTAGATTCTCAACTTCACCTAAAAATGCGTACGTGTGGGCACAACGGTTTTGTTGCTTGTGTGAAGCACAGTATTTAGCAGCAGTAATCCATTTTAATTTTGAAACAATAGTTACTCTGTTGAGAGCTGCTTCCTCATTCATTTCCGCCAACGCTGCTTCTTCCGGAGTTTGTCCATTTTCAATACCACCCATGATTGCAGTAGTTATACCCTCAAGAGTGCCGTGCCAATTAAGGAGTGCGAATTTACCGGTACTTTTGTCTCTGAGATGAATAATAACGGTGTCGCGTTTTACTTCTTTAAATTCCGGTCTTGGTGGATTCTTTGAATCATCTGCGCAAGGGACGATAACTTGTTTAATCGGCAATCCAAACTTAGTAGCAAAGGCGTAATCTCGCTCATCGTGCGCGGGTACAGCCATAATAGCGCCGGTGCCATAACCGCCTAGTACATAATCAGCCACATACACAGGAATCTGTTCCCCGCTGGCTGGATTGGTCGCTGTTATACCAGAGAGTACCACCCCGGTTTTCTCTTTAGTGGCGTCGAGTCTATCCTGTTCATCCTTTTGCGTAGCTGTTTTTACATATGCATCAACGTCCGCTAAGTTCGAGGTCTCGCCTCGAACTTCTGATTTGCTGAGTAACGGGTGTTCGGGGGCAAGTACTAAGTACGTAGCGCCAAATAATGTGTCAGGTCGAGTGGTAAATACCGTTACAACATCGCCAGTTGAGAGGGTGAAGTTTATTTTTGCTCCCTTACTGCGACCAATCCATTGGCGTTGCGCTTCTTTGATATGGTCTGGCCAGGCTACGGTGTCTAAATCATCAATTAATCTATCTGCATAGTCGGTGATTTTCATCATCCACTGTGGCATTTCGCGTTTTTCAATCACATCACCCGATCGCTCACAGGTGCCATCGGTTAACACTTGTTCATTGGCAACCGCCGTATTACATCCCGGACACCAGTTCACAATACCTTTACCTCGATAGGCAATACTTTTTTCGAAAAATTGGGTAAACATCCACTGCGTCCATTTGTAGTAGTCTTGATCGGTTGAATTAGTAGTTTTGTCCCAACTAAACATGTTACCCATGCGTTCGAGCTGTTCACGCATAAAGGCCATATTTTCATAGGTCCAATCTTTGGGATTGAGGTTACGTTTAATAGCAGCATTTTCAGCCGGAAGACCAAAGGCATCAAATCCAATCGGATACAGTACCTGGTGACCACTCATACGTTTATAGCGCGCGTAAATATCGGGTACAGCAAACGCATACCAGTGGCCAATATGTAAATTGCCTGAAGGGTACGGCCATTCTACGAGGACGTAGGACTTTGGCTTTGATCGATCGCGCTCCCCTACATTGTATATACCTGATTCTTTCCAAATGGCTTGCCATTTCTTTTCTATCTCACCAGAATCAAATTTTTTGTGCATACAATGGTATTACGCGTGTTAGGAATAGATTCACATTATGTCTTTAGTTTCTTAAATAGTCAAAGACGCTCCATAAAAATGAAGCGTCGTAGTTTTACCGTTGTTCGTGTATGCACGAATCTATTGTATGAGTTGTAGTTACGCAAGTGCCCTCATAATCAGAATACTGCCGGCTGCCACCAGCAATAGTATACTCCAGGTCGAGATGTCGATATTGCGTAACCGTTTAAACACCCGCATGGCGCACCTCCCTCTTTGTACCAGCCTTACTTTATTTTACAATATCAGTATTATTTGTAAATAGAAAACAAGCGTTTGTATATTAAAATAACCACTAGTGGGTTCGAGTGACTTTTTATACGATAAGTTCTTTTACACGCTTTACTAACTCATCAAGACTAGTGTGCGCTTTTACAATGTAGTCTTCGAGCTTTGCTTCATGAGCATGACCAATATTGGCCACGTCATCCATGGCGGAAAGTACAACTACGTGAGCGGTTTGGCCCCACGGGTCTTGGCGGAGACGTCGTAACATTTCGTGCCCATCCATAATCGGCATCATCAAGTCCATTAAAATTAAATCTGGTTTTTCAGCTACGGCAAATTCTAAACCAGTTGCACCATCAGGAGCAGCAGACACATTAAACCCACCTTCAGTTAATGCTTCAACCATTGCCTCTCGTAGGTCCGGTTCATCTTCAACAATTAGAATATGCTTACTCATTGTCGAAAGTATACCACAGCTTTTACGCTGCAATATATACAATGATTCACATGAGAACGTGATGAAAGATGATACGATATGATTATGGAGGTTTCGATTAGTGATACCACAGCCCATCGATTACGAAATATTTTTATACTAGTGGTTTTTACCATTATTTTTGCCAGTGTCACGGCTATGGGCACGGTATTTTTGATACCCTATAGTTTAATTTGGCAAACCGCAATCTTCTTTTTCCTACTCCTTTTATACTTGGGATTGTATGGTTCACCTGACGAAGAGCTTAAAAAAAATCATGAGGGTCAAATTCATGCCTCGCGAGAGTTGTATGCTACTTTGTATAAACAAAGCCCGGTTCCCTACCTCACCCTGGATGAAAAAGGTAAGGTCACAACCTGTAACCAAGCCGCATTACGGCTACTACAAACAAACTCTGAAACTATTTTTGGCACTACCATTATTGATCGGTTAAGTAATCCGGACGACAATGTGTTGTCAGTTACTTTGGGTAAACTACAAGCCAATGTTTCGTTTTTTGATACTGAATTTGAAATCACAACCTATACTGACGAAAAGCGCTGGGTGTCAGTGTCGTTGTTTGTAAATGAGACGTTTAACCAACGATTAGTTTCATTAGTTGATATGACGCATCGTAAACAAATTGATACCGCTAAAACAGAATTCGTGGCCTTGGCTACTCACCAATTACGAACCCCCATTGCGGCGATTCGCTGGAACGTTGAATTGCTGGAACGATCATTGCGAACCGTAACGAACGACAAGCAGAAGAATTACATTGATAAAATAACGCGCAACGTCAGTCGTATGCTCGCTTTAATCAACGACTTTTTAAGTGTTTCAAAATTGGAAACGGGGACTTTTGCTACCACGTACGAAACCATTAGTGTTCGAGAATATATGGAAGCGATTATTGACGAGTACCAGCAAGCAGTGACCGAAAAGCAAATTAACCTTATTCGTTCGTTTGAGCCGGCTGATTTGCAGATGAGTACTGATACCCGGTTATTCCACATTATTACCAGTAACTTGCTCTCAAACGCGGTGAAATACGTTCAAAATAACGCCACTATTCAAGTGAGTTATGTTGTATCAAATAATGCCCTGGTTTTTACATTGGCTGATACGGGTATTGGTATTCCGACCGAACAATTAGAACGATTGTTCACCAAATTCTTCCGGGCGAGTAATGCCTTGCTCCATCGGGCGGAAGGTACTGGGTTAGGGTTATATATTGTGAAGGAATCAGTTGAGATATTGGGCGGTATTATTGAAGTAAATTCAATTGAAAATCAAGGCACCACCTTTGTGGTCACTATCCCTATTCCGTAAACTATAGACATAAAAAAAACACCTGGCTCACGGAACCAGGTGTTTTTTAGTAAGACGTACTTATTTAGTTACGCGATCAAAACAGTATTCACCGGCTTTGTATGACCAATTATCTGGGTTTTTAATAGGCATTGATGCATCACGGGTCATTCCAAATTCTCCTTCTGGATTAATGCTATCCGCTGAAAAGGTGGCGCATAGCCGAAAGCCTTTGTCAGTTGATTCATATTTGTAGGCTGGGCGTCCTTCTGGTGCTTGCGGGATATCAAATTCTCCATAGATATCCTCAAGTGTTGTTGGGGTAGTGCTGCTGGTAATCAGTTGGTCTTGTAATCGCCACTGGATGTTTTGTAAATCATTGACTTGTTTTTCATCAAGCTTTAATTCTCGCACTGAATTAGGGGTGTCGATATGGGCAAAGCCAATTGCAAGAACTACAAAAGCGGCAATCATTGCTCCATACCCATACATCACTGACTTACTCTCATTTTTAAGCCAAAATCCGCGAGCATCCAAAATGTAATAGTGAAAAGCTGCTCCTACTACCACAAGTACCCCGAGCGCTTTAAAAATAAATCGTTGCGTCATATCACCTTCGAGGAAGGCCATAATCACTGCCACCAAGTCACCCAGTAATATTCCCCCCCCTACTAAAAGGGATAAGTAGACGAGCCATTTTGTTAAAGCGAGATACGAACTATTTTTTTCTTTACGACGTAGTTGGTTTACTAAACGTGTGAGAATAATATAAGTTGGTAAAAATACTATCACCATTGCAATGCCTAGCCGCACCGCGTCAGTAGCTGACTCGATAGCCCAGTACCCTTCCGTAGCATCGGGGAAGCGTAAGTTAATAACGCCAAATAATAAACTGAGTAAAAATCCTAACGATAGGTATAAACTAATAAGTGAGCCTAACTGCAACACAAAATGTTTTGGTGTTTGATTTTCCATAGCTATAAGTATACTCCTATTTTATAAAAATATGCCCCCTACCAAGGAGTGGTAGAGGGCATATCAGTTGAAGGTAAAACGACCAATCACTGAAGCGTGATCAGAGGGTGCCTGTAGATCAGGCTTGAGGTACACGGCATTTTCGGCCAAACGAGGGCAGGCCATAACAAAATCAGCCTCAGGTTCTTGTTCCCACTTTGAGTAATGGTTGGTTCGCGTACGCACAACATCAAACTGATGATTGAGGACGATTCCTCCTTCACTGCCGAACAATGACTTGGCGCGCAAATCTTCAAGCGCACGCAAATCCGAACGGTAGTTGAGGTCTCCCAACACAATTAAGCGGGTATCTTTGGCGGTTGCTGAGAGCACCCGCCCTACATGCCAGTCGATACCTTGGTTCTGCGTAAACCGCTCTGGCATGTCGATTTTACCGTGTCGTGACCAAAATCCATGAAGGTTGGTAACAACAATTTTTTCGCCGGAGGGTATTTGCAACGAAACTGATAACGCTGCTTTTCCGGCGGGAGTCCCGCCTTCATGCTCGGTGTTGAACTGATTACGGCGACCATACACAAAGTCGCTTCTAAAAAAATCAACTACACAGCGAGTATGCACAAACAACGCTTGTCCGTACAAACTCTCATAGGCACACCCTTCCAGATCGTGTACCCCTTGCAAGTGGGCAGCGAAATATGAAGTGTATGTCGGCCCAAGCAAGCTTTTTAACTCATCATACAGATGAAGTCGAATCGGATGCGTGCGCTTACCCGGATCATTCGGCATGAACAATGTCGGTGCCTCAGGCTTTTGGGCGTTGTGCACCTCTTGAAACGCAATCACATCCGGTGACTTTTCCGCCACCAGTGTTTTTACGTATTCATGAAAGTGCGGTCGGCCACCACTTTCAGTGTTGAAGGTGATGGCGACGAACGTTTTATCGGACACAGGGTACTCCTTTCACATGAGAAGATCAAAACTAGCTGTAGTATAAACTACAAACTACATCACTCGCAATTGTAGACAAGGTTTGTTTATAGT
The DNA here is from genome assembly GCA_040386275.1 of Patescibacteria group bacterium. GTDB lineage: Bacteria > Patescibacteriota > Minisyncoccia > Phycocordibacterales > UBA918 > OLB19. Next base: position 188,502 of record JAZKFU010000008.1, read on the forward strand.
TACACAATGCGGTACCATAGAAGTATATGAAATCAGAAGATCTTAAACGAGCTCCCAAATTATTCTGCGAAAGTATCAACATCGGTTACACACCCGAGTTCTTTATAATGGCTTTAAGTTCAGGCAGTCAAAATCAAATTTATTCTCTAACCCCACAACACGCCAAGCGTCTCCAGCAGTATATTACGCACCAGCTTAATGAGTACGAAAATGAACATGGTTCAGTGAAAGCTGATTGGAGTCCGACGATTGTGAGTCCGGTGCAGAGAGCTAATCCCCCAATGGAAGGTAGTTAGCCGAACTTTCAGAATTGGCGAACTACTGCGTTAGCCTGCGTAAAATAATCCTCACCGTACAAAAAGTACGGCTCGTCATATTTTACTAGTCTGCCTTGTATTTCATCCAATTCTGAAAGTTCTAAACCATACTTTGATTACTCATACAACTAATTTTTGAGGCAATTTTTTCTTATATTTGGAAAATCGCTGGACCGCTGCGAAAGATGTTCTTGCGCTTCTAGCACTGCACTCAATTTAAAATTCCTTACCCTATATAAAGTACGGCTCGTCATATTTTACTTGTCTGCCTTGTATTTCATTCAATTCTGAAAGTCCAAATCTATTACTTGGGTACTTCAAATTGTTTACTACTGATTGATTTACATAATGTAGATATGTGATATAAAAATTGGTAGAAACATCCTTGTGGGGAGGTACATGATGTCGACTGCTCTTTGGACTATTGGTTTTATCGTGTTTGTTTTACTGGTTCGATTGATGATGAGACGAGTCGCACTGTCTCGGCTCTACTCCTCGAATCTGTTCAAGTTTTTGCAATCAGATGAATGGAAATCAATTCAAGACTGCTATGATGCCGGCTTTCGAAAGAAAAGTACAGCAAGGATACTGGAGTTTTTCTACCAGCAGAAGCGTCTTGAAGTGCGGTTACCAGATCATAGGTTCAACTGCGAAGCTTGTGGCGTACATATTGCTGACCGAGTCATACGTGACCCAAATTTCAATTATGATGATCTCCCCAAAAATCTGACATTGGAGGAACTCAAAAAATCATTTTTGAAACCTTTGAAGACAATATGTTCGATACCTACAATATGGGGTACTTTGAGTTTCGAACAGTTAACAGAGGAGGTCAGCCTCGCCGACAACAGCAAGAACGTTTTAAATTGAAGCAAGTTCTGGTCAATGCATGACCCCAAAACAAAAGTGCGACCCCACCAGGGTCGCACTTAAATTTTATATACATTTCTCACCAAGATTACTTTAAAAAAGCTAGCTTCAACTCGGACAGCTAATATACTCTAAAGGATTTCTTAAAATTGATTAGATTCAAGTGAGAAAGCGTATAGCTTTCGCAAGACCATTTGAGATTATTTTATTTTTATTAAAAATAAAATAATTCATATGGTGTACAGCTCATGTAAGGAGGCGTGAGTAAAAAAATTAGGAGACGTACTTATTGTACGTTGACGATTATTTTGCGAGCTGCAACGCAGAAGCTAACGATTTTTAGGAATTCTAGATTAGGAATTCGATTACGTCTCCATCTTTCACAATATACTCCTTCCCTTCCGTCCGCATCTTTCCCTGTTCTTTGGCTACTGCTTTACTACCCGCGGCTACTAAATCTTCAAAGGTGATGACTTGGGCGCGGATGTATTTTTTCTCAAAATCAGTGTGAATGGCGGCGGCTGCGCGGGGGCCGGTGCTACCAATGGGAACGGTCCAGGCACGAGTTTCTTTTTCACCGGTGGTGAAGTAACTCATAAGCCCTAAACGGTCGTAACAAGCGCGAATTAAGCTTCCTACACCACTATCTTGAGCGCCGTACTCTCTCCGGAAGTCATTTTTTTCATCTTCACTTAAGTCACGAAGCTCATGCTCCATCCCGGCATCAACCACGACGTATTCACTGCCCGATTCTTCAAAAAATTCAACCAGGTCTTGCCACCGACTATCGTTTTGTTCATCCAGGTTAAAGGCGTCAGTTTTTTTGTTGCAGATGTATAAAAACGGCTTCATCGTTAACAGGTGCAGGGCTTTAACGGCTTTGATTTCTTCCACCGTCATGGATAGTGTATTCGCCAGCTGACCTTCACGTAAATGTGGTAACAACCGCACGAGCACATCACGTTCAAGGATGGCATCTTTGTCTCCCTTTTTCGCATCACGTTCAACATTCCCCAAACGCTTTTCTACGGTTTCGGTATCTGCAAATACCAATTCTAAGTTAATCACTTCAATATCACCCAACGGATCAACTCCTCCAGATACGTGGTGAATATCACTATCTTCAAAAATACGTACTACTTGCGCAATCATGTCCGTCTCACGGATGTTAGCGAGGAATTTATTTCCCAGTCCTTCACCGGTTGAAGCTCCTTTCACCAACCCTGCAATATCAACAAACTCCACCACAGCTGGGATGATTTTGTCTGTTCCGGAAATTTTTGCCAAGGTGGCTAAACGACTATCTGGTACGGCAACCACACCCACGGTTGGGTCAATGGTCGCAAACGGGTAGTTTGCAATTAAAACCTCATTTTTAGTGAGGGCGGTAAAGAGCGTTGATTTACCAACGTTTGGGAGTCCAACAATTCCAACTGAAAGTGACATAGTATAAAAATGATTTAAGAAAGCGTGGCGGGAATAAACCAACCACGCTTCTGACACATGACCTGTCGAGTCTTGGGGAAGATGAGCGACAGATCAAACGTCAGGCCTGATTTATACCACACTAGTACCGATAATAAAAGCCTCATTAGAACAACGGCGCAACGTATTCACAGAATTCAATTTCGGAAACATCCTTTTCTAATTTTTCTGCAAAGTACGCTTTGACTGAGTCTCGATTACCAATGGCATCAATTAACTTAGCCTCTACCGCTTTTTCTCCAATGACTGTACTACCGTCGGCGAGCTTGTTCACCTCTTCTTCTGAAAGATTTCGGTTCTTCGACACCAATTTCACAAACTCATTTTTTATCGTATCCAACTGTCCTTGGAAGTAGGTCCGATCTGATTCACTTAACGGTTTATTAGGGTCGCCAGCATCTTTAAATTCGCCCGTTGTTAAGGGGACATAGGTCAGACCTTCTTCTTCGTTTTTCTTTGATTCTTCTACGTATGACATCGTTACTCCAATACTCCCGACATCAGACATTGCTGAGGCAAAGATTCTATCAGCCGCTGAAGCCACCATATATCCACCTGATGCCCCAATATCGCCAATTAACGCTACGTTTGGTAACTCAAGCGCACTAATCTGTTTGGCGATATCTTCGGCTGCTACTGGAGTACCGCCCGGTGAATTCACTTCAAAGAGCACACCTTCAATAAACAACTCATCATCAGAGACCAACTTCAAAAAATCTCGCACGTCCTTAGGGGTAACGGCAAATTCAGGATAGAGCGCTCCTGTTCCCCACGGCATAATCACGCCTTCAATCGGCATTACTGCAATATTACACTCCCCATCACTTACTGAGCTATAGCCGAAACTAAAAAACATAATAATGACACCCAGTAACACCAGCGTCAGGATTACTCCAAACACTTTTAACAACACACTCGCGAGTTCACGTCCAAAAGATATAGTAGGCATTAGAAACGATTATACTATAGATACTACCAGTTAAGATAGGTTATCGTACACTGCAACGTCGTCGCTATACTCACCCACACCAAATACGGAATATTTATATAGGTTACCCAGGGAGCGTAGGGATAAATGACATACATCAGCCACACTAATGTTCCTAAAACCAAGAATATATCTATCGCTGCCAAAAGATTATTTTGCAATCCAAACTGAATGGGTGTAAAAATAGCGTTAAAAAATAAATTGAGCACAAACGGTGCAGCTACCCATAACGGAATTTCTCCCTGATAGATTTTGTAAAACACATACCCAAAGGAAATGGCGATAAGCGTATACAGTACCGACCAAATTGGACCAAACACCCATGATGGCGGCGCCCACTCTGGTTTAATTAAAGTCGCGTACCATTGTTGTGTATTCATAGCGCCAGTATATCACGAAGGAAATTTTGAAAATTAAAAACGGGCGCCTCTTGTATGAAGAGGCGCCCGTCAAATTGTTTAGTAGTACACCACCCTGCGTCCGCGACTCTGTTTGTAGGTGAAGTACATGTCCCAGTCGTGTTGAAACTGGTAGATCTTCACCCGACCGTGACGATAGGAATCGTATTCTCCCCGATCACGGATAGCCGTCATGGGAACGTACGAACAGCCAGCCGGCAAGTTCATTCCTTCCCGATGGTTGTCGAGGTAATCGTACAGGCCAGCCATCGTCGTGCACGCGAGAACCGATTCACCTCGCGGAAACATTTTCTGCGCCCGCGATGGCTTGTTCGAGTAGACGGTCGTTGTCTCGATGTAGACATCGCCCACACAGCCCGACACTGCAAACATCATAAGTAGAAAGAGAACTTTCATCACCGTTTCCTCCAATAAATCCAACCAATATAATACATCAAATATCAAAAAAGTCAACCAATTGGCTGACTTTTTCTACTTATATTCCCTTTCGTCCCATCACTTCCATTTCTCTTAGCCACTTCTCTCGACAGATACCATCAACTTTTTCACAGGGCCCGTAGGCAGAAACTGCAGTGCGCAATCCAGCAAACTCGAGGATTCCGTATTGAATTTCATTGGTAAAGTCACCAAAGTTCCACCAGGTCTTAAACGGAGAGTGCGAACCAGACAAAATAATCACCCGAGCCGTTCGTCCTTTAAGGTGTTTTTCAATACGCTTGGTTTCTTTATTAAAATTAAACGCAAAACCTGGTAACCAAAAACGATCAAACAAGCCTTTAAGAATAGCTGGCATCGTACACCACCAGTTCGGGTAGACAATCATAATGTGATCAGCGTCGCGAAATTTGTTTTGCAAATCAAGCAAATCTGGTTCCAAGTGTTGAATCTCTTTGTACCCTTTGTGCAAAATGGGGTCAAAATTAAGTTCACCAATATTAACCCGCACCACAGTGTGTCCCGCATCTTCAGCTCCGGCTTGATAATGATCTGCTGCATTCCCACTAAACGAATCTTTGTCCGGGTGCCCACACAACACGAGAATTTTCTTTGACATAATTAAACCAAGTATAACGCAACAGTGCGCAGACAAAGTCCACGCACTGTTGATTACTCTTATCTTCAAATCAATTTTTTAATTTTAGTGTTCAAGTAGACATTCAGAAACGAGTGCAGTGCTAGGAGCGCAAGAATAATTTTATGTAGACGTACTTCTTGTACGGCGGAATAAAATTTTCGTAGCAGCGACAACGCAATGTGCCGTTTGTGGATGTCGTCTCTACTTTAGCGTCTTATAGATCCATTGGGATTGAATTTGCCCTGACTGCCCATCTGCATCTTCATCATCTTCTCCTTCATTTCTGGGGTCATGGCGCCCATGATTTCTTGCTGGTACTTCGGTAAGACCTTCATTGCTGCTGTCATTTGATTATTACCGTTACTTTTAAGCTCGGCTTGCATTTCTTTGGCGATTTTTTCGAACAAAGCCGGGTCTTTTTCCAACATGGTCATGATCATTTCTTGTTGATCAGCGGGCACATTTTTCATTTGTGACTGAATCACCTTCTTTACTGCAAAATTTTTTATTTTTCCAAACATATAGTCAGAATTTTACCATACTCTCCTTATTATTTCAGAAAATCTAAAGTATAGACAAATCAGTAAAAAAGTGTTATTATTCCGCCATTATTCAATAGTAGTTATATGTATGGCATTTTTGAGCAACTTATTTGACCGAGCGATTACCTTTATTAGTTTTATAATTTTTGGTGTGTTATTTAAGACACTTCTACGAACTGCTATCACATTATTGGTGGTAGCGTTTGCGGTGTACTTCCTTTTCTTTGCTGGTGAGGCAGTAACTGATGAACAAACAGCGGAAACGAAACTTCTGACCGTAGTGGTTGAGAGTGCGGCCAATACCAGTGGCGACAGTACCTTTACGGCTGTTGGAACACTGCAAGCTGTATCTGAAGCTAAACTCCAAACGGAGTCAGGTGGACGAATTATCGGTGTTTACACTGAACTTGGTGCCAATGTGCGAGCGGGCTCTATTATTGCACGTCTGGAAGGGTCATCTGAAAGCGCACAGCTCTTGCAAGCGCAAGGAGCGTATGAAGCAGCGATTGCTGGTTCTGCTCAAGGTGATGTAGGAAAAAATGAAGCTGAAAATGCCAAACGTGCTGCCCAAAACGCTGCAGTAACTACGTACAAAAATGCCTACACGTCTGTCTCGGGCGTAGTATTTACCTCACTTGATAAATTCTTTGCCAATCCAAACTCACAAGTTCCTGGAGTACGTATTAGTAAGGCCAATACATCGTTCCAAAATATGGAACGAGTGAACCTGCAAACTACCCTTCCCGCCTGGCAATCAAAAGCCAACTCGCTTACCACTACTAGTAACCTTAACGGCGCTTTAACTGAAGCTGAAATAACTACAAAGAAAGTATTGGCTATGGTTGATGATTTTATCATCGGCTTTAACAATGAAGACGCAAACATCCAATACACTGCCGCTGATTATATTCGCTTTACTAGTGAATTTAATGCACTGCGTGGTCAACTCGTAGGGATTCTGTCGAGTATAGATGCTGCTCGTACTGGCCTCGCTAATGCCGACGAAGCTATCAAGCGAGCATCAATTGCAGGTTCAGGCAGTCAGGTATCAAGTGCCGACGCTCAAATCAAAATCGCCCTTGGTTCACTTCGGGCCGCTCAAGCTAACTACGAAAAAACTTTGGTTCGCTCACCAATTAACGGTGTGGTAAACGCGCTCTACCTAAAAACAGGTGAATACGCTGCGCCTTCTGCGCCAGCGGCTATTATTGCAAACAACAACCAAGGTCTTGAAGTTTCAACCTCAGTTAGTCAAGAAGAAAGTGCGCTCATTAAAATTGGCGATCAAGTACGCATTGATAAAGTAGCGAACGGTACAATCGCAGCCATTGGTGGCTCGATTGATCCAACGACGGGTAAAGTAGCGGTTAAAATTAGCGTCGACGAAAACAACACTCTACAAAACGGTTCAACCGTTTCAGTAGTATTCACGACAGCGACGAGTTCAGATACATCTGAAGTGAGTATCCCCCTTTCTGCAGTTAAAATGACCGGTAGTGGGCCGATTGTGTTTACTGTTGATGCAGACACCAATACCCTCATTTCAAACCCAGTCGTGCTCGGGAACATCCGTGGTGATGTGGTGGTAGTCACTGAAGGAATCAACCGCGATACTCCAATCGTTACTGATGGACGTGGACTTAAAGAAGGAGCAGAAGTAACAATCGAAACTAAATAAATATGCATTCTCTCTGGTTATTTTTTCTCCATAAGCGAGAATTTAGTATTTTGTTGATGCTTGCCCTGATTGGGTTGGGTGCCTATGCCGCTATTATTATTCCTAAAGAATCATTTCCTGAAGTAATCGTGCCAGTTGGTATTGTAACGACAGTCTATCCTGGTGCTTCAGCGGCGGATATAGAGGAATTGATTACCAACAAGCTCGAAGACGCGATAGCCAACGTCGAAGACATCGAAAACTTGACCTCAACGTCACGTGATGATGTTTCAACAATTAACGTTGAGTTCGCGGCGAGTGCTGACATTGATAAATCAATTCAAAAATTAAAAGACGCAGTTGATAGTGCCAAAAGTGAACTGCCTAGTGATGCAAATGATCCGTTTGTATCGGAAGTAGACTTTTCGAACCAACCAATTTTGATTGTAGCGATTTCGTCTGACCTCTCACCTACCGCCTTTACCGCGCTCGGAGAAGACATTAAAGATGAACTTACTACTATTAACGGAGTGTCTGAAGTGCAGATTTCAGGAACGCGCGCCCGACAAATTCAAGTCCTCGTTAAAGAAGAGGCGTTAACTGGATTTGGTATTAGTATCAACGAAGTTACTCAAGCCCTAGGCCAAGCCAACCTTACTGTACCCGTTGGGACCGTTTCAACCGAAGGCATTGAATACGCGGTTCGTTTTGAAGGCAAGCTTAATACCGTAGAAGATATTAAGAGTGTGCCGGTTAAATCAAATAACGGCCAAGTGATTTACATTCGTGACCTCGCGGACGTTACTGATGGAGTAAGTCGTGAATCATCTATTTCACGCGTCTCAGTTGATGGTGTGCCATCTGAAACGTCAATGACGTTAACTATTTACAAAAAAGCCGGCGGGGATGTCACTGACGTGACCGACCCGGTACTCGCCAAAATTGAAGAACTCAAAAAAGATGAGGGATTACTCAGTGACTCTCAAGTTCTCGTAGTATTTGACCAAGGCAAGCAAGTCCGGAAAGACCTTTCTGAATTGATTAAAGCCGGTCTTGAAACTGTAGTGCTTGTTGTTCTTGTGCTCTTGCTCACGATTGGATGGCGCGAATCATTGGTAGCGGCGCTGTCTATTCCGCTATCATTTGTGATTGCCTTTATTGGTCTCTATGCGTCTGGGAATACCATTAACTTCATCTCGCTGTTTGCGTTGATTCTCTCGGTCGGTATTCTGGTGGACTCGGGAATTGTAGTAACCGAAGCGATTCACACGCGACTCCGCAAAACGGGTAACGCTATGCAAGCAGCCGAACGTTCTATTCGTGAATACGCCTGGCCATTAATCGCCGGAACTATGACGACCGTAGCGGTGTTTGCTCCCCTCTTTTTCCTCTCGGGAGTAACCGGTGAATTTATTTCATCTATTCCGTTTACGATTATCTTCGTGTTGATTGCGTCTATCTTTGTGGCATTAGGTCTAGTGCCATTGATTGCGATTTACCTTACGAGCAACGCGCATTCAAACCGCTTTGAAGAAAAGCAAGAAGAATACACCGAAAAAGCGCAACTCTGGTACCGGACTAAATTGGTTAATTTCCTTAAGAGTAAAGTACAACAACGCGTGTTGTTATGGAGTTTGTTCCTAGGCTTGATTTTTGCCTTTGCCCTGCCAGCAACAGGATTACTTAAAGTAATCTTTTTCCCACCAGAAAACGTTGATGCGCTCTATATTGAGATTGAAACCGCGCAAGGTACACCGGTGACCGATACTGACTTAGTAGTACGTGAAGTGGAAGAAATCCTCTATGATAAAGAGTACATTCAATCATTTACCACAACAGCTGGTTCAGGTTCTGCCTTTACCGGCAGTACTAACGCAGGTGGAAAATTTGCGAATATTACCGTTGAACTCAAACCAGAACGAGAGCAATCTAGTATTGATCTCGCGGTTGAACTCCGAAAAGAATTTGCCGACATCAAAGGTGGTACCGTTAAAATTGTAGAACAACAAAACGGTCCCCCAACCGGAGCGCCGGTGTTTATCAAACTTAGTGGTGAAAGTCTCGCTGACCTACTCCTCGTTTCTGACCGCGCTGAAGAACTTCTCAAAGATATCGAAGGTACACGCGATGTAGAAGCTAGTAGTAAAAGTAACGCCACTGAATTTGTTCTCACTATCGACAAGGGTAAAGCAAGCACCTTGGGTGTTCCCCCATCAGCAGTCGGTGGTGTACTGCGTAGTGCAGTATTCGGCGTAGAAGCTACTACCATCAACCAGGAAGGTGAAGATATTGATGTTATTGTTCGATTAGGTGTTGACCGCAACACCCTTGATAGTTCAGCGACGCCAAAAATTACCATTGATACGTTGCGTAACCTAACCGTTACTTCAATTCGTGGTGAAAGCGTCCCACTGAGTAGTATTACCGCCGAAACCTTAGCCTCAGCCAACGCCGCGATTAATCACGAAGACAAAAAACGTCAAGTGACCGTCGGAGCCTTCACCGAAGAAGGAGTAGTAGCCGGTGAAGTGGTAAATCAATTTAAAGCTCGTGTTGGTGAACTAGAAGCTCCAGCTGGTGTAGAGATTGGGTACGGTGGTGAAGCGGAAAACGTAAACCAATCATTTACCGAAATGTTTATCGCTTTGGCTGTGGGGTTACTCTTGATGCTCGCGATCCTCGTACTGTCATTTAACTCAATTCGTTACTCACTGTACCTTTTGCTCGTCGTTCCCTACTCGCTCATTGGAGTGTTTGCCGGGCTCGCCATGACAGGTTTAGCACTTTCCTTCACCTCACTCTTAGGAGTGATTGCCCTAGCAGGAGTTATCATCAACCACAACATCATTTTGATGGACTCGATGATTACGCATAAGGGTGCGCAAAAGGAAGATGAGTCTCTCATTGACCAAGTAGCTGACGCTTCTGTATCACGATTCCGTCCGATTATGCTCACCACTATCACAACGGTAGTTGGTATGATTCCATTATCACGGATTTCTGACTTCTGGAGCCCGCTCGCATTTGCGATTATGTTCGGACTAACCTTTGCCATGATTCTGACGCTAGTACTCGTGCCAACACTGTACTACCGAAATGAATTAGCAAAACAAAACCCGGTAAAGAAACAATGGTTCTTTATCCGCTGGCCAAAGTACCTCTACCAAAAGGTTAAAGGTCGAAACATAACGACCGTCTAACAATAAAAAACCGCAGGCAATCGCCGGCGGTTTTTTTATATGTACAGTTTATTTTTTAAGATACTTCATCACCCCGTTAACAACCAATAGCGCGACAACCAGTGCTGTGACATACCACACCAAGAACATACTCATAGTTATGTTTATGTCGAGCATCCCAACCACGGTAGTGAGGATTCCTAATGTATACCAACTCCCCGCTTGAATCCCCGGCCCCATGGTACTAGGCATGATGCGCTTGGTCATGAGGATGGAATTGAGTAACAAGACAAAGGCTACGAGTAATTGCGCCCAGAGGTACGTAGCGACTGAAGCTACATCAACCGTCGAGAGAGCCGATAGAATCAAATATCCCGTAGTAACAAAGATCAATGCTAACGCAATCTTTAACACCACATACACAACACCCATCATTTTTCGTTCACCGGGATCAATCGTACCGTCTGCAATCGCTACAAAAAAATTACTAATAGCTAATGTTGAACCTCCCATCCCTAACGCAATTCCCGTCCCCTGCAATATAATTGCCAGCATAATTAACAGTTCCATAGCTATATAGTAGCCTACACCAAGCCCTCCTGTGCAGCCGCACTGTTTATTACCTAAATTTGATATACTAAAGTATCACTATGACACACTACAAACACTTATTTTTCGACATGGACATGACCATCGCTCCCTCACGGCAACCGATACTGCCCGAGATGTTCGAGTTACTCAGTAACGCCACCCAGGACATAGTAATAGTTTCAGGCCAAGAAGTATCAAAAATTCAATGGCAAAGTAATAACCTACCCGCTATTGTGCTCGGGCAAAATGGAAACCACGCTATTGATACTGCAGGCAACGAACTCTGGAACATTCCGCTTGAACCGCATCATCGTGATCAGATACTCGACCATATAAGTGAAATTGTTGAACTGCTTGACCATGAACTCAATCACGACTGGAACCCAATTGAAGATAGAGGGGCCCAAATTACCTTTAGTCCGGTTGGTAACACCGCACCAGTAGAGGTCAAAAAAACCTACGACCCAGATCGCAAAAAACGTGAGTCGCTACTGGCTCAAATTCCCTTTGCGTCCGAAGACTTAATTGTAAAAATCGGTGGCTCGACTAGCCTCGACTATATTCATAAAGACCGTCATAAAGGCACTAATGTGCAAAAATTAATTGATTGGATGGGCTGGAACAAAGACGAATGTATTTACTACGGTGACGGTCTTTTCACTGGTGGCAACGACGAAGCTGTTATCGGTGTAATTGATACCGTACTGGTGGAAGATCATATTGATACCTATAATCGCCTGAAAAATCTCCTTTCAGAAACCTAGGAACACCCCGTATCTTTACCAGCTATAGAATGGGTGTAGACTATGATCAGAATGCAAACAAAGGAGGGACACGACCATGAAAGTAGTTCTTGCCGCTCTTGCGCTCACCTGTTCCTTGCTGTTTTCTCTGCCTACGCGGGCAGAAGAAACACTCAACAAGCTCCATCTCATTATCTCATGGGATATGAGTGGGAGTATGCGTACCAACGGACCCGTTGACTGGACCCGGGCCGGTGCTGACTTCTTTAACGAGTATTTTTCCAACTACCATCATCGATGCCAGGTAGTAACGGTAGATATGATATCGTGGGGACTACAGTCACTGCCACCAGTTCATATCGAGCTGAAGTCGCGCGACGAAAGCGACTTGCTCGCCGACTACGCGAGTAAACTCACCCGCTTCAAGCATGACGGCACTAGTCCTCGAGTTGGAATGCTGTATGCCAATAGCTATGTTGCCCCGGGGTATAACAAAACGGTCATTCTCTTCGTTAGTGACTCAGGTATAAACGGTGAAGGCAATTCCGAACTTTGGCACCTCGTTGAACCAACTACCGAGTTCTACGGAATTTCGTTGAGCGATAGTCTGTCTCGCAACTATGTTGCGAACCACATTGTCCCGCAACACGGAAGGCATTTCCACGCTGAGACCGAAAGTCACTTCCGGGACATCCTGACAATGATCCTCGACGACCTTGGGCAAGATAATTGCCCGACCAGTTAACACTACCGCATCCCATGTCTATCTGGGGTGCGGTTTTACGTTACCTCTATGCACCCTTTTTTCTTTACAGTACAGCAATACAGGAATACTCTAACAAATGGGAGGTTCACACGAGTAACGGAGACCATAATGATGAAAAAGTTTCTCATCATAATTATCCTAACTGTGTTGACCATGTTCTCTACCAATACAAGCAAAGCCCAGGACGCTACGGCACTCATCGTCATCGCTGCGGATCAGAGTGAGAGTATGTTCCAGAGTAAGCATAGCGATATCCAGCGCGATGGATTTATCACTGCCTTTGCGAACTACGTGGCCGACTGCAACAATCTACAGGTGGACTATATTGCCTGGGGTGACTCAACGTCAGTTCCGGTCTCAGCCCGGCTTATCAACGAAAAAGCCGTTGTCGACTACGCAATGGCGCTTTGGCCAGTGAGCCACTATATTCTAAGCACCACCAACCACTCGCTTGGACTGCGTGCTGCACTCAAACAGCTTGCGGCGTCAGACGCACAACAAAAGGTGCTCGTCTTCACCACCGACGGTGTATCCAATGAATCCCGAAATTGGGATCTAGGGCGAACAATACCAGCCGATGTAATGGTGTACACCATTTCACTCGGTACTGAAGAAATCAGTAACTTCGTACAGAAACATATCCAGCCAGCAACCGGCGGGGTCCACTTCCACGCGAACAATGCTGATGAATTGACGGCAAAACTGGAGGAAGTTTTTGCCGCCGCCAAGACCGACTTGTGTCTAAGTTAGATAAGATGAACCCCTGCCAGTGATGGCGGGGGTTTTTATAGGAGTTTGCTTGCTTAGGGTCCAATGTGGTCACGAGTTACTAAGTATATTTGTTCACTTTGTTTCAAATCTACTAACAGCTCTCGACCCCGACCCTAGCGGACTTGTCCTGACGGTCACAAATTCGCTGATGCTCATAAGTGCCGCGGGACACAGCTCGTTCGTGACAAAGTCACATCACTCCGCTGTTCAAGTCCGCCCGCAATGTGCGCAGGCACATTGCTTAAGGTCCACGAACAAAAAATGGCACAACGCAGTGTGCTCATTTTTGTATTCGTGGACCCTAGCGGACTTGAACCGCTCACCTCTTCCATGCCATGGAAGCGCTCTACCGGATGAGCTAAGGGCCCGAAATTGGACTGGCTGATTATAGCGGTTTGTGTTGATACAAGCAAGAAAAATAAGGATACCCTGCTGGGTATCCTTATTTTTCAACTTTTATAAATAGATTAACGTACAATAACTTTGTCACCGACTACTTGGTAGTCGTCAGCGGATTCGAGTAACATAACTCCACTGCGCATATGAATGTTTGGAGCAGTTGCAATAGCCGTCTGCCAATCATTTGCAGTAACTGATTTAACATCTCCCGCCGCATCTACATAGGCGTACGTAGCCGCTTGTGTAGATTGAGCGTATACAACGAAAGCAAACATCAATACTACAAGTGCGATAATAGGAACGATAACTGGTAGTACATAATTTGATAGCGTTTTCATAGATTTAAATATTATTTAATAGAAATCAGGTCAATACGGATTCAACTATGTGTATTTTGAAACATACTGAAATCATGCATTGCCCCACAATGTTATTATATTATAATAACAAATATTTGAAAAGACCTTTTATAAATTATTTGTTAATAGCGCTAGGCTACCTTTTTCGCTGCTCGTTTGGCAACCGTTGCCTTTTTACTCACCTTCTTTTTAGCTTTAGCCTTCTCGATTGCCGGGGTAACTTTCTTTGGCTTCCGAGTTTTAACTACAATATCCTCCCCTGCTTCTTCAACTGACTTAGTACCAACAATCGGTAATGCCTCAACAAGTTTTTCAGACGCTTTAATCAGCGCTAAAATTTGATTTATTTTCTCTTCTACAACACCAAGTTGCTTAACAAGTAGTTTGTAGTCAGGCGGGACAAACGCAGCGGGACTTGGTCGCTCCATAGTTCGGCCTACCATTTCGTTTGGTGTAAATCGATCTCGAGAAGTGTTGCTGTTTGTTGGGGCTTCATTTTTTGCAGCGAAACAATCACGACATAGTACGGGCTTCTTTCCATCAGGTCGGAACGGTACTTCACATGACTTACCACAGGTAGTACAGGTAGCATTGTATAGAGTCACATCTTTCTTCTCTCGATCATTAGAGAATGATGGTCGGTTGTTGCCAAATGAAGGGCGTCCAGCACCTTCAAAACGCTTCTTTGGAGCATATTTACCCGCATCACTAAAGGGACGTCCACCAAGGTCTGGTTTGCGATTACGTAAACCGCCTGGTTCAAAGTTTTTCATATACAAAGATTATATCACGAAAAGCAAATAATTCAACCCCACAGTATGGTGAGATGTTCAGTACGTTTTTACAATCAACGCAGACAATATGAGGTGTTTTTTAAAATCGAGCAGATGCGCGACGACAAGTAAAATAATGATGAGCCGTACTCCTTGTACGGTGAATTATTATTTTGCGCAGGCAACAAAGCAGGTGCCGATTTTTAGAAACAACGCTAGGAGCGACCTTCTTTATCTAGGACAAATCTCACAACTTGGACGATGTAGACGAATATAAACAAATAAATAATCGCATCCCCTATCGGCTTCATGTATGTCTCGACAATCGAATAGTCACTTAACGCAAAGTACCCAATACTCATTAAGGCTGTGTTCCAGATAATCAATCCCGCAAGTGAATACGCCACAAACTTTTTAAAATTCATCCGCACACTCCCCGCTGGGATAGAAATCACCGAGCGCACACCGGGAATCATCCGGCCGAAAAATACCGCGGGGATTTCATACTTCACAAAGTAATCTGTCGCCTTATGAAAATCTTTTCCGGAAATCGCAACGTACCCCCCGTACTTTCGAAAAAATTTCTCTAGCTTTGCCGCCGGTGCAAACCACCCGAGCGCAAACCAAAACAACGTACCCAAAAACGAACCAACACTCGCGGTAATTAGCGCAAGGACAAAGTTCAGTTCCCCTTTAGCCACCGAGTGGCCCACAAACGGCAATACTACTTCAGACGGAATCGGCGGAAAGATATTTTCTGCCACCATCAAAATAAACACGCCCCAATACCCATTTTGGGAAATAAAGTTAATTACTGCTTCAGCCATATAGTGGATACAGTATACAAGTCTCATCCCTATCTACCAAATAACAAGAGAATCAATAGACATGCAAAAAGGCCAAGGAGTAATCCCTGGCCTTTTGTTCGATTCAGTTTCTATTCTGTGAAAATGTAAACAAAATCAATTTTGGTTCGCGAGAATGCATTCTGCGCGGGTGGTATGGACATAGCCGTACCGATCAATGTAGTACACGTTAGTCTTCTGCATGCTTTTTCTCCTTGGTTATAAAAACCCAAGGAGACACCTTTACCTTACATAATATATAGGTCGTTTCAAATCGAAAGAACTGCCTCCTCAGAACTGTATTTAACAACAGTATAGACATTTTTGCAAGCCAAAGAAAACCGCGCCAGTTGTTGGCGCGGGTTATTCATAATTATATTTATTTGACCAATCTCAGATGTGCAGGCCCATCTTTGATCACGGCCGTCATTGCCGGTGGAACCGGATCGATGTACCGTGCCCACTTTTTCACGTGCCCTTGATGGAATTCAGAAATGGCATGCAGACCAGTCAACCTCCAGCCCTCGGCGTAGTCTTGGGTTTTTTCAAATTCACCGTCGAAGTAATCGCACACACTTTTTTCGCTTGCGCTAGCCGTGGTAAAAATTGTCACCATGTGTGAACGGAGAGGATACTTTCTTTTATCCGTTTTCTCTTTAACGGTTTTGGCTATTGGTCTCGAAATGGTATATACCGTCATACCCGATCCTTTCCCTTATTAGCAACTTTCTACCGATAGAGTATCGTGCAGATAATAATTGTCAATCATTGAGGCACTGATGTCTCACTACTGAACAATTACAATACATTAATCATCAGACGTCGGTGCACCAGATACTTCTTCCTGCTGGCGCTTTTTTCGTTCTTCCTCATCAGGGTCATCGGTACCCGAAATAGTAGCTACAGCAACCCGACGATTCACGTGTGGAATTCGAGGAATGATGATTGATGCAAACGTAGCCACCACGGCTATTTGGTAGTATCCAAACCCAATCGCCATACCAATAGCGCCCGCAAACCAAATACTCGCAGCTGTGGTCAAATTACGCACGGTGAGGCCATCTTTTAAAATCAACCCAGCTCCTAGGAACCCGATACCCGACACAACTTGGGCCGCAATACGAGATTGTGACGCCGGGTCAACCGTCATGGACATAAAAGTAAACAACATCGCCCCAGAAATCACAAACGAGTGCGTACTAATCCCAGCATCCTTCCCCCGCGACTCCCGTTCAATCCCAATCAAAGTCCCCAAAACAATAGCAATAAACAAATCAAATGAAAAAGTCACCGTAGTCGGGTCGATATAAATAAGCGAAGACAAATTTTCAAACATAGGGAGAATTTATAGCAGAAAATTTAAGTCAGATCAAATATTATTAAATAATACTTATATATTTAAAACTCGAATTTAACTAAATAAACAAATGAAAGTCGTGGTGTAAGGTTATTGCTGTATTATTTAAATAAACTTTTTTTAAATTTAAATTAATTTTTAAAACACCAACTGTTTTCTTTTTATGACAATTTGGACACAATGCCCATAAGTTAGAGATTTCTTCCCCTCCACCATTTGCTTTTGGAATAATATGATCAATATCAATACTATACCGATTTTTGCCATTTCCATCTTTCCATTCTATGGACCATCCACACACCTGACAAGAATAATCTTCTAATTTAGAAACAATCTTTTTTTGATTTCTATTCTCAATTCTAATTTTTACAATATGTTTCTTATGTGATGGTGCAGTTGTAATAAAAGCTTGAGCTTTTTTTATAAGTGCAGCTTTATTTCGTACTGTAATTTTTTCACCTTCAAATGTTTCAAGATCATCATATTCAGTAAGTGCATACACTCCTATGTCAACACGCTTAAAATTAAAACCTCGGTAGAGCTCTCTATATAACACTCCACGAATACCCGCTTTCCAATCTTTTGCGTCCATTGCGTCTGGATAAAATTTTGTGATGTGATTGTAAATATAAGTTAGTGGAGCAGCCCCTCCATTTTCTTTTATAACTTTAACAATAGCTTGTATTTTAGTCATAAGTTTAATTACTTTATTAAATCAACAAATCTAATTACTTTATTTATTTTCCAATCAATAATTTTTGAATAAATACCGTTATGTTTGTGCATTCTATTGTAAATACACCCCTCGCACTCATATTCCTCGATTTTATCTAACTCCTCAGTCTGTTCACCAAACAACTTAAATTGCCCAGGTATTGCCTCAACTTCATGAAAACAAGTCATAGGAACTACATAACGCAATCCATCCATCTGAATAATGTTCCAACTAATTATCTCAGCAAATTCCTCCTGAACCTTCAGTGATGGTTTCTGGGAGAACTTCGTCTCATAGTAATCAATGAGTGTATAGAGTAGATTTTCTCGAGCAATCAATACATTGTCGCCTTGCCACTCATACCCATAACTTGCCTTGAACGCCTCCCGCGCCCAATTTAGCCAATCTTTCTTGTTGTCACAGTAACGAGAAACCACTTTCAACTTCCGGTCTAAAAAACCTACTCGCCCTGAAATACTGATGAGTGCTCCATGCGCAGTGGGGTTGTATCTAGTGACTATGAATGGCGCTTCTCCACAAGTAATCTCAAGTTTTAGTTCACGGACATACTCCTGCCAATTTTTTTTGTTTGGTTGAGAGCTTTCTAGTGCCTTGTTCATCTGCTCAATAGTCTTGAGTGGTGTAAAGACTTCGGCTTTCTCTTTTGTTCGATGTCGTTGTTCTTCCAGACTCTTTGCAGCACGAGGCTGAATGAGTAGTCGATACATACCCGTAACCAACTCTGGCTTTATTTGTTTATCCGGGGCAAATGCTCTCCCATATTGTCCATATGAATCAGTTGCCCAGATAATATTCTTTTTTGTTGTATGGTCGGTGAGAAGAATATCAAGCAAACAACCCTGGCGACGAAGGGTGCTTTCCTTGATGTCGATGTCATATGAGGTCGCCACCATAGTTTATGTCATCAGCTTTACGTTTGTTTCTATGAAGTCAATTTCAGTCTTATCTAAAGAGTACTTCTTGTATAACTGCTGATCAATTTCAGCAACTGTTTTTGACCAGTCGATATCTGATTTCTTAGTAAAATCTTGCATTGGAACATTAGACCAAACACTTTTTGAATTATCTTGTGTTACTTTGAGGGTACCCAGAAGTGAACGATTGAACTTTGTCTTTAGATATTTAATACAGTTTTGCGCTTCACTATTTGTTTCGAAAGAACCAATTTGTAAAAATGAGTAAGTGCAGCCTGTTCGAGGCCCAGCAACAATTGGTGTACTCAGAACTTCTCCTAACGTACCGCTGCCATTTGATTTTGCTAACAGTACTTTCCACTTATTTAACTTAGAGTCATTTACTATAGATTCACTAATGTAACGTTCCGTTCGCTTATTACCCTTTTCAAGACCTAAAATTTTTATATCCGTATCAGAATTCTGATTTTTTGCGAACACTTTTGGAAACCTTTCAAAATAATTTGGAGCAATACGTAAATCATTTGGATATTTTTTGTCCAACACAACATTTAATTTAGTTTCCCCTCTTGGTCCTACAATTGAGCTAAATCTATTACTACCTATTTTTGATAAGACACTCCTCAATTCTTTATACGGAACAAACGTACCGCCCAGTCCACCAGTTGGTTTATTTTTATTCCACACCGTTATACAAACACCACCCTTAATGTCGACACCGGAGAAGATCTTTTGTGAATTTGGTTCGTACAAAGCAATGCTTAGATGTGGATCATTAAGCATTTGTCTATTCCACTCTTTAGGGGTAGCACCTGCATTGAAAAGAAAACGAGCAGGATGAATCAGTGAGACATAGTCAGGACCAAGACTTTTCGCTGCATCAAAAAACAGGTGGTAGACCGGCGTTGCAAAATTTGTCTCAGTATTTATTTGGTAGGGAGGATTCCCTACCACTGCTTTGAATTTCATATCATTTGGTAGCTTAAATTTTTCTAGTAATTCATTTTTGAGTTCATAGTCTGTAAAACAATCTTTCTGCTGTAGCTTTTGCACCAAGTCATTGATATAGACAATGTTCGGCTTGTAACTCTCGTTATAACCAGCGAGCGTACGCTTGGTTATACTCTGTGCCATCGGGCTTTTACAAAGTACGTATATATGGTTACTGAGTACGTCTGCCCATATTTTATGAGCTTCTCGCTCCTCTAGCTTTTTACTCGCAACAAGCTTCCGTGAATATACATTGTACGCCGCTAGTAGCGGATACAGACCTGATTTAGAGTTAATTTCAAGTATTTTAGCATCTTCCTGACTCCATACGCTAGTGTCGACGCCCTTACTTACCCAAATTGGCTTTCCAGTCTTTTTATCCACTTCACCACTGCTAAAGTTGTGACCACCAAATGCAAGAGTGAGGTGTTTATTAACTACATTCCATGGAGTAAGGACTGTTTCCTTGTCAGGGTTTTTAAAGGTGCTGAAAATATCTGCAATAGCCTGTACTCGTTCAGTTGGTAATAAATCATCACAATCAAATGCTTTAGCACGAATGCTATGAGCTACTCCCTTAAAGACATCTTCGTCATAGTATTTTGTAAAATCACGGAACTGAGCTTTTGTCAGCCCGGCAGGCATAAACTCTTGCCATGATTCTTCATCCACTAAATTAATGAACTTACTGAGAGTAATGTCTTCCCGAATCGAAACATTAGCTCCATATACCAGCATCGGCATACGAATACTAACTGCCCGTAAGATACTTACTGCTGTTTGCTTTTGCCTACGTGCTTCTTTGAGTTTATTTAACGCTTCTTTCTGCTCCTCTGTCAGTACTTCACCTTTTTTCTTTTTGCGTTCCGCTTCTTCCGCTTGCTTAGTCTTGAGATCATCCATTCCTAACTCATTGATCTTTATCTCATTTACACGCTCGGTTGATGATTTACCAACTAATTCTTTTAGCTGATTGAATTTCGCTATATCTAACTCATCAAGTTTCAATAGCTCATCGTTATAAAGTTTAGGATCATCAAAACCATTTCGACTCACGCGCTCTATGATGGCTTTTTTAAGCTGACCCAGCATCATACTTACGTCATATAGCTTCATACTGCCACCTTCAGCAGCCAAAATCGGACAGAAATTAAGGAACCGCTCCATCGCTTCTTTCTGCTCGGGTGTATTTATCTTGCCAGATTTGTGGTTAAGCTCTATCGCTTCAGCAACAAGCTTTAGTGTTCGGTCAGGTGCAAAATCAAATACATAGCCCTGGGTCTTTATCTTCCCTTCAATTTTGGCT
This sequence comes from Patescibacteria group bacterium, assembly GCA_040386275.1. Classification (GTDB taxonomy): domain Bacteria; phylum Patescibacteriota; class Minisyncoccia; order Phycocordibacterales; family UBA918; genus OLB19. The sequence continues at coordinate 209,584 of JAZKFU010000008.1, forward strand.
GGTGTCTGACAACGAAACGCTGTTTGCAAATACGTAGTAGCGGAATTAGTATCCGACATCATAAATACAGCGGTCCACTCTTTGATAGAGGCTCCTGTAGTGAGCCTCTGTCCTGTGAGAGTAATGGTGAAGTCGTTGTTCTTGATAGCTGTCGTTACACGATTTTTTGCATCACTGTCCTCCTCATCGTCATGATTGTTACCAGAAATATTTACGATACCAAACTTGCCGAAAACGGAATGTTTCTTTAATAGATTCTCCATCGCCTCAATTGTTTTTACCCGATTAGGCAACAACCATAGCGAGTGTTTATTGAAATTACGATACTCTTCAGTCGCATAGGGAAACTTTGTTGGCAGCGTGTTGTTTACCAGAAGATCTAAAAACTTCTTTACCATTGACTCGTGCACAAACCGAGCTGGCGAATCAGCATCATCTTCTGCAATCCTAAAAAACTCATGAAATTTAAATGCTCCGTCAAGTGAATCATGGAAACCTTCACCAAAAGTACCGATATGATTCGCATAGGTATCAATATCGTATGTAAAGATATTTAACGCAGGTAACTCTGCATATGGATTTGGAACACCTGGATTTTGTTCGTCCCAGTTTAGCTTTGCTTCTTGCTCCATTACATAGTCCCAGGTGTAAATGTCCTCCTCTTCATGTTTGTGCAGAATATTAAATGGTGTACCAGACAGTTGTAATGTAAAGTTGGTTGGGATTTTAGAAAATGTGGTATCGCCTAGATTACTTTGTGTCCCCTCGTGTGCTTCATCTACAATGACCATATCCCATATGGTGTCGAAAACTTGATCGTTCTTATCGAAACCCCTTGCTTCGGACCCTGAAGATTCATCAGCAACTACCCGCTTCGAGAGTCGCAGATCCTGAATTGAAGCAAAGTACACAAATGATTTACCGCTTTCCAACAAAACACCAATATTTTCACCTTTTGACTTTGAAGCATATTCATACCCAGCCCCAGCTAAAACCTTGTTGAAATCATCGTACCAGTCAACACTTACACTGGGTCGATGGGTAACGATAAGTACTCGCTTCATCTTAATTTCCTTAGCAACTTGCATGGCAGCAGATGTTTTGCCGAAACGCATCTTAGCATTCCAAAGAAAGTGTTTTCGCTTTTTCGCTATTGCTGTGCTTGTCTTTCTGATAGCCTCAAGCTGATTAGGACGGAAAGAAAATTCTGCTGTGGATTTAGCACTTTTTTCTTTAGTCGATAGAGCTGTTCTCCCCTCCTTTACTGCTTGAATTGCATTTTTAGCAACTGCCAAATTAACTTCAAACCATTCTGACCGAGTATTTCTTACACTCTCAGTCTTACGCTCATAACCTGATCGAATAAGTAGCTGGTGAACTTCATGATCTGAAAAACAATCACCCTCATTCATAACTGCAAGTTCTACATATTCAAGCTTATACGGAATATCAGCAGTTTTAGTTTGAGCTTTAATTCTTTCGTGTGCAGCGATTTCGATATCTTGCTGTGTAGGTTCGAGTGAACTTGTAGTCGCTTTACCAATTTTCAGGCGTCCTTCATGGGACCTGAGAGGAATTGAGTATACGTAAACAATACCGTATGAAAAAGTTTCATGAATATTATTAATAACAGCATGATTCGGTACCCCTTTAGACATACAGAAAGAGTAGCATTTTTAACCCTTTTTCTCAATTTATGACTTTGTATTGCAATAGTAGATAAAGAGTAGCCACATTCTGCATAATAATCAACGGTATCCCTACCTGAAAGTACCATTTTCGGGTTTTGTGGCGAAGCAGGATCATTGCGAGGTAAATCCCTAGGCTACCGCCAGCAGCGGCTAGGAAGAATAATACGCCTTCTGGGGTACGTTCTATGTTGCCGCCAGCTATGGATTTACGTTTGTCGTTAGCCATGACTAAAAAGGCAAAGATGTTAATGACGGCCAGGATTGCTAGCAATATATTTTCTATAGCCATAGATTAGGACAATTTCACACTATCGCTCACTAGGGGCTTTAGGTATTGCTGGTATCTGGCGTCAGTTAGGGTTAGCTTGTAGTTGATGCGGTTGATTATTATTTTATAGGTTTTGCCGGCTTTACCGCGGATAGTGGTCTGGATGCGGAAGGTGGCGGTTTTGCCGGCGGGAATTTTGGCGTAGAGGAGGGTACCGAGAGTTACTTGGGAGACGCCTTCTCCACGGACGGTGACGTCAGCTGTGGTGATGACGCCTTCACCAGTGCCTTCGATTTGATACATGAAGCCAGTTGGTTTTTTGCCAGAGGCTATGGAGAGCGGGAGAAATACATCGGATTTTTTGGCAGTGATTTCTACTGTAATCAGGAACTTTCCGAGTGCTTTGTCTTTCTCCCCTTCTACTTTGACTCGTTCAAAGCGAGCTTGGTCTTTGCCTTGCTTAACCGTGATGTTTTCATCTTTTCCTTCAGCTTTGTTGGCTATTACAAGCTCGTCTTGTAGGCGCTTTAGTTGTATTGCTAGGTCTTTTAAAAATTGTTTACCCTGAGGTGTTTTTGCCATATCTATAATTATAGGATATAGACTAATGGGTATTTGGGAGTTTGTACCATAAAAAAACGTCACCCCAGGGTATGGGATGACGTCAGTGGTTAGGACTGAAGGACTAATTCTCGGTGGATCATTTGATTCACTACCAACTGCTTACTGAGCGCGTATTTGCCACACTGGGCATACAGCTGGGCTATACGAGGTAAATCGTCCTTTAGATGTTCGTACCCATCAGTAACTTCGGCTAGTTCGTTTAGCTTGTCATGCCGTCGTGTCGCCGAAGTGATCCCCTCTGGCACTACTTCATTACGCTCTAGCCAATCTTGTACTCGATTTATACAAGACTGGTAGTCTGCGAGCGTTTTGTTGACGAGAGATGCTCCATCAATCATATACAGCGTGTAGTTCGGAAAAGAACGTTCAAACGCTGTGATGATGAATTCTAACCGTGCGGTGGGCAGTTGGTATAACCAACGGTTCCCGGACGGGTTCGTGAGCTGTACCTGTTGTATCAAGAGCCGACGGTTCTCCATCACGGAAAAACTTACGGTCATGACATGCTTTTGACGATGATAGACAAGGAACGCAAACACGCCGTCGATGAAGGTGCGTGCGTACTTGGAATAGCCAAATTGATTGTAGCCAGTAGTGTAGTCCAACCGCAGTTCAAACTCAGGCGGTAAACCAAGAGAGTACGAGCGTATGCCGTTGTAGACATCCACGAGTTCGTTCCAAGTACCTTTTCCCACGCCCCAACGCCACCATGAGCTTTGGATTTTTCGAACTACTTCGTGGTTTGGATCCTTTTCAAAGACCTCATCAACTGTCCGATCCATGATTTTGGCACTCGAGAACCTCATTTTGCAGAGATCCTCAAAGGTAAAGTCAGACAGCTCATTAAGTGGCAGTTCATGGAACTGACTATAAAAGTCAAAGGAAGAATAATAGGCTTCGATGTACTGCTTACTCCTGGCCAACTTTTCAGTGACATTTTCAATTGACCGCACTGGGTTGGTGACATACTCTTCACGAACCTTGTGGAGGTCTGAGGTGAGTACGGAAAGTTCTAGACCAATCATGGCATTCTCCTGGGCTAAGTTTCTGGGGTGGATTATACTATGGATTTGGTATTTGTATAGAGTTGAAGTTTGTACCCTTTTGAAGCATTTTAAAATTTTGATTGGTATAATTGGATTCATGAATAATATACATTTCACCCATGAGTTGGTTAAAGGTAAGATTGCTGAATTAATATTTGCCCAAATGATTCGTAGTACTGGAGTGCACACCATCCTTGAATTTGGATATGAAAAAACATTACCTTCTCTTGCTCAAATGCATCCTCGCAGTGAGTCTTCTGCTGAAACAATGGAGATCATTAAACGAGCTCCAGATTTTACAATTATCAACCATAAATCAAAAGAGGTACATTTGATTGAAGTGAAGTATATGAAAGAAGTAAAGCCGGCAGTAGTGATGCGTGCTGCTCGTAATATTGAGAAGTCATGGAAACAAGCGGCTTTATTTGTTGCTTCACCGACCGGTTTTTACTTTGACCAAATCGATAAAATTATAAAAAACAAAGGACAAATTTCTGAATTTAAACATAATAATATTACGCCTAAAACGCAGAAGGAGTATTTGAAGTTATTGAATGAGTTTATTGCGATTTAGAGCAGATTCGAGAAGATTCGAACCTTACAGGTTCAGTACCCGTTGTCGCTAGATTAGTGCGCTTCGCTTCTAATCTAGCTGGCAACAGCTTCGAATCTTCACGCAATGTGTCGTAACACATTGCTTCGGGTCCACCATAGCCTGCAAGCTTTGCTTGCTAAATCAAAAAACAACCACTAGTAAGTGGTTGTTTTTTGATTTGCTATGGTGGACCCGAGAAGATTCGAACTCCCTGCCTCTTCAGTGCAAATGAAGCGCTCTACCAAGTGAGCTACGGGCCCTGGACCAGTACCTGGGTACTGATAGGTGGGGGTATAATACGCAGTTTAGGGCGTTAAGTCAAGATAACTTATTGGATAGTAGCTAGTTTCCAGGGGGTGGTGGCGTCTACTGAAGTGGCTGATCCGATAGTTAGTTTTCCGTTACTCCACATGGCGGTTTGGGCGGTTTGGGCGTTACTTACTAGTTTGGCACCATCAACCGTTACGTACTGAATGATTTGGTTTTCTACGTCGTAGATAAAGTTGGTGCATGAGTCAACTTCTGAGTGTTGTTCGCAGTAGTACACAAAGTTGGCATCATCTGAGGCCATGTATTTAGGGATGGCTTGGTGAACACCTTGGTTAGCAAATGATTTTGCGGTTTCAGCGTCTACAGTGGCTAGTTGGGCTGAAAGGAGGACAGCGGCACCATTCACGTTAGCCATTAAGCGGCCGTCTTTATACATCACATCTTCATTCATGGTACTGGTGTCTGTTTCGGTTGGTGCTACGACTTCAGTCACTGGTTCGACTTCGTTCATTGATACTTCATTAGCAACTGGTACTTCGTAGATAACACTTTCTACGGGGCCTGGTTGAGACAGGGTTGATAGACCAAAAATAATAAAGCCGGCGGTAAACCCGGAAACGTATGATAATAATACTAATACTGCTTTTTCGTGCTTGGTGCCTTCGATGTTTAGATTCATATGGTAATAATTATACGGCAGATTATTGACGATAGGTACGTCGTCTTTTACTTTCAGTGGATAAAGTAAAAATGGTGTCACTGTGTTTGGCGAGATCAAAATCAAGCGCCGAAAGTTTTTTAAGTTCACCGGTCGTGAGTGATACTTTGACCGTGCCGTATTTCATTGTGATATCGGGATGATGATCAAGGACTTCCGCGTGCACGGCCAAACGGTTTACAAAAATTAAGCCTTCGATGTAGTTACGAAAACGAAATTCTCGACTGATGGCAGTGCCTTTGGTGTTGAGTTCCCAGGCGGCATCAAGTGTTGCGAGATTGGTTTTGATAGATTTTTGCGTCAGAGCTTTGTTCATATTACACGCGGGCGGTTTTTACCAAATGGTCAATCAAGCCAGAGAACGATAAACCAACTGCTTCGGCAGCTTTAGGGAATAATGACTGAGAGGTTAAGCCAGGCAAGGTATTTACTTCAAGGAAGTACACTTCCCCATCGCGAATCATAAAGTCCGAGCGGGAGTATTGGGTGAGACCAAGGGCGGTGTGCACTTTGGTGGCGATATCAGCAATTATTTCTTTTTCGGTGAATGAAAACCGGCCCGGCACGAGTTCGGTAGTAGCGCCCGAGTATTTTACATCCGCCGCAAAAAAGTCGTGGCTGTCAGGTGGGATGATTTCAATCGCAGGCAGTACGTAGACTGACTGGTCGCGGAAATTTTCTAAGACGGCACAGGTAGCTTCACGTCCACGAATACGTTCTTCAATCATAAACTCATGATCGGCTTTGGCCATTTCTAGCAACGCAGCATTTAAAAGATCACTGTCATTGACCATGATCACGCCGTGTGAGGAGCCACTGCTCGTGGGCTTCAATACATATTCCGGACCAAATGATTGTTTAATGTGGCGGGCTAAGTCATCAATATCCTCGAGCATGCCGGGAGTAATTTTGATGTGCTTGGGGGTTTTGATGGCGTGGGGTGCTATGGCGCGTTTGGTGGTGTCTTTGTTAAAGGCGACACTCGAGGGAAACGAGTTACTGCCGGTAAAGGGGATATGGAGGCGTTCACAGATGCGCTGAATGGTGCCGTCTTCCCCGTAGGAGCCGTGCATGGCAATAAACACTACGTCAGCTGTCGCTAAGGCTACTTCGGGTTTTTTAACGAGGCCATTACTGAGCCATTCACCGGTTTTTGAGACGGTAATATCCATGACCGTATACCCGAGCTTCGACAGTGCGTCACTCACCCCTTTACCCGTCGCAAAAGAGACCTCGTATTCCGAGCTTGGTCCTCCTTTTACTACCGCTACCCGAGTGGCTAACATAGTGATATTTTAGCATACCCCGGCGCGGAGTTAGTTACTTTTCGCTTCCACTTTCGGTGGATGACCGTATACGCCAGAGAGTAAATCCATATCTTTGTTTGAAGTGGTCAGTAATTCAATGTTTTTTTCAACGAGCGCCGTCAAGACTGAGTTTCCGAGCGCATCGTGTTCTACTGATTCATAGAGTCGGCGAAAGGCCTCCATATCTTTGATAAAGCAGTGGCCACCGGCGCCACGACCGGAACTGTGCATCGGACTCATATGACTGTCGCCGATACGTTTATCGTGCACCAAGGCCTCTTTTAGCGTGTCCCAGTCAGCATTCATACCGCTCGCTAGGTCATAGACCATATTCATAAAAATCACTTTCGTAAACAAGAAACAGTTGCCGGCGTATTTCAGTAACTCAGCCTCGGTCGAGGACATGACTTTGCTATAGGGTGCTTCAGGGAGGATGGAAAGGATGGTTTGTGCGTGCTCGAGTGTTTCGGGGTTGGTATTGGGCACACCGATAATATTTCGCGCGGGGTGAGCTGTGTCGTACGCGGCGGTAGCTTCAACTAAAAATTCTGGACTATGGATAACAGTAATTGCAGGAAATTCTGTTTGCAAAGCTACCGTAGTGCCGGGGAGCAACGTGGATTTAATCACCGCAATCTTCCCGTCTCCGACAAGAGTCAACGCGTCACGCACAATGGAGTAATCAAAGCCGTCAGGTGTGGTTGGGGTTGGTACCGCGATAAACACCACGTCACAGGTTTTGATCTGGTCTTTATTATTAATATATTGTTCTTCAAGCGCGTACCGTACGACGGTGTAGTCTCGATTTTCAAATTCATTTGCGTAGTGTCTACCAATCCAACCCTGTCCGATAAAGCCAATGGATATATTCATATTTCAATTTGTTATAGTTCATTTTAACAAATTTTTGAACATAATAGTTACTGCAACGCTCGTTTGCGACTGGTGTTGCGGTAGTAATTAATAGCAAAACGGTGGGATTCGGCGTTCGCGAGGAGGATTTCTAGTTTATGTTGCTTAAGCAACATCGCTGGTCCCATCAAACGGCTGGCCTTGTGCCGTTCGTCTTTAACTACCGCCACGACCGGAATCGACATATTAAATTCTTTTAAGACGCTTTCGATGGCGTTTTTTTGGATGATGTTACCGTCTGCGACGATTATCTGCGGAAATGGCCACTCGTCGTGCTCTAATCGGCGCCTGAGGACCTCGCGTAGGGCGCCTGGATCGTTGGCATCCGTGATGGTTTTGATTTTGAATTTGCGGTATTCGTTTTTATTGGTTTCCCCACCTTCTACGACGGTCATTACCCCCACCATATCTTTCCCCGCCATGTGGGCAATGTCATAGGCTTCGATGCGGAGGTTTTTTTCGTCACGGTAGACATGGTTTTCGGTTTTAATAAGGGCGATGTCTTGGATGTGTGTGAGAGCAAACATTTTCTTTTTGAGTTTCCCAGCCTCTTCAAACTGTTCGAGTTTGGCGGCTTTCATCATGTCGCGTTCAAGTTCATTAAGTATAGTGTGCTTTTTACCCTCAAAAAACAGTTTAATGTGACGGATGGTGCGAAGATATTCTGTGCGATTACTCACGCTCGGATACAATCCAATCTGCCGGTTAAAGTCGATTTTACCGCGGGCTAACTTTGAAACTTGTGCATCGACTGAGTCTTTAGTGTCATAGAATTGAAACAGCTTACGCACGATTTTAATGGCTTCTCGAAAGAGTGAGCCGCTGGGGAACGGGCCAAAGTGGTATTTGATTTCATCACTGCTGTATTTTTCAGTCAGGTCTTTACCTCGCACGACGAGCACGCGTGGCCATTCTTCGTTGGTGATGATGAGATGGTTATAAGATTTGTCGTCTTTGCTTTTGGTGTTGTATTTTGGTTTGTGACTGCGAATGAGGTTGGTTTCCAAAATGAGCGCTTCAAGCACACTATCAGTCGCAGTGTGTTCTACGGTTTTAGCAAGGGCGACCATTTGCTCAATCAATGGAGAGCGTTTCTCGATAATGTCATTGGCAAAATAACTACGCACCCGATTACGCAGTGAGGTGGCTTTACCTATGTATAGAATCTCTTTTCGGGCACCCAAAAAGAAATACACTCCGGGTGTATCGGGTAGTTTTAGTTTGGCGAGTTTCTCTTTTTCCATAGGTTTGGATAGCGTACCACAATCTCGCCTTAGTGGCTTTTTTAGCAATTTAGATTAGTCCCGACGCTTTTCCCAAATATCGTTAATATCAGAAACGAGATTCCGCAGGGAGGCTTCACTGTCGATGCTGGATGACTTGGTAGGGTTCGCTATGGCTCTGATGCCGGACTCAAGACGAAGTTCTAATTGTTGTAGTAGCTCTTTTTTATCATTTCGAGACAAGACTGCGATAATTTGATTGAGCTTTAAACCCGTAACGCCCAGAGCTGAGGTTAGACGATTACACGCATCTTCATGCTGAACGGACAAACGTTCAAACGAACTCACAACGGTGGTTGCTTCTGCACTTAAGGGTTTTTCTTCTAGATTTATGATGTTTTCTTGTGACATAGAAATATTATACCAGAGAGGCTAGGAATATTCGACACGGCAAAACAAAGCCGCCCCAGTCATAACTGACGGGACGGTATAAGGTGGTTTATATTAGTATTCTTCCCAATTTTCAACAAACAGACAGTGCTGTAGCCAAGAACTCATGGTAAGCCAGACCGCCACAAACATAGCGCCGGCGGACAATACAAGTGAGGTAACGAGAGGGATATACCCCGTGTGCAAGAGCAGAATATCCAACAGACACACAAGCAAACCAACGAGGGCCGAGAAACAGGTCTTACAGAGCTGTGTACGTTGCCAGCTATGAAAGGTAAAGGGGTTTTGAGTGTTCACTGCGATGATAACTATTGCAAGAATCGCATGTGAGATCAGGGTGGTAATGGACCAAAAAACCAATACCAAGTACGCGTATTCGTAGACTGTAGTCATGACTGTCTCCTAGTGTCCAAGAACTCTCTTTCAATTATAATCATGTAAAACCGCCCCGGTCAAATAATGACGGGGCGGATTTTCGTTAGGCAGCGAATCGATAGACGGTGTTCTTCACTCGCTCGTGACGCCGCATCACGAGCACAATGGCGGCAAGATCACGTGGATGCACGCCGATTGATCCGGCCCAGGTGAAGATAATTTCGCGACGCTCGGCGCGGGTTGAGAATTCCGCCAGCGGAATGTTTTCCTCCCAGACAGTTACTGCCGTCGTGGCACAAAGGGCTTTGGCGTCTGCCCTACCACCCTGTTGCCTAAGATTGTAGACCGTGAGTCCTTGCGTAGGTCTTCCTAGTGACATTTTTGTACTCCCTTTTTCGGAGGGAACTATACAATACTAATAAATACTTAGCAATATCCACGGAATTTAAAAATTTCCCCAGTAATTACCGGGGGAAATTTCTAATCTATTAATTTGATGGACTAATTCTATCCAATATTCTACAAATGAAGTTTCAAATACTTACCGGTGTATGAATTAGGATTCTCGGCTACTTGCTCTGGAGTACCTTTTGCTACTACTGTTCCCCCACCGGCTCCGCCTTCAGGTCCGATATCAATGACGTAGTCAGCTGATTTAATGACATCAAGACTGTGCTCAATTACCATCACGGTATTGCCTTGATTGACGAGCTCTTGCAGGATTTCGATGAGTTTCTTTACGTCTTCATAGTGCAGTCCAATGGTTGGCTCATCAAGGAGGTAGATGGTTTTTTGCGTGTGGGGTCGGTAGAGTTCAGAGGCAATTTTTACGCGTTGAGCTTCACCTCCGGAAAGAGTGGTCGCACTTTGACCAAGCTTAAGATACGACAACCCTACATCAAGCAAGGACTTCAGTCGTTCTTCAATAGCGGGCACTTCATGGAAAAAGGTATACGCTTCTTCAATGGTCATCTCGAGTACCTGGTGGATGTTTTTCTTGCGGTAGGTCACTTCAAGGGTTTCTTTCGTGAAGCGCTTTCCTTCACAGACATCACACTCGACAAACACGGTTGGCAAGAAGTGCATCTCGACTGCAATCACCCCGTTCCCCTGACAGGCTTCACAGCGACCACCTTTGACGTTGAATGAGAATCGTCCTGGCTTCCACCCACGTGCTTTGGCTTCACTACTATTGGCGAACATATCACGAATGTGTGAGAAGGCACCGGTGTAAGTAGCGGGGTTACTGCGCGGCGTACGGCCAATCGGTGACTGGTCAATCAAGATAGAACGACCGAGGTATTCAGTTCCGGTAAATTCGGCACAGTTATAGGTTTTGGCAGTGCGGAATTTTTTCTCCAGTCGGCCTTTGAGGTTACGGTCGACAATCTCGTACATAAACGTTGATTTCCCCGAACCCGATACTCCCGTCACACAGATAAGACGCCCCAGCGGGATATCGATGTTGAGGTTTTTAATGTTAAAGGCTTTTCCACCTTTGATTTTAATAGAACCTTTTTCACCGGTACGCCGTTCTGGTACGGCAATCTTTTTAGTACCACGCAAATAATCTAACGTCACTGAGCCTGAGGGATTGGTTTTAGCGGAGAGTAGTTCTTCGAGGTAGCCGGCGACCACTACTTCGCCTCCGTGAATACCGGCTCCCGGTCCAATATCAACGAGGTAGTCTGCAGCGTAAATCGTGTCTTCATCGTGTTCAACCACGATAATGGTATTCCCTAAATCGCGGAGTTCAGACAGGGTTTTAATCAAACGGTCGTTATCCCGTTGGTGAAGGCCAATGGTTGGCTCATCAAGCACATAGAGCGCACCCACCAGACCAGAACCCAGCTGTGACGCGAGACGGATACGTTGGGCCTCTCCACCAGATAGGGTGTTGGCTCGACGATCAAGCGTAAGGTATTCAATACCAACGTTATTCATAAATTCTAGGCGGTCAATAATCTCGCGCAACGCAGGCCAGGCAATTTCATGTTGCTTAGGACTTAGTTTCAAATCATCAATAAACTTCGTAGCGTCTTTCACCGTCATCGCGGTGAAGCCTACTATATTGATACCTAAATCTTTTTTACCATCTCCGCCAAGATACACACGCATCGCCTCGGGACGTAAACGAGCCCCCTGACAGGTCGGACACACATCGGATTGGAAAATACCAACCACCCCGAGTCCATTACATTCAGGACAGGCACCGTACGGTGAGTTAAACGAAAACAATCTAGGCTCAACTTCCGGGAACGACGAACCATCCACTGGACAGATAAATTTAGCCGACAAAGTACGCACTTCCCCGCCAGGGCTTTCGATTTTAACCAGACCACTCGCGACCGAAAGCGCCACTTCAACCGCCTCACTTAACCGTTCGTGAGAACCTTTTGGGTCATCGGTAAATTCACTGACATAAATTTCATCAATCAACACATCAATGTCGTGGCGTTTGGTTTTGGTGAGAATAATTTTTTCCCGGAGCTGTTTAATTTCACCGTCAATTTTAACGGTTTCAAAACCTTTCCCGAGTAAATCGTACAATAGTTGGTAGTATTCACCTTTACGCCCTACTACTACGGGCGCAAAAATAGACACCCGGCCTTTGCTCACTTGAATACCAAGGACTTTTTCAGACTCCTTTTTAGTTGCGGCTACTACCTCTTTACTTTCAATTGATTTAAGAATGATGCCTAAAATTTCATCTTGGGAGAGTTTTTGAATCGGCACATCAACATCAAGACAGTATGGCTGTCCCACCCGTGCGTAGAGGATACGGAGGTAGTCGTAGATTTCGGTAATGGTCGCAACCGTTGATCGTGGATTACGAGAAGCGGATTTTTGATCAATGGAAATAGCCGGCGAGAGACCACTAATTTCATCCACATCCGGCTTTTGCATTTTATTTAAAAACTGGCGGGCATACGGCGACAGTGATTCAACGTAGCGACGTTGACCCTCGGCAAAAATAGTATCAAAAGCAAGTGATGACTTTCCTGACCCTGATGGACCCGTAATGGCAATCATTTTTCCACGCGGCATTTCAACAGTGATGTCTTTAAGATTGTGAGTGCGGGCACCACGTACAATAATCTTGTTTTCGCGCTCTGAAGTTTTTGCCTGTGTTTTATCGGTATTTATTTTTCTTTCGGGTATTTTTGCCATGGTTTATAACATAGTTACACCACCAGATGATGCTGGTGGTCGGTACACTGATTATAACTGAGAAACATCGTATCGTACAGTTATTTTGTTTTGGGTGGCTGAATGGGGAACGTCATGACAATTTGCGTGCCCACGCCTTGAATTGACTCTACACCAATGGTCCCACCCATCAGTTCAATTAGTTCTTTGGTGATCCACATTCCTAAGCCAGTGCCCGTGGTAGCACTACTTTCTGCGTCTTTGGTACGGAAGAACGGTGCAAAGAGTTTCTTTTGATCTTCTGCTGAAATACCAGCCCCAGTATCTTTTACCCGCACTTCAACATACGAATGTTCTTTATGGGTAGCAATGGTAACCACTCCTTTATCGGTGTACTTAATTGAATTACTAATGATGTTAGTGAGGATTTGATGCGTGCGCTTTGGGTCTGCAAAAATTGTCTGAGAAGTATTTGTGTCGTCCCACACTAATTGACATTGCTTTTGAGTGGCTACCGGGGTAAATTCGGCCACTACATCGCGAACAACAGTATGCACGTCAATTGTTTCAGGATGGATTTCGAGCTTACCTGATTGCAAACGCGCGATATCTAACAAGTCACTCACGATAGTAATTAACCGTTCAGAAGATACTTCTATTCGTGAGGCTTGTTCTTTATAGGTATCTTCAACTACATGTTCTTTTAACATGCTCGCATAGCCTCTGATAGCAGTTAACGGGGCGCGTAGCTCGTGCGCTATCATATGCGTAAAAAGGTCTTTGGTTTCGATGGCTTGTCTTGCTTCTGTATAGAGATAACGATAGTCAGTCAATTTAATGTGCCAGATAGCTAACAACAGAAGGAATATGTAGATAAAAAACAAATGCCAGTAGGCGGCAAACTCTCGGTCAGCAAAAAGCTGATCTACGGCGGCTAAGGATGATTTAGTATAAATGAAAAACTCACTTCCCTCTGCGCTTGTAAACGCACGGTAGCCATACCAAAAGCGGCTACCTGATTCCATCGACTCAAAAATTATTGATTCACTGTTAAACAAACGAGCGCTACTAAAAGGTTCAACATTTTCTTCAATTTCACCGAGATTTTTGCTATCACGCGCGACAAGAGAAATGATGCCTTGAGGAGTAGCTTGTAGTAGTTTTACATCAATAATGTCTGGGTTTTGCTCGGCGAGTGACTGCATTTGCGTTTCAATAATTCCTAAATCTACGTTGGTGGCAACTGACAAAGACACCAACGCATCGTGCATGATGCCTACTTTGTCTTTTTGTAATCTATCTTGATTATACGTTCCTACTTCGAGAAATTTTTGTCCGGTATACAAAAACAACAGCGGAATTACAAACAGCAACATCAGGGCAAACAGCACTTGGGGGTGCTGTTTGATATAGGTAACCGCTGATAGTAGCTTTTGTGTAGACATGCATTTATGGCTGTGGCTCTGGTACTTCTATCGTTTTACGGCCGATGAAGTTTAATCCAAATAACATAAGTATTAACCCAATCGCCATAGTTGATACCCCGAGGATGACATTAATCGCCGCGCTCGAGAACAACCGTGAGTCATCACCCGTAGTAATCGTAGCTGGTGAATCAACAACTATGCCATCAAACGCTTCTGCTCGCTTTACGAAGGCAAAACGTGCACTTTTAGCGACAATTTTCCCGGCATTGTCAGTCACACCTATATAGACCTCATGTTCCCCATCCTCGAGTTCTTTATCAAGTCGATAGTTCCAACTACCATCACTGTCAGTTTTTATCGTCACAATAATCGGCGTACTATAAATATAGAGCGTAATGAAACTGTTAGGTAAGGCGTAGCCTGATAGTAACGCGGCAGCGACGGGTTTTGTGCCGGTGGCTACAATGCCGCCTGTATCTGCTGCGGTGATGGATTTAACCTTAAGGATATCTTCACGGACCACCCCAGTTTCTTTTGGTGATTCGTAGGCAATAAGTACTTCAGGAGTCGCGTCAAGTGGATCGTACCCACTTTGAATTTCTACACCATCAAGAAATCCGTCATTGTCGGAGTCAGCCACAAAGGGATTGGTACGGTACAAACGAACTTCGTCGTAGTCAGAAATTAAGTCTTTATCAAAGTCTTCAGACGCTTTTTGTTTCGTGCGTTCGGTAATCAGTGTATTGGTGCGCTCGACGTTTTCTTTGGTACGGGCAATCATGCTGTCGAGATAGGTTGCAATATCATTTTGTTCACCTTTTGTATCATCGGTTACTGAACCTTTAAGAGCAGTAATTGTTTCAGTAATTTTAGCAATTGCTTCTGTATCTTCCATACGTAATGAAACCGACAGCTTATCAAGCTCAAGCGCTAGTTGTTTTTCAATATCGTCATCAATACTGACAGGTGGTTGTGGGGGTGGTGTTATAAGTGTAGTTGGAGCGACAGCAGTTCGCGGTACTGGAACAGCAGTGGAAGTGGTAGCGACCGTGGACGAAGGGGTACTAGCAATGGTTTTGATTGGTTCCAGTGCAATAGACTTGAGGGTTTCGATTTGTGTCGTCTCGATTGGTGTTGGAGCCACCGTCACAATGTTTTTGAAAATTACGCCAGCTCGCACAAAATCATATTCACCAAAACTATTTTGTACTACCGCTTTTAGCGCGTATTCTCCATCAGGAAAGATGCTGGTGTCCATACGGTAAATCCAGGTGGCGGGACCACTTTTAATAGCGGTCCCGAGCGGACTAAAGCGAAGTGCATTTTTGGGCTGGATTGATAAAACAACACTATTAGCACCAGCTACCTCAATCGAAAGTCCAACCACACCTTTTAGCGGTGTCGGTGCGAGGACATTAATTTTTACCGGTGGCTTGAGTTCAGTTATAACGGTAGTGGTTGCAACAATGGGATTAAGTACGGCTGTGCTACTCGCTAATGTTGTGGTGGTAGTCGCGGTAGTCGGAGCAGCAATTTTATTAACCGTTGCAAACAAACCAGAAACCGAATCGGTATCTCGATTGGCTACTGCCCTAATACGATAGGCTCCTAATGGTAGTGACCCTGAATTCCAGGTTCGTCGCCAATTGCCCGTGGCAACCAACTCAGCGTTACCGATGGGGTACGTTCTATTGGTAGCAGTGTGAATTGCTTCGAGCGCTACAGAATCAGCATTTTCAGTTCTTACGTATAAAATAAACGAATCAACTGATTGCGTTACATTAGGCACGACCGAAATAATTCGAATACCCGACACTACGGTTGTGCTTGCTGTTGGTGTGAGGTTATTTGGGTTTACAATTGTGCTGGTAGTTGAAGCGATTGTGTTACTAACGGTAGTAGTTACGGGCGTAGTCGCTAATTTAGTAATACGGTTGGGAGACACATGATCATATCCACCATAGTAATTAGTAACAACTACACGTACGCGATAGGTACCAGCGTCCAGCACCCGAGTATCAAACGGATGCGTCCAGGTGGTGTCTGAAGTTTTATTCATTGAAAGGTATGAGGTAGCAACTAGTCCATCGTCAGCTCGAATGAGCTGCATTCTCACTTGTTGCGCATAGGGTACGGTTACATTCACTGGAACGGTGCCTTCAAGATTTTCGGTATTACCTTCCACATTTACTACCGGGATAGGTCTACGATCTACTAAGTTGGCACATTGGGTGTTGGTGTAATTATCAAGCAACGTACAATCAACGAGCGGCAGAAGGTCAGTCGTCGAACTCGCCAGTTGAGTTAACTGGGCGGTTTGTGTCAGCGTGTTTAATCCACCTTGGGCACTAAAAAGCGAAAACCAAATTCCAAAACAGGCAATCAGCACACCTACCCCACGCGAAACCAAACTCATGGTGGTGGCTGTTTTCTCGGATAGTTGAAACTGTGGTATCTGTCGCAATAATACAAAACTTGGTGGCGGCGGTAGACGAAGGGGCGTCCGGTTACGAAACGATACTACCGTAGGCACTTCAGTCTCAATAAAGACCAGTTGTTTTTTAGTGTGGGTTTTGGGTACGGTTACGGTTACCTTTTTTACTGCCTTTACCCTGACTTTTTTAATTTTTGGTAGGGCTGGTTCTGGAGAAACAAGTTTTTTAACCACGCGTTTAGGCGTTTTTGGTACCTCCTTAGCTTGAGCCAGCTTTTTACTCACCGTCATAGTGTCAGTATACATCCCCGCCTGTCGGTAAAGGTGCTTATTTCAACACACTTTACTTGGCAGTACTTTTGGCGAGTCGGCGTACTTCAGCGATTAATTCATTTAAATCAGTCATCGCTTTGATGCGGTAGGCGCTAGCACCGAGCTCAATGGCTTTTGATCGTTCATTATCGCCACTTTTATTAGAAAATATTATCACGGGTGTAGCCTTCACCTGTTCATCGGCTTTTAACTCAGCCAATACCTCAAACCCATCTTTACCTGGTAGCATCAAGTCAAGTACAATAACTTGCGGGTCAAATTGTTTTGCTAAATCGAGAGCTTGTAATCCATCATTACTAAACATGTGCGGGCAATGACTATTAGAGAGCTTTACGGAAAGCATATTACGAAGTAGTGGATCATCTTCAACCACCAGTACGCGCACCACTGCTACGTCTTCAAATACTGGTGTCAAGGGTGCATAGATAGCCATAAAATATTAGGTAAGGTTATTAGTAGTAGTAGACAGCGCTTCAACGATTTTAGCTATTACTTCATCCGGTGCAAAATTGGCTTTGATAATATAATCTCGAATCCCTAGTTTTTGGATTCTTTCAATTTCAATAGATTGACCAGAATTTGATATTACGATTACGGGTAATTGTGGCGTTATCTGTTTACTGGCTAACACGTCGAGAATTTGATACCCCGTTAATCCGGGTAAATGGATATCGAGCAGTAATAAATCGGGCAACGTTTTTTCGATAGACGCCAAACACTCTTCTCCGTTTACAAAATGCGCGACAATTACTCCCTGCATTTCTAATTTTTGAATAATAACACTTGCCAAAAAGGTATCGTCTTCTGCAAGGTAAATGGTTTTATTTGTCAGGGTAAATTCATGCATAGTAATATTGTATACCAAATACTGACTATACGCTCCCGGTATGGTGCTTAAACGTTAGGGTAAAGGTGCTCCCCAGACCTTCACGGCTCTCAAATCGAACGGTACCACCAAGAGAATCCATGATTTTAGACACAATATATAAACCCAGTCCATAGCCGTCAGCATCAACTTTTTTGGCATTTTCGGCCCGAGAAAACCGTTTGAAGATTTTATCTTCATGCGCAATCGGTATACCGATACCAGTATCTTCTACTGTGACAATAACAGATTCATCAACTACCTTGACACGCACTGTTACGGTTCCACCGGCAAGGGTGTATTTAATGGCGTTATCAATAATATTTACAAGCACATCTTTTACTGAAGAAGCGTCGGCTAACACAATCGCAGGAGTCGGAGCAAGATCTACCAAGACACGAACGTTGTGTTCAGTGGCTTTATTGATAAATTCATCACACGACTCTTTAACGAGTACATTAATATTGATAGGCAGGGCGGGCTTGAGTTCGGTTTGTAGCTCCAAATGTTCAACTTCAAGGAGGTTATTAACGAGCTTTACTAAGCGTACAGTACTTTGCTGGGCCAACGAGACAACGTCTCGTTGCCTGGGATTAAGTTCACCCAAATCTCCATCGAGCAACATCTGTTGCGACCAACGTAAGGCCGAGAGTGGAGTTCTGATTTGGTGGGCAGCGATTGATATAAATTCTGATTTCTGGGTGTCGAGGGTTTCTAGTTTGATATTAGCCCGGCGTAACTGCAAATCACGCTGTACTAAGAGACGGGCGCTTTTATCCATTGAATCAACAATCGCGTTTAAGCGATAGATTTCATTTTCTAATTCTTTTACCCTATCCATAGATTACACAGCACTACGTTATTCTCCCAAAAGCGTTATTACGACGGTTTCATTATGTAGTTGAGGAGTACATTTATTAATGGAGTATGACGTACCATTAATTGGTGCTTGTTCAGCATACGTATAGAAGCCGATGATGGGAACGTCTTTTCCAATAACTGCTTGAATGGCTTGAATTTCCTCTCGGGCAGTTTCTTTATCCGCAAACAGCGTATTACGTACGTGGCAACTAAAAATGAAAGCTACTTTAGGGGTCGTACCTAAATTTTCCAGCGCTGAGGTTGCGGCGCGGCTCGCTGCGGCTATCGCATCTTCTTTTGACCCCACCATTAATTGTACTTGGGAACCTTCAAGCACTTCACCACCGCAGACAATAGAACCATCCTCAGTTACAGCAAACGGAGCGCGCAAAAGAAACTCCTCACTATGTGTATCTTTAATTCCAAGCGGGTAGGACAGAGCCACTTCTCCTAACATTACTTCTCGAAGATTGGAGATTTCCTGTACACCTAAATACCGTTCATACAACGAGACGGCGGGCTTATGATTTATTTCATGAATGGTGGTGCCAACAGACTTCGTTATGATTTGTGGTGCGCCAACTACATTCCAGCCATGATTCACTCCTACAGAGTATTTAAAATTCCCCGAGAACCCCACCCCCACTACGGCATCAGTTTGAACTTCAGCACCAAAAAATTGATGGGTTTCCACTAATTTTCCATTATCACCAGCTGACCCTCCAACCACCGGGAAATTCTGACCAAGAACGGAAGTAACCCCCCGCAATACCGCTGAGCCGTTCCCTTTTAATCCGTCTGCAAACATCATGACGAGTTCGGGATTATGGGCTTGGAGTTGCGTGGCGAGAGCACTTCCCGCCGAAGTTGAGTCAGCTGTCAAATTCGGAGCGATAGCAGTGGTACAGGTAAGCGTATCGGAAGCAAGCACCATAATAGCTACGGAATCCCGCATAGTAGGGCCTGCTTTAGTAATTTCTCCGGCGGTTGAAGCGCCAACCACTTTCACCATATCGCCTACGACTGAGGTTACACCTTTAAGAACAGCCGTATGATCAAATGAACTTGAAGCAAACACAAACGCAATATGTGCAGGCATTGCACTCTGAGCCAGTAGCTCTTGCAGGGCTTGATTCACCGCATTCACTCCCGCAACAAAACTATCCGCATCAGAACTCGTTCCAATTCCAATTGATACCATAGGATTATATTACTTATTAATACCGTAAGTATAGCAAACAAAAACCCCCGCTCTGTGAGGAATCGGGGATTTATAGGTAATTAAAACAACCCTTTCTTCTTCTTGACTTTGATACCCGTGGACTGTTCTTCAAAAAAAGCAATTTCATCACGAATAATAGCTGCGGTTTCAAAATCGAGAATGGCTACCGCGTCTTCCATTTGCTGACGTTTTTCTTTAAGGACTTTAGCGGGGTTACGTTTAAAGAGTTCTACGTCGACCTTAAGCAAAGTTTCTACTGTTTCGTCGTGTTCGGTGCGCATCTGATCGGTAATTGATTTAATGTCTTTGGCGATAGTAGTCGGAGTAATGCCATGTTTGGTATTATGAGCAACTTGAATCGCGCGACGACGATTAGTTTCATTTATGGCGTACGTTAACGCATCAGTCATTTCATCCGCATACAGAATCACGCGACCCAACACGTTACGAGCAGCACGACCAATCGTTTGAATTAACGCCGTCTCACTGCGAAGGAACCCAGCCTTATCAGCATCAAGAATCGCTACTAGCTCCACTTCCGGTAGGTCAAGCCCTTCACGCAGTAAGTTTACCCCCACTAAACAATCAAACTTCCCTTTACGAAAATCAGTTAAGATTTCGATTCGTTCAATAGTTTTAATATCACTGTGAATATACTTGGTGTTTATTTTCTTCTCCGTTAAAAATTCAGCCAAGTCTTCAGCCATTTTTTTTGTTAGCGTAGTTGTAAGCACTCGACCTCCGCCCGCTATGACCCGCTCTGCTTCGGCGATAAAGTCTTTAATCTGCCCTGGGTAGTCGCCAATTTGATTTACTTTCCGTAAATCAATTTCCGGATCAATTAACCCCGTTGGGCGAATAATTTGTTCAACCACAGCACCTTTTTCAAGACAAAGATTAAGGTCAAAACCTTTAATCCACTCTGACCGAATGGATTTAACTTCCCCGGCCTTTTGCACAGGCGGACAGGCCATAGGACAACATAGTTCGTATTCTAATCGTCCTGGAGTAGCTGAGGTGTAGATTCGTTGTCCTACGCGTTCATCAAATTCAGCGTATTTAAGCGGCCGGTTATCAACGGCCGACGGTAATCGAAAGCCGAATTCAACCAGCGTGTCTTTACGACTACGATCGCCCGCATACATACCATTTAATTGCGGCAACGTTACGTGCGACTCATCAATAATGGTGAGAAAATCTGGTTTTCCTTCAGGTGTGTGAGGGAAATATGATAACAGCGTAAACGGTGCTTCGCCGGGTTTACGACGATCAAAGTGTCGCGAATAATTTTCAATCCCGTTACAGTAACCAATCTCACGCATCATCGCTAAGTCGTGATTGGTGCGCCGACGCAACCGCTCTGATTCAAGCAACTTGCCTTCTTTTTTAAATTTCTTTAATTGTTCATCGAGCTCAAGTTTTATATCTTCAATGGCAACTTTCCGCTCATCTTCTGGTGTCACAAAGTGTTTGGCTGGAAATAAGAAAAAGACTTCCGGTTCCTCAATAATGGCGCGACTAACACTATCAATTTTGGTAATTGATGAAATGACATTTCCTGAAAAGCCCAGACGATAAATCATCCGTTCGTTGGTGGGCATGATTTCAATGGTATTTCCGACCGCCCGGAAATGACCAGGCAATAAATCAGCGTTGGTTCGTTCAAAGTACATATCAATCAAGATACGCAGTAACTCCATCCGCGTCGTTTCAAACCCGCGTTTAATCTGTAAATGTTTCTTTAAATATTGGGCTGGCGAACCCAATCCATAAATACATGATACTGAAGCCACAATAATCACGTCTTTTCGCGTTAACAACGCTTGGGTTGACGCGTGCCGCAATCGGTCAATCTCTTCGTTTACCTGCGATTCCTTTTCAATAAACGTGTCTGAGGTTGGCATGTACGCCTCTGGCTGGTAGTAGTCGTAATACGACACAAAGTAATGCACGGCATTATTAGGAAAAAAGTCCCGGTATTCTTGCGCGAGCTGAGCCGCCAGGGTTTTATTGTGAGCAATAACAAGCGTCGGTTTTTGAATCTGCTGAATCACATTCGCCCCGGTAAACGTCTTTCCTGACCCAGTAACACCTAAAAGTGTCTGGTGTTTTTGCCCAGCCCGTACCCCCGCCACCAACTGTTCAATCGCCTTAGGCTGATCCCCCGCTGGTGTTTTTTCCGTAGAAATCTCAAATTGCATGACTATCCAGTATACCCCGCCCCCCATAATATAAAAAGCCACCCCACCCCCGCCACCATTTCACACAAGTACGAGGTTAAACCTCGTACTTGTGCACTCTAAGTCCGAGGTTTAACCTCGAACTTGTTGTATCCTTAATTTAAATATCTATGGGAAATAGATTATTTACTTTTTCAAGTAATGAAATCTACCACTGTTATAATCGCGGTGTAGATAAACGTACTATATTTGAGGACCAGCAAGATTTTATATATTTTTTAAAACTTTTAAGAAATTTTAATACCTCAAAAGTATATGGAAATTTAAGATTATCTCTCAATAAAGAGCCCATAAATCCTCCAGTAACAATACTTACGTATTGCTTACTTCCAAATCACTTCCATATAGTAATACGTAATAATAGTGACGAGGGAGGATTATCAAAATATATTCAACGAGTTGTAGGCGGTTACACGATGTATTTTAATCAAAAACATAAAAGAAGTGGTGCTTTGTTTCAAGGAACGTTTAAAGCAAAACATATTGAAACAGATTTGTATTTACGTCATATTTTAGCCTACGTACGGTATAACAATATTGTTCACGATGTAGAAGACAAAAATTTGTACCGGAGCTCATTAAATACAAAAGACGACTTAGTACGAGGTTTAACCACAGACCTAGGAGAAGAAAATATGTTGGAAGTAGTTAAAATTATAAAAGAAATCAGAAGTACGAGGTTAAACCTCGTACTTGAGGAGTAAATATAAAAATTGACGATGGGGCGCTTATGCCCCATCGTCTTTTATTTTGCTTTTGTCCAGCCATATGACTGCAACACTAGACTGAACCGCACTTCTTTTTCTGAAGTTGGAGCTTCTGAACTGTGCTCCATCCGTACGTTGATGAGACCGGTAAAAGGATCTGCGATTACTCCTACCACCTTGTGCGGTAACTCATAATCGGCTTCTTTGGGAAGAATCGCGACACGTGTACCCAATTCAGGGGGAACGATGAATTTTGACGTAAGTAATAGGTCTTCACCCGCAACCGTCATACGAAGAACAACAGTGTTCATGGAATTTCTCCTCCTACTATTTAATTCCTAAGGTACAGGAATTTGTTATTTTTGCAACAATTGGTCACGCAAATTCTTTGTGAAGTTGACGATGAAATTTAGGTTGTGGATGGAGGCTAGGTGGGGGCCGAGGATTTCGCCAGCGCGGAACAAGTGGGCTACGTAGGCTTTAGTGTAGGTTTGAGCGACGTGGCCGGTTGAGAGTGGATCAAGGACGGAATGATCGGTTTTATATTTGGCGTTTAAGAGACTAATTTTTTTAGTTACCGGATAGGTAAAGGTACCACACGGAGTAGTTTTCATTTCACCGGTTAGTACATAAATTGTTCCCGTGCGACCAATACGAGTGGGAGCGACACAATCAAAGGTGTCACAGCCCATCAGGATGCCTTGGACGATGTCTTCTGGCTCACCAATACCGAGCAAGTGACGTGGTTTGTCTTCAGGGAGGATTTCGTTAACAACCCGGAGACTATCTCCCAAATCATCTTTAGAAAAGCTACCACCAATACCAAAGCCATCAAAGTCCATATCAGATAATGCCCGGGCTGACTCTTGTCGCAAATCTAAAAATTGAC
The DNA here is from genome assembly GCA_040386275.1 of Patescibacteria group bacterium. GTDB lineage: Bacteria > Patescibacteriota > Minisyncoccia > Phycocordibacterales > UBA918 > OLB19. The sequence continues at coordinate 233,191 of JAZKFU010000008.1, forward strand.
CACCTTGAATCACACCATAGAGACCTTGCTTCTTTAAGGCTTCATAATTATTTTTATGCGCCATAATACTGCGTTTAGCCCAACGATGCGTACGGTCCATTGCTTCTTTTTGGTAGTCACGGTCGGCTGTAGGGCTGGTACATTCATCAAAGGCAATAATGATGTCAGCCCCAATAGCATGCTGGATATCAATCGAACGTTCAGCAGTAAAGCGATGCATTGAACCATCAAGATGTGATGTGAAGGTTACGCCTTCTTCATCGATAATACAAAGCTTGCCGTGATCTTCGGCCACTTTAAGGGAATAGACATTGAGTCCGTGTTTTTCTACCGCATCACTGACATCGCCCTGCGCAAACTTAGTAACCCCTTTGCCAAAAGCAGCTCCTAAACTAAACACCTGAAAGCCACCGGAATCGGTCATAGTGGGCATCTGCCAATTGGCGAATTGATGTAATCCACCCGCTTCTTTAATTACATCGTGACCAGGCTGAAGGAATAAGTGGTAGGTATTGGCGAGGGTAACTTGATTGCCAACGTACTGTTTTAAATCTTCCGGCATCAGACTTTTAACACTTGCTTTGGTTCCCACCACCACAAATGCTGGCGTTTGAATGTCACCATGGAGCGTCGAAATCACTCCCGCGCGCGCGAGGTTCCCTTTCCCTTTTGCCTCAATCTTAAACGTAACCGGTTTTGTAATAGCCATAAACCCCGATACTATACACGAAAACCAAAACAAAAACACAAACCAAATGTTTGTGTTTTTGCCTCTAATCTATTAACTCTAAAATTGTTTAAATTATTCGAGATGCGCGAAGGACAAGTAAATCATCGTGAGCCGTACTTCTTGTACGGTGAATGAGGATTTGCGCTGGCCGACAAAGCAGATTGGATGATTTTAACTATTTTACTTCTAGTAACTCGATTGAGAATACTAGAGTAGCCTTACCCGGGATTGGACCATAGCCATTGTCTCCATACGCCAAATCTGATGGAATCACCAAAATTCGCTTACCACCTACTTTCATACCAACTACTCCCTCTTCCCAGCCTTTAATCACACGTCCTTCCCCTAGCGTGAATTCAAACGGTTCACCTCGTTTGTTTGAATTATCAAATTCTTGTCCGTTGGGTAACGTACCGATGTAATGTACCGATACTGTATCTCCGATTTTTGCTTCAGCTCCACCACCAATCACCACGTCATCGATAATTAATTTTTCCACAGTACCATTTTGATTAGTGCCTTCGAGTAATGCATTTCGTAACTCCGTGTTTTGGTCAGCTCCGTCCCCTACCGTCACCACCGCACTTGCTACCTGAGAATTCGTATCGTTTACTGCAATAGCCGAAGTCTCGAGATTGATAAGATACAAGGCAAGAGCCATAGACATGATACTCGCTCCAATACCTAGTAATTCAAATTTATTAAACATATACCATTAATTTACTGAGTCATCATACCGTTTTATGGGTAAGTTGCAAGAGAAAATGGCAGAATAAGCTTGCCAGACTTGATATTTTCCTTATAGAGCGGGTTACTGCGTCTCGCGAGGTTTGCCAAAAAGAGCGCGCGTTCTGCCTCAGCCATTAGTGCTGGCTGGGAATGACTATTTTCACTTGAGACGGGGACTAACTCATACTGAACACTCTCTGCAAGAAAGGAAAGTTTTACGACTAACCCTTGCTCAACATCAACAGAAAAATACTGATCAAATATAAAATTTCCGAGTGAATAAAAAATTGGCGCGCCATTATAAACATCAATATCCTGCACGACATGTGGATGATGCCCAATAATTGCGTCAGCTCCGGCATCAATAAATTGCCGAGCATACGATTCTTGCGTAGCGGAATGTTTTAGCATGTACTCCTCCCCCCAGTGAATATAGACCACTTGAAAATCAGTAGTGCTCGCGAGCGCTTGGAGACTGATTGTAATTTGTTCAGGGGTTATGGGGGTAAACACGCGGTTAAGAGCCAGCACGCCGATAGTGACAGTGCCGTTGGGGATGATGACCGTCGACAAGCCATCAACTACTGACGGATGTCCAAATGGAGTAATACCCGCTAACTCAAGTGATTGGCGAGTAAACGAAAATGTCGTGCTCCCGTAATCAAACGAATGATTATTTGCTAGAGACATATGAGTAAAGTCAGCTTGGGACAAAGTGGGTAGCAAGTTTTTATCAACTGAAAACGTAGTTACGTATGATGGGGTTTGTCTATGCTGCTCCAATATTGCTGATTCAAAATTGCCAATCACCGCAACATTATCAGCCCCTAGTAACTCTGGTACATTTTTAAAAGGATACCCAACCCCTCTAGTTTTCATTAAAAATTCTACATTGCGCGCTAACAGCACATCACCGACAAAGGTGAGCGGTTTGAGAGTAACTAACTCATCTGGTTTTTCGGCCGCATCAGTAGTAATTACGCCCACTGAACTACTCGGGATAGTGATGGTAGACCAGTGCTCAAATTGAATAAATACAATGTATAGAATTAGTGGGAGCACCACTAAAAAGAATGGCAATATCGCTAACTTATTTCTCATGAGCAGCAGTGTTCGTGCCGTGGAAAAATCCCGCTTGTTCTTTATACATGAGGTACCCAATACTCGAGAGTGCTATTATCACTGAAAGGATTAAGGTAATTAATGATGAATGATTAAGTGTTTGTTGTTTATTTCGTTCAGTAAAACTATGGTCTGACAAATTTACTTCAATCCCTAATAGCTTGGTAATCTCAGCAGATGATAACCGATCATCAGAGTTAAATACCTTATGTAAGGTATCAACGTGGGTTTCTTTATTGACGGTGTTTTCTTTAAGTACCATAAGCGCTGTATCAACTTCATTATTATTCCACCGAGCACTTAACAGTACCGACCGGATTTCTTCATCTTTGGCTGTGGGTGGAATTCCATTTACTTTTAAAAAGGCTTCGACGTTTCGTTTTTCAATCATAATTATTTCTTACGTTTCTTGTGGGGTTCTGGATCATCATCCATATACACTCCATAAATTTCTAGCAGCACCATAAACAAACTAATACACACCGGTCCTAAAATAAACCCAATTGGTCCAAACAGCGATACTCCACCCAACACCGCTACCAGCACCACAAACGGATGGATGTTACTACCTCGACTCATGAGATAGGGTCCAATAAAGTTATCGACGATTACAATAGCCAATATTCCCCAAATCATCAACCCAAAGGCATTGCCCATTGAGCCGACAAAAAACAAATACGCAACAGCAGGAATCATAATGCCCGCAGTGCCTATACCCGGAAGTAGCCCCCCGACAGCAGCAATAGATCCCCAGAGAATCGCTCGTTCAATACCAAATATACTAAACCCAACCGCCGCCACGATACCTTGAATAATTGATACGAGTACCGTTCCGGTTGTTACACTACGAATTGAATCAGCTACGCGATTAAGAATTTCTTTATCTTCAGCATCTTTGAGTGGACTCACGGACACAAACCAATCAACTAGTTTCTTCCCATCCCGGAATAGATAAAACGAACCGAGTAACGCAATAAAGAATGCAAAGACAAATGAAACGGTACCGGCAAAAATCATGCCGATATTATTGGTAAACCACCCGACACTGGCTTTAAGTTGCTCGGCCACATTAAGATCAAAACCAGGGATGTACGCTTGGATTTTGGCTTCTAGACCGTTGAGAGTATTATCAAGCGGCATTTGGGTGGTAACATCAATGGTGCGATAGAAAGACAAAAACTCGTGCACTAGTAAGGACGAAATCAGATACACCGGCAAGACCACTACTGCAAACACCACAACCGTACTAAAAAAGGCCGCCAGTGAACGATTATTTCGCGAAAAATACTTTAATATAAACTCAAACAGCGGATAACAAATGACGACAATAATCGCAGAAAGTGCCAGGGCGGTCACAAAGGGAGCAAATATCTGTAACACCAGGTAGCCGACGATACCCAGGGCTCCAAAGAAGAAAGCAAACTCTATTGCTCGAGTGTGGTGCATAATAATTTAACTATACCAAGCAACGTAGCGTAAGGCTACACTAGTTTTATAATAATGGGTATTACTTTAATTCTCTCTTGTTACTCTTGGGCAAGAATTGCGTCAAGAGTACGTTCAAGTTGTTCTTTAGTCACAACACCACGTATGTGTTCAATGATTTTTCCGTCAGTATCATAAATGACAGTTTCGGGCATGGCATAGCCATCGATACCGGCGTAGAAGAAGTCGTTAACGTCAGTGATACGTTCAATATTGTTATAGGCAGGTTGCGACGCGAGGTAGCGTTCACTCTGGTACCCCGTTTCTTTACGATTCATCGCGAGCACCCGCACCCCCTTGTCTTTGTAGCGCAACGCGATGTCATCAAGTACCGGAAATTCAATTTCGGTATAGGGACTCCAACTTGCCCATACATTAACAACCAATATCGAATCTTCGTATTTTGATAATGAAATCTGGTTATTTTGGGCATCAAGATAGGTAGCATTACTATCTTCACTAAACAGAGTTTTGACCGCTTCGTTTTGTGCCCGATCTTTAGCGACTGATCGAATGTAGTAGGTAGCACACGCAACAACGAGCACTACCCCAATAATTATCAGTAACACAAGGAGGCGCTTTTTTGTCATGTCTCTATACTATCACAGGTAACTACCCCACTCTTACTTCAATCTTTAACCCTTAATAAACAACTCGTATGATTCAGGAGTTTCATCGGCTCCCGCTTCAACGAGATTAAGTGCTACTGGTACACCTTGGAACGTAGCCGCTAGGCTCGCCTGATCACTCGCTTGAGCAGCTACTGAAAATCGCTGCTTGGTTGGTTTTTGTTCACAATCAGTCGTGGTGTTAACAACTATAAAGGCAAAGGTAACTTGTTCGGGCATCGATTCTGCCACTCGTGAATCAGCGGTAAGCAAATCGCAGGCGGTTGGCATCGTGACTTCACCCACAATGGTATGTACACCGTTACGGTAGAAATGTTTTGCTTCGATACGCGTTATCTGGTAGGGATCAGTGGAGGTGGCAGCGGTAGTAGTGCTCGTTGGTTCCGGTGACTCTAACGCCTGCTTTTGAATATATGACAACCCAAATAATCCGCCGATAAGTAATAAAAATCCTCCGACAGCCAATGCAATTGATGTTTGTGACATAGAAAAAAAGTAATTAGTAATCCTTACTCTCTATTATACACCGTTACTGTCCCACTTCGCTCCCGACATAGATTTTTACGAGGTTGTCTGGAGTGGCGACATCACTTGAAAGTAAGGCTCCAAACAAGGTTTTACTAAGGGTTAGTGCCGCTTCTTGGTTTTGGGGATTGTACACAATCACTGTTTTAGCATCCGCCCGGTCTAGTTCACTGCGCAAGGTATCAACCGTGTACCCCAGAGTTTCAAGACGTTTACGATTTTTTGCTCCCAAACCCGGTACACCGCTACTATTTATGATTTCTAAGGAAAAAGGCAAATCTTGTACCGTTACATCATCATCGGTAATAATATATTCCGGTAACGTGTTATATACAATTTGTTCGGATGAAATTTTAACAGAGGCATCGGGGTTATTAATAGTTACTTCGTACGGACGAGACTTGGTATTATTCTCTCCAAAAAACCAGGCGGCACAAAAAAGAAGGAATATAACAACCGCTACAGCCACCACAAACAATCGATAGCGTACCAGGAACCGATACATAACTATCACTACTTCGCGGGGAGCTTTGACGGTTCGTAAATTTCTGACCAATTCAGTAATTCCAAAACGAACTGGTCCGGTGACGGTTTGATAGCGTCTAATAATTACTGTTTTTGCTGGTATCTCTGTGTGTTTACCATAGACACTAGTGTTCTTTCGCGTGAGGCGTACATTTGGATCAACGCCCGCTAAAATCAACATGCGTCTAATGTAAATCTTGATAGCAAAACTAAAGAACCAAAATAGTAGCAAGAGTACTAAAATAACTATGGAAATTTGTTTTAGGGGTATGACCCAAAAGTACGTGGTGCTAGTAGCAAAGTTTTTTGTATCTTCCCCATACCCTAAGGTGGCAATCGCTTTAAAGCGTCCAATATCATAGGAAGATTTTTCACCGGTCCAGGTAAAACTAAATTTTCGAATACTATTAGGGAGCACATTGCCAAAGTGGGTTTGATAATTAATCGGAATCACCCCTCGTTTGGTTCCCCACATATTAGTTATAGTAATATCACCCTGCGGTTGCAAGTGAACATTACCGGTATTTTCAAATCGAACTTCAAAATCAATCGCTGGTTCTGAATATAAACTTTTGATAGTGGTAAACTCACGGATTCCACCTTTTTCAATGACGTCACCTGAGATACGAACAAATAATAATGATGTAACAAATTGGGCTGTTTGTACTTGGGCTGCCCCACTACTGGTTTCTGGTGGTTTCGTTCCCACGAGAATCGCAGCGTAATGACCACCAGGTGCTGGATTTGCCGTCACCTGCACCATAAACGGTATATTAGCGGTTTGCTGAGGCGCAATGACGACCGACGTTGAGGACAAAGTTACCCACTCGGCCAAGGTTTGCCCTTTGGTCTCGCTCGCAAAAATTGGAATCAAATCACCTTGCCCTGATTCACCAGACGGTGCAAAATTTACGACCTGCGGATAGACGGTAATGGGATAGTCATTAACGTTAATAACTCTAATTTCACTACTCCACACCTGACTTGGGTTTGCGGTCATCTGAAACAAGGTTGGCGAAACACTTAAGGTTTGCGCTTGACCGGGTGTTTGAGCAAAAACCGTTGTGATCCCGGACAACAAAAAAAGTATCAGAACAAAAAAACGGAAACTATTTTTTAAGGTTAATGTCATGATCGTATTGTGTAGCGGTGGTACCGTTGCGCACATAGACTGAAACTTCTTCATGTTCGATATCAAGTGGTTGATTGCCTCGTTTGTGATAGTACAACACTAAGAGTATTGAGAGTAACAATACTATAATAAACAACACAATGAGGGGCACTAACGGTACTACATTAAAGTAAGTAGTATCGTACAAATTAGCCCGTTGGGTTGTTCCATACTCTATATTAAGCAAGGCTTTTCGTCGACCAATGGTACCCACATCAGGCAATGTTTGGGAGAATTTTTCGGTATTATTGGCTTGAATACTCTTATTTTCTGAATTTATGTCAATGGCTGCAATTTCTACTCCGCGACTGTCATAAAAAATTACTTCACCAGTCGGAGTGATAGGTAACCCCCCTACGTTCTCTAGCTCATACGATACGGTAGCGTTTTCATGATTGGTAACAAACCGATCAATCACAAACCGATTGAGGCGTAAATATTCTGAGCGCTTTTCTACTAAAGACAGCCGCACCACTACCCCCGGAGCTCTCCCCGCCATTACCAAAGCTTCAGCTTCATCACGTTTAGAACCTTCGGCAAATCCGATAAAAGCATGGTATTCGCCTGCTACTGCATTGGGGTTTACGGTGATACTGACCGGTATTTTTATGGTTTCACCGGGATTAATTTCTACTCTACCTCTCGTTACGGAAATCCAACTAGTGATACTGGTAGTGTTATCACTCATTGACGGTGGGACAAACGATTTAATTTCCCCACCTTCACCTAAGGTAATTTGATTAACGGTCGGAAAAATGCGGAGTTTTCGACTGCTGGTGTTAGTAATTTTAACTGTCTCTTCGGACATGTCACGCGGCTCAACGGTATTTTCAATCAAAAGGGGCGTCACCGCATAATCAGCCGCTATAACTGTCTGACCAAATAGGAGGAAAAGCAGGAAAAATAAATATTTCATAGGTTAATAGGTTGGTACCGCAAGGTAGACAATCTCCGTCTCATACTCACCAGCTGGCTGACTTTGACTGACACTTACTTTGTATAGAATATCATGAACATCATTAGCCGGAATGGAGCTATACATAATTTCTCGCGGGGTAGTTTCCAAGCCCGCAAAACTATCAAGCGGTGAAAACCGTGTTGATCCTGACGCTAAGGTAGCGTCCGTGGTGTGGTACCCAATACATCCCGGTGCAGCAACAACACACCCCGTAGCCCAACTGGTTGGGGTGGCGTTTGTGCCGGTAATCGAGTTGATAGCGGTACCATACGAATTAACTAACTGTTGACGAGCAAAGGTTAGTACGCGATAGCCTTCGGTAGCGTTTGTGGTAAGCGTGACGCGGTGCGCGGCATACCACGGCGTATTAATCGGAATAAATCCAAAGTTAATCGCCGTTGGCGTTGAGGTAGCGGTGGTCACTACACCCGCAGTAGTAGTACCTGTTGGCAGTCCTGCGATGGTCAATGTTAACTTGGCTGTTTCTGAGACTAAGCTTGGATAAGATTCGCCGGTATCTAACGGTACCGCAACTTCATTGAGAATATCGTAGGCCCGGAAGTAATATACGACCCCAACTCGAGCTATGACTTGTTTAACATAAAATGCATACTCACGATTGGCCCCCGGCAAATGGGTGTCTCCGGTAACATACACCCCACTCGTGTTATGGGTACCACAACCATTACCAACAGCTCCCGAACAAGCATCAGCGTCGGTAAGTACTTTAGTAGTAATCGTTGCGTTATCCAAAGCTCCTGCATTGGTATAACACCACGTAGAGGTAGCACTACAGGTTGAGCTCGACGTTACATCACGTGGATTAGTAAAATTAGGATTGTCATCGTACTGTAATTTAAATTTAATATTTTGACCACGAACATTTTTTGATTCACCTAAGGTTAGTCGTAATGCCAGGCTGTTATCATTTTGAATTTCAATTGGTGAAGTATTTTCGGCCCCCAGCGATACAGTTGGAGTCTCTACATTAGTGTCGTCGTACCAGCGCCAGTTTTGAATCAACGGTGTAAAGCCAGCCGTTCGAATTTGCGGGTAATTTAAATACCCATCAAGCGTCGTGCCGTCACCTTGTACCATTCTAAAACAATACGTACTGCGTTCAATGGCGCCATTATGTTCCAATTGCCAATCATACTCGACATCATCATTAGGGTTTGCACTGTAGGGGTTTGCTGGTGCTGGGTTTTCTTCAACGTAGCTTCCTGCCACATCTGATACGGACAATAGTAAGTCACCTCCCGTCGGCGGGTTAATTGAGAGACTAGTACCATTTGTGGTTCCTGTTGCGTTGTATCCACGCCAAACTGACGATCCGCCACTAGCGCCGACATCGGTCCACGTACCAACTGCCGAACACGACGTTAAACGCAACCCGTATTGTAATTTAAAATTATATAAACCAGCCGGAAGATTTGCGTTTGAAATTTTAAGGGACATTCGTAACCGCACACGATCTGCTTCACCTAACGGCTGATCGGTAATCGAGAGCGGTGTATTTTCTCCTAAATCAGTTACTCCTGGTGGCCAAGGATCAGAAGGCGTAAGTGCATTATTATCTGCATAAATACGGTAGTAATTTTGCCGAACTGCCAGACCATTAATCGGCCACTCCACTACCTCGGTTCGATAGGTTAATAACCCCGCTGTGGCCTCACTGCGCCATAAGGTATAGGTTGATGTAGAAGTAATAGTCAGTCCCGACATCGCCAGCGGGAAGTTGGAGTTGGCCCCAACTACGCGCGCGGTGCCCCAAATGGATGCGTTGGTGACGGTTTCAAGCGGGGTGAAAATTGGAATTGATAAGACTACCGGTTCAGTACCGTCTGTAGTGTTCCCGTTACTGCGCTGGACTTTCATCGCGCCCGCGCTCGTCTGCTGGTTTTCAATTACCCACACAACCGCAGTATGGGAAGCCGGTGTTGTCGCCGCATCTTCCAATTTAAATGAAATAGCACCAATACTTGAAAGCCAGACTTCTTGACCGTAGTTATTGACGTTACCGAGTGCATTAATTCTTTTTTGAGTGTGAATGAATGTTCGAGCTAGACTGTTTACTGACGTGATTGGTTCAGTCTCAATCACCGTACTTGAAGCATAGGTGTGCTGGACTCGTTGTATATTCCAGTTGATACCGGTGTATTCGACTACCGCGTAACTCACATCCACCAATGCCCCCCCAGCTCCTCTCGTGAAGACCGGTCGTCCCGAAGCACTATCCCACTGCGCGGTTACTGCTCCCGCATAATAAAGGTTTCGCGTTGCATCGCGATTCGTTATACCGGTAATAAATACGACCACGTCACTATTAGTAACAACGCCCGAAGCTACCGTACCGGTAGCAGTCGTTGAGGCACTCGCAAAAGAGACAGTTCCCCCACCGCGGACAATCATTTCATTGTCAGTTCCTGGGTCTGCAATAAACTCTACAATCTCCCAATAGACTTGCGTGTTATTAATCGCTCCGGTTGGTCGAGATATTGTAAAACTGGTTAACAGATTGGTAGGGTTACTAATGTGCGCGGTAACGTCACGAGCATTTTGAGCAGCTCCTAAAGTATTTTTTCCAGCACCAGTTATTTGCGTATTAGTTATACGTACAAAGGCTGAGCTGGAAGCAGACGGAGCGGTGTAATCAACGCCGGCAGTTAAAGTAAGTCCCGTACCGGTAACGTTACTCGTGCCGCGCTGCACTTTATAGTCGCGCCTTGGTGCGGTGGTGATTTCAGCGAAATTATCGTATTGATTTAACGCCGAACCCGAACTCGTAACTCGGAAACAGTAGGTAGTGTTAGCAGCGGTAACTCCAGTAGACGTGATGCTGTATTCAAGCTCAGTAAACTGAGTGGTTGTAAGGGAGATGCCCGTCGTCGTAGCTGATGTTTCTTTAATTCCTCCGTTTGGTGTGAGGAACGTAGTATTACCGTCGCTCACTCCCCCCGTTGCGATAGCAATATTAGTAGTATTTCCCCCGTCAGTGAGGTTCGCGGAATTAAACATATTCCAGTCGTCGCTACTGGCGCCCACACTGGTCCAAACACTCACTGCACTACAGGTGGTAATTTTTGGTCCGAACTCTAGTACATACAATGTACCGGTTGATGGCGCTGCGCCCTCATTACTCACACCTAAACGTAACCGAATAGAACTACTCGCTGGATGTTCAGTAACTAACGTATTCTCAGTTCCGCCACTTGCTGACGGGGCTGTTGTTTCACTTCCCGTATCGCTCCGCCAATGGTAACCGGTTTGCGCTAAAATCGCTCCAGATAAGGTGGTTGTTCCGGAAAGTAATATCGGTGTCGTCGGACCCACTGATCCGGTATAGACCACAACATCATTTCCACCATTACTTAATTCAATTTGAATGGTCTCGCCGTTAGCAGCGCTAGAAGTAATATCTACCACCGTGTAAAAACATGCTGCCTGAGTAGTAGAAATAGCTACCGTACCAGAAAAAGTGGAGCTACCATTACTACCTGAAAAACCATTGGTATCCGTAGCACCAAATTGTGTCTCAGCTCCCCCATAGGTTTCGCTCACACAGTTGTACGGGGCGCTGGTATCTAAATCGTAAACTAATTTAATGTTATCAAGTGTACTCGACGCATCAATGGTACCGTTTTCCGTTACGGTAATTGAAGTGATATTTCTCGAAGCAATATTCTCAGTAAACGCAAACGTACCACCAACGTTAAAGTTGGTTGAGGGAATGACAGCGGTTAAGGTTTGAGTGCCAGTCGTGGTAACCGTTACGTCAGCAGAGACCGTTACTTGGGGGTACACGCTATAGACAGGTAGCTCAGCCCCACTACTCGTGACGCGGAAACAGTAGGTAGTACCTTGAGAGGCTGAAGTAGACGCTACGATAGCGTACTCAATTTCTGTAAAGTTAGTAGTAGCAAACGTTAACCCGCTGGTTTGTGAAGTGGTATCAAGTTGTCCGCCGTTAGGACTTAAGAAGGTTGTGTTTTCGTTAGCCATACCACCACTCGCGACAGAAATATCGGTGGTATCTGTGCCATTGGTAACAAAACTCGAATCAAACATATTCCACGCATCATTAGCACCGTTCACATCGGTCCACCCGGTAGCCACATCACAGGTCGGTGCGGCTTCAGCGTACTCAAGACGTAATTGGGTCGCGGGACTGGAAAGCGATCCTTCGTTTGAAACCTGCACCCGCAGACGTCGTGGGCTGTTTTGCAATAACGCTGCAATTGGAGTATCAGGAGTGCCTCCGGTAGCCGAGGTTGCGCCAACTTCATTCCCGTTGTCATTTCGCCAGTGATAGTGGGTTTGGGTAAGGGTATCGTTATTAATGAGTGTGCTGGTAACAAATGAAACTGCCGTAGCGGGCGTCACTATCCCACCCCCTGAAACCAAAATATCTCCAGGTGGATTATTAACTGAAATTCGCAAAGTAGTGGCGCTAATCGCAGCATCAAGTACGTCAACGACGACGTACACACATAACGCACGGGTCGGACTAATATTTATTAAATCTCCAAACGCTGAAGAACCATCACTGCCTGAGAACCCGTTAAGGTCCGTACTTCCATACTGTGCTTCAGACCCGCTATAGGATTCACTGGCACAATCATAAGGCGCACTAATATCTGCGTCATACAAAAGTTTTACATTTTTAATGGCATTAGCAGCGTCAACCGTACCACTTTCAGAAACCACTATGTTAGTTACGTTACGACTAGCCTGACTTTCTTTAATAACAAAAGTTCCACCAGTATAAAAGTTTGATGTACTGCCCGTCACACTCGCGGTGGCTGTACCTAAGGTTGAAAGTTTTGTTACGGGCGCAACGTCCGCAATTGTTTCTCCAAAAATATCATCGGGTGACGGATCTTCCCAGGTAACGTAAATCCGTTCTTCACTCATCAAGTTCATATCAATACCGTACATATCACCCGCAACTGAATTGACCGGACCACGTTCAGCACTCCATGAAGACATGGCGCTCGTTGTAGTTGCGTAATATACATTACCAGTAGCACCATTGTTCGGCGTGGTTCGTAAGCCGTAGGCTGCATAAATTGTGTCGGTGTTCGTATCAAGCGAAATTGCAATACCGGTTAACCCACGGGTTGAGTTGGTGAAAATATTTGTGGTACTGGTCCAAGAGCCACTGACATATTTGGCACTGCGAATATCGTGGTCGTTAACGGTATAACTATCGTTATCAGCCGTGTACACTAAATAGATGTCACCACTATCATGATCTTGTGTCGCAGCCATACCCACGTCATACGTGGCACTTTCAATTGCGCTCGCATCCACCGTAAGCCAACTGACCGACCAACTACTTCCATTCCACACCCGCGTTCGAATATCATCAGCTGAAATATCACGATTAATCAGAAGCATGTTGCCACCAATCAATGGCATCATAATACTCCAATCATTATCAAGCTCAAGAAAAGGTGCCCCTGCTTCAGACCAATTGGTACCCGTATTACAAGCACTTGTGCACCGCACGATAAATGAATCATTGGCGTCAGAAGCTACCATATAAATAGTCCCGTCGGTTCCCCGACTAATAGCTTGTTCGTTAGTTCCCGCAACATACGTTGGAACTTGTCCTGAACTTGCAACGGTACTCGTTGGCGTAGTCCCTAACTGCAACGTGTCGGAAGAGGTATCAAGTCGGTTGTACCATAAATCATCTAAGCCTACATCCATCGTCGAAATATGAATAAAGGCAGTAGTCAGTCCTGGTGTCCACCCGTCGTACCACACCGATATACTTGTACAGTCTGTTTTACTATCTACTGTTACAGCTGCCCCCCAGGAAGTACCTCCATTAGTAGTTTTACTATAGACACAGGTTCCAGCATTGTCGACATAAAATTTATAGCCCACCTGATCAGACGTAAAAACTGTTTGCGAACCCGCAAATAAGTGCTCGGTAGCGGTCAGACTGACGTTGTTATCGATAGTCACCACGGCTGCTTCAGTAATGGCGGGAATCAGAAATTCCACAAAAGCCAATTGGCTCACTACAGTAACAACCAGTAACAAAGCCGAGACGGCTTGGTGACGCCAGTTACAATTAAAAAACGAAGGATACCTCCCCATGGGAATATTTTCTCATGCTTTCTGAGTGACTCAAACTGCTAGGTGTAGAGAGCGTATATTAGACCACACTTTACGGTGTCGATATGGTTGTGGTACTCGTCTCTATTTCTGCGTCCACAGTGGCCGGTTCTACTTCTATGACCGTTGAAGTTGCTTCTGGCACATAGGCAGGAATTGCAATCGTCATGGACGCTTCCTCGGGAGAAATTTCTGGAACTGTTAAATCTAACGTGAAGTCAGCATTATCAGTAGTGGTCGAAGTAGTTGGTACCGTAATCACTTCAGGTACCGTTGAAGAAGAGATAACTAAATCACCTGGCTCTATGGTTGGTGGTGTCGAAGTAGCGGGCGGAGTGAATTCAGGAAATACTTCATCACCTAGCTCACCATCTTCTTTGGTTGGATTTTTAACTGGTAGCAAGGCTCTCGTTTCTCCTGTTGCATCCGGCTCGGGTAACTCATCAGGAATTTCCGCTGCCTTACTAGTAATAGGAGTGATTTCACCAGTCTCAACATCATATCCTTTAGTAACCACATCACCATTTTCAAATTCTGTTTCATACACCAACACCATTCGCGGGTTAGAGAGAGCCCCTCCTTCAGTATCACTAATCGTGGTAAATTCTTTGGTCGCAATATCATACAGTTCGATGGTTTGCGTCGTATCAGGATGCAGACGATTCCACATTACTAAATCTCCTTTTACCTTTGGCGCAATATCATGCATACCACTATCAGTAATGAAGAGCGTTTCTGTACCGTCGTACAACACGATGTCCCAATTGTCATTATTCCATCGTTGCCACACCGTGTGAGGACCAGACCGACTTGGCTCCATGTTATTTACAGCATCAGCGGTTAGCTGAACTTCTGTTTGTTCTTGAATTGAATATGAAATAATTTGGTATCGATCATTAATTAAACGATGCCACACAATTGAATTGGAAGAGCTATCAAAGTACGGCGCTGCGTCATCAATAGTGTTAAATGTTAATTGCGAGAGCTCTCCATTTTTACGCACAAATATTTCTAAGTCACCATCAATGTCTTGCATGGCAAACAAGCCATCTGCTTCGGTGGCTTTTTCTTCTTTTTTGACTTGGCAATAAAACGATCCGTCTTCTACCGTTACACAATCACTCTTATTAAACTGCATCGTCGCGTCACTGTAGACGTTTGAAATCGCTACCGTATTTTCGGTTACGGTTGCCACGCCTTCACTGACCGTTACATCCGGAATTTCATCGGCGGGTGTTATCAGTTCTTGAATTTCTTCATCGGTAAATTCTGTAGTCGTTGAGGATTCACTACTTTCACCATTACCTTCAGTATCAGGAGTAACTTCTTCTGATTGAATCGGACCAATAAATAGAGGGTCTGTTTCTGCATTATCAGATGGTGTAGTCGTCTCAGTATCTGTTACATCTGTTACCACTTCTTCAGTCATAATCGGCTCAGTCACTTCAGCTACCGATTCACCTTCAGATTCTGTCAAATTAGAAACACTGTCAGTAGTTTCTGCTGGCTCCTCAATCGTTGTTTCAACTATTTCTGACTCAGTCTCTACCTCCGACGAAAGAGCGGCATCAACGGCTAGATTTGGAATCGAGCTGTCCTCTATAACAAGCGGGGCAACGGTTTCTGACGCATAAATGCGTTCAAACGGTTGCAGTACAAAAGAGGCCAGCAAGCACAAAACTGCCGCAGTAGATACACGGGAATAAAACACGTTACGGTAGAGCAATACCTGACGTGGTTCTTTATTTTTTTGAAATTGTTTTCCTGTCATTGGCTTTGCAGCCTTTTTGAACTACGAATTCACGGTTCGTAGTTCAATTCCCATCTAAGTTATAATACCAGGTATAGTCAACCAAATAACTGTTTTTATTAACAGTAGCAAAGGCTTATTGCGTAAAAAAGTCTGAAAGTAAGATTGAAAAATCCTTAAATGTCATCGCTCCATCATTATTAAAATCAAATTTTTGCGCCTTACTCACCCAATTAGCCATAAACGAACTAATATCCTTAAGCGATACCACTCCATCCCCATCAATATCGGTCACAATCACGACAGTGGTTGAGCCTTCAAATGAGCTCGCAGGCTTAGTTCCCGCTTCATAAACATTAGTGGTAATGCTGGCTTTACTGGTGTCGGCTTTAACACTCGTCCCTTTTCCATCCCCGGCGAGTAACTTAACCTCTCCCGCAAGAAATTGGGCGCTCCCCGCTACTTTGGCTTTAACATTTACAATCGCAATTTTGTGTTCCCCGACAAACCCACGTTGATAGGTTCCTCCGCGTAATACTACCGCCCCATCTTTTACAAATGGTTCTTCAGTCCAGAGGGTAATAACCGAGTCTCCCTTATCAATTCCCAAGATTTCAATACTCTCCTCCGGATACAGCATGCTAATATCAATCGCATTAATCGGAGCGTCAGCATACACATACACAGTAAGGGTAAACTGTGTCCCCACCTCAACAGCGGTGGTACTCGGGACAATTTTTATGTATGAGCCTTTCGTACTACTTACCGCTGCAATACTCGCCAAAGCTGCAAATACAAATAAAAACGAAAAGGCGTACCGAACTGTAGAAGAGTTTCGGAGACCCAGTGTGGGAAAAACTTTTATTAAAGCTCTCCGAAACAATGACATACCTATTGAAGCTTGGTCTTATTTACTTCGATTTGTTTGCTTAATACCAGCATTTGTCCACGCACTGAGTTTACCTCCGTTAACGTAGCCACTAGTTCTGGCGAATCAGATCGTTTACCTCCGAGTAAATCAGTAATAATACTTCCTTGCAAATCAACGAGGGTATTGAAGTATTCAGCGGTCTTTAATTCTGCTTCGGAAATTTCTTTCCAGGTAGACAGCGTGTTAAGACTTTTTTCAGGCAAGGTAGCCACTGACGCTTGCAAGTTTTGTAACGTATCAAGGTGGTCAACTTCTTGTGCTAACTTGATAGCCATGGTTGATTTGCGGTCAGCGTAAAAGCTTCCACACTTAAAAAAGAGACTATTTAGTTCATTTAATTCTGAGTTAGAAATATTCTTCGAAAGTAAATCGAGTAATGAATCAAATCGCTGCCGCTCAACTGCTTTACAATCAGCCACAAAACGATCAGTAATTGCATCAGCTCCATTAGACCGGGTTAGTTCAGCGAGCTCATTTAATCGCATCTCTTGAGCGGTGACTGCGGTTTCTAAGCGTGTAATCGTTTCTTTGTGCGCTTTTTCAATGTAACGCGGGAGTGCATACAAACAAATTCCTATGCCGATAATAAGCAGTATGATGATACTGGTAATTCGTTTCGTGTTGGTAGGCATACAGTCAATTATTTTTTAAACAGATGAGTAACGTCGTCCACTTCTTTTCCAACGCGAAGCTTGGCTTCTTTGATGGCAGCTTTTAATTCACTAAAGAGCTTTTCTTCTCCCAGGGTAAGTTTATTCGTTTTTCGACTTTTTTTCATCAATTCTTCCTGTTCGGCAATAACTTGGTCTAAATGTCTAAATTCTGTGGAGAGCATCATCGAAGCCTCTTCTGATTCAACAATGACAGCTTTTTTGGTTCGACGCATTTTGGCCACACTGTAGAGCAATGTAAGCCACGTTAAGACACACAGAGCAATTAATGGAATCAGCACCGACAAGAAACTGATCAGGAAATTTCCGACCGCAATATATCCTGGTTCTGTAACCTTAATTTTAATTTCATCTGATCGTTCACTACGAGCACCTAATTCATCAGTTGCGACTACGCTCACCGTATACACACCAGTTTCAAATTCATCATCAGGGATAATACTAAATTGCCCATTTGCGTCAGCTGTTGTTTCTACAGTCATCGGTTCACCTTCAGCCCGAGCAATGGTAGCGGTTACAGTAGCTTGTGGCTTGGTTGTACCGCGAATAACTGGTACGGTGCCCGCATTAAGCGTGTCAGGAAATTCAGTAATTACCGGTTTATCAAACGAGGTAATGGTAAATGAGTAGGTGGCAATGAGTGAATTACCTGACCCATCAAACCCTTCTGCCACTACCGTATGGTAGCCTGGTTCAAGAACTGGTAACGTCACCCGGGCAGGCGAAGTGGTGGCAGTCACTTCAAACGCTTCGGCACCATCGATTTGCACTTTAAAGAGGGCTACGGGTGAGGTTGCGTCTTTGATATCAAAGACTAACGTTTGTACCGGATTGTAGGCATCAATTCCTTCCGCTGTTTTAATTTCAAATGATTCTGGCTTTTCTGAGTCAACGGCTACTTTATAGTGCGCAACTTTACCCCACCCATCAGCGTTTTTAAATTGTACGTGGAGATACGAGACTCCTTCATCTAGATCTGGAATGGTGAGGGTTCGAAGCGGTGTATCGTAGACCTTCGTTGGTACTGCTACGGGACTTTTATCAATTGAAGTCCGAACCGATGTTACTCCGCCGGGGACACTCCAGGAGAAAACAGCAGTTTTTTCTTTAGACCAGGCGCCGTCTTTAGCGTGAGTGGTTGAGGTGATTTGTGGCGCGCTTGGGGTGTTAGCTGGCGCGACATACTCGACAATTACTTCTGGTGCAGGTTGAGATTCAACGGCAGACAGGGTGTACGTCCCGCCATTCATATTGGTGAGCACATTAGTACCCCGGCCGTCAGCCGCTAACACGGAAGCTCCTGTAAGCGAGACACGCGCAGTGCCTGAAGTAAGGGCGCGGAACGTTACCACAAACACATTCCCGCTTGCGCCGGTATAGCCGGTTGGCACACCGCCACTAAAACTAACTGTTCCGGCGGTATTTGAAAATGTTGGCTCTGTTGTCCAGAGATTAAAAATAGATGAACCGCGCGACACACTCACGACCGAAAGTTCCTTGGGATTAAATGCAAGTGTTCCATCAGCAGCGTTCACGGGGGTGCCGGCAGTATTAACCAGTACACTGACTGAAAACGTTGCGCCTGTTTTATACACCCCCGTTCCCGGAGCTACTGACAAACTAGCGGCTTGAGCGAGAAATGGTAAAAATACCACACTGATACAGACGCAAACTCTTAGTACAAGCAGACGGTATCTTCGGGGTAAAAATAAATAAAGGAACATAGTAAAATATTATTGAATTTCCGTGGTAGTAACTGTTTCAGGAATCTGTTGTACCTTTCGTCTACGTCGAGCAATCACTGCGAGCAGTAATATTACAAGCAGAACACCTACCCCGGCAGCGATAATACCCATTTCAGTTCGTGACCATGTTCCTACCACCCGTGATTCATCAACTGGAATAGTGGCCACATACTCATTTCCCGCTTTATCGATAGCTTTTACCCGCACCACACTAGCACGCTTTTGATCTTTCAAACGATGTGGACTGCGAACTTCTTCCCATGGAGCGTTCGCAGCACCAAAACCAAAGAGATTCGACTCACGTTGCGATTCTTCAATCACTTCGTAATGACTAATACCCGTTTGTTTGTCAGTGGTATTAAACACAACATACCACTCGTTATTTATAGTCTCCACTGAAGCACTAAATTCCTCGGGTGGAATGGTGTCTGATTGTACATCTCCTCGCCACGGATCAACTATTTCTGAGCCTACTGTATCGGCTAAAGATAATATTGCTCCGAGTGTCCGGAGATTGGCTTTAGTACCCAAACCATCATTTAAATAGGCAGTTGTTGCATCGGTAAATTGCACCGTACCGGTAAACCGTTGCTCACCACCGCCCACCTGAAGACCTGGTGCTCGGAAAAATAACTCAACGAGCGTATTGGTAAGATTTGGATCACCGACTACCCGACCGCAGTACCCATTTGGGATACCACCAGCAAAACTAATAGTTTTGTTTTCTTTGTTAATGACGGGCGCTTCAACCCAAATTGGCAAAATAGATTTTCCCACTGAAATATCTACCGGGATAATACTGTCACTATAGGAAATAACCGCATCGATGGCATTAATGCACTCACCAGCCGCTTCATCAGTATCTAATCGAACTGAAATCTTCACCGCATCACCACGATTTAAACTGGCGGTATTGGGGTCCATGTATAACGTAGCGGCCTCACTATGAGGCGCGTACAAACAAGCTATGGCGACTAGAACAGTAAAGAAATACCTCATGTTCTTATAGTATAACGCATTCATCTCCCCCTAAAGCATTTTGTACACAAAGCAAAAACCCTACTCGTGGTGGGAGATAGGGTTTATTGCTTGTACTCCAAGCTTGGATCCACTATTTGTTTAGAATACTGGAGTTGCTACGTATGTCAGCGTAGCAGTGTAATCAGTTCCCGCTTCTTGCAAAGCAGATATTTCTACTTGATAGGCCACGCTGGCTCGCCCAACATCTTGGGTAAGTCCATCGGCTGGTCCGTCATGTCGAAATACTTGAACAGGTGTCGTTGATGCTGAAACAAAACGATTGCCTGCTCCCCCTACGTTAAACGGATCACTAAGACCAAACGTTTCGTCATTTGAGGTGATACCCCAGTGACCCCACGTATCTTCATCACTGATTGACTCAGTTGGTGATGCCCATTCGACAGGTGTAGTTGTATACACTCCATCAATGAATCCATCAATGTCAGCTCCGGCTGATGAAGTTAGTTGTTGATCAGCAGTAACTGTTACTGCAAACCCATAACTTGAGTTTGTAGACACACTTAATTGTTGAGCAGCTGATGATGCATTGCCTGCAGTAAGTGAACCAAATGGAATGGTTGTTGCGGTGGATGTTCCAGTCGTAACAACACTATTTACATCAGTTCCTCCGCCAAGACCAGCTACCGTAAAGGTAAAGCTTGTATCAACAGCAGCAGTTACAATAACCGGTGCAATAATCGCTACGCGAGTTGAACCAGTGTCACTTGCTCCCGCAGTAATATCAATTTCATATGATCCTACTGTTGGATTAGTTAGCTGATTTGTTCCTGTAGTTCCAAACGAAGCATGATTACCAATCAAAATGGTAGTCGTGCCCAATGGTGCGATTGAAGCTCCGTTAGCAGGACAAAAAGTTAGCGTTATGAGGTTTGAACTAGTTGCAAAACCAACTTCTTGAGCGCCACCGCAACCTGCGCCAACACTAAGATTAGTGGTGTCATCAAGCACGTCGACATCAGCAAAGTTGATGCTTCCAAGTAAAAACGGTCCATTCGCTAAACTAATTGTAATGGTTGTACCTGTTGCAATCCCGGTAGGAGTTACAAAGGTGAGGGTGTGATTTGATCCAACACTAGGTGCTGAATCTGACAAGGTGTCGCTAAGCGACGTGACACTTGCAGCTTCCGCAAAACGGAATGACGGCAATCCAACTGACCATAACAAAATGGCGAGGATAGCTGTCGCTGCAATAGCTTGGAGTAGCCCGAACGTGGTATTCGTTCTACTCATATGTTTCTCTACGTTGTATTAGCGCAACATTGTGTTCGTATGCATGTACAAAACACACACGACACTCCTGACTTTTACAAACCAAGGCCGTAATACAGTCTCCACACCGATTACTAATTTGGAATGGTACGCATACCTGTTTCGGAACTCCCGGCTGAAGGTCATTTAGCTACAGCAAAGTAGCTATGGCATCCTAAATGATACCCCCAAAACAAGTACCCCCTCATTGTATACTGCACAAAATAATTTTTAGAAAACTTATACACAAACCAACGAAATTGTAGAAAAATTTTTATAAAAATATAACCTTTACAAAAAAAATAAATTTTAAATATAGTAAAACGTCTGAAAACGAGTGCAGTGCTAGGAGTCGCAAGGACTTTTCCTGTAGACGTACTTCTTGTACGGCGGAAGGAAAAGTGCCGCAGCAGCGACAACGCAATGTGCCGTTTTCAGACGTTTTATCCGGTCCAGTTGAAGAGTAGAATGGAGAAGTCTTCAAGACTCACCCTCCCATTCCCATTAATGTCTGCGGGCGGGTTTGAATCTCCACCAGCTGTTTGCCACCAGAAAATCAGAATCGAAAAGTCGACGAGGTTTACTTTACCATCCCGACTAAGGTCAGACGGTGAAGTCGCTTTACCATCAACTCCCACAAACAGTTGTAGAGAGCTACTGTAACCACTTTGGGTTAACAACGGTGGTGTTCCTGATATTGAACGAGCCCGGAGGGTATATTCAGCGTTAGGCAAGGTGCCTGACGGTAACGAGAGAGTGTATTTCCCATCAGTTCCACTTTGCGTAGATTCAACACGCACATTGTTATTAAAATAAATTTCTACTTTAGTTGACGGCACACTTTGTCCACTGATCACAATTGGTGTACCCGGAACTGGCTTGGCGTTGTCTACCTTGATAGTCGGAGGCAAGATAAGCCCGCCTACGTTCGTTACAGCACCTTGAGTGACGTCAAACGTGTTATTAAGTGTAATAGAGCGGGTACCACTTGAATCAAGCGCCCAGACCCCTAACGTAGCAGTTCCGGGTGATGCGTTGGCGGCAAATTCAAAGCGTCCGGTGGTATTGGCACGAACCGAACCAATTGATTTAGTATCAAGTAAAAAGTTGATGGTTTGATTGGGATATCCTAAACCACTCACGCTTACTTGCGTTTCACCCAAATCACGCTCCCCTCCTCCACTACTACCACCTCCTCCTGAAGATCCACCACCTCCACTCCCCGCCGGCTCAATCTTGCAGGTAGCTGAACAGAAGTCGAGACTGGTGTTGTTGGCGTCGTCACACTCTTCGGCAAACTGAGTTTGTAAAATACCATCTCCACAGTATGGCCCAAAGAGACAGCTCACACTGCACTGTCGACCCGTGATAGTGGTACTGTACACACCAGTCTCTCCCGGCACGTCACAATTCTCAGAAGCATCAACGAGACCATTCCCGCAGATACTTAAGGTGATAGTGGTTGTAGCGGTGCCCGTAATTTCGGCAGCTGCAATAACGTAACTGATGGGAGCGACGATAAAAGCTAATACTACAAGCAGTAGTTGATGATAGAGAGAAGGGCTCATCATAGTTTAGTGCACGAGCCCGTCATCATGACGTGCTTTGCGACGGTAGTAAATAACGTAGAGAACAGCAATCAGCACTGCGAAGATTGGTAGAAGGATTGAAATTTTGTGTGGAATGGAAAGACCGCCAAATCCGTACCCAGCTGTTTGTAACGTGCCGTACGGCAAAATACTGAGGTTGAGTTCACCTTCTTGTTTAATTTCTTCATTATTAAAAATAGTGTAACGTGCCATGTAACTACCGGCCGGTAATCGGGTTGGCAAATACGCAGTAATCTCACCGGTGAGATACGGATCAATTTTTTTCAGTCGATTAGTATGATGGGTTTCTTCAAGCAACACTGCACCCGTACGGTCATAAATTTTGAATTGTACATCAGACGGTGCAATGTTTACGTTTCCAGTATTTTCAAGCGACATCTTAAATTGAATCTTTCCCGGGAAAAACAACCAACCTAATTTATGTCCCGCATCAAGATCAGACACATCAATTTTACGCACCCGAAAATCTTCGATGACCCGATCAATAACATTCAATGAAATATCAACTTGTGCTCCAAGAGAAATACTAACTACTCCTTCTGCTACTTGATCGTCGGTTGCTTGTGTTCGAATACGAATCTTACCTTCATACTCTTGGTACTTAGCATCACTTGGCACTTTAATGCGGACCGTCATCGGAACTTTTTGTTCACCACGAGGCAAGAGAATACTGTTGCCTTCGACAATTTCAATCCAGTCTTGAATCTCTGGTGCATCAACAATTATCTGCGCATTAAGTGGTGTATTAGGATCACCACGAACAAGGAGGATTTGCTGTTCGTACGTTGAATTTCGCGTCAGGCTCGTGTTACGAACATACGGTGGAGTGATACCAAAACTTGCACTGGCAACCAAGGTACCAAACGCAAAATAAATGATGACAACTAGCGCTGCGAGTTGAAAGAGTGATGTACAAATAATTGACTTCATGCAGGTCCTACCATTATCAAAAATATTTAACTAAAAAGCAACATCCACCGTCTAATAACGGTGGATGTTTTGCTTTTATGATCTTAGAATAATTTTCAGCAGTGAGAACAAATCGAGGAGTTTCCAAATTGAGTACAGTGCTAGGCGCGCAAGGACTTTTCCTGTAGACGTACCTCTTGTACGGCGGAAGGAAAAGTTCCGCAGCTGCAACAACGCAATGTGCCAATTTTGGAACTCCGACTACCAGGTGGCTGGTGATGATACCGCGCCAGTGAAGGTGTTCTGTCCTGTATACGATCCAGCTAGTGTAACAGCTCCCGGTACCGCGATACCCCAATAGGTTCGTCCAGTTGTTGGAGTTGAGGTACTGGTTGGTTTAGGAATTTGAATCAAGAGTGTTCCTGGTGTTGAAGTTGGTGACAATGACACACCTGAACCATACGCTACGGCTGAGGTCGCATACCGTTGCTCACTTTGAGGAATAGTAGACGTCGCTGAAACTACACAAGGATTATTTGGTGAGTAGGTGATACACATTGAGTCTCCTCCAAGCAACTGGTTAAGTCCAGTATTACCTAATACTTGTAGACTGGTTGAAGCACTTAAGGTTGGCATATTTGTGCCTGGTTCAAGTTGCGTGTACGGAATTAAAGTGTCAATCAGACCAATGGCAACCAAACTTTGTAATTCAACGATACTGGTTGAGGTAGACATACTACCAGTAGCGTTATTATTATCAACTCCCGCTACTCCAGCAGCCCAGTGTTCAAGGTAACGTGGCGTGTCAGTAATGATACCGTTGGTTGGGTCTGCGATAAACCATAATGGGAAGGTGCAACTATACGTCATAGTATCGTCAGCACCTCCGGCAGTACAACTTGTTGTTGAGGCTGTACATGAGAGGTTCCAAGTTGTCGTTGCTACACCACTTGGATAACAGTTGTTCGGGTTATAACTCCCTGCAGTACCGTTACAAGTAGACGTACCAACACCTGATCGTAATACTGATAGAACGTATCCGGTAATTTCATCAGCGTTACCACCACCGATAGCATCACAACTGTTAGCGTCAGCTACCGTATAGTCCAAAGTGAAGCCAGTAGTTTGCGCTCCGGGAGCGGTCAAAATAATGTTTGCTCCCCCATTGAGACTTATAGTTCCACCAGCAACCGTAGGGGCTACGTTATTGACGGTAAACGGTACGTTTACACCTTGAGCGCCACCAGTAGCACTATGACCATGTTCGTCATATATGTATGGGTACGCGGCATACGCATTGGAGTCTTGAACAATCGCGGCCAACGTGCGCGTCGATGTAGCGTCAGCAAAGGCTATAGAAAGAGATGATGAAGCCACTGTATCCCCTGCACCACATTGATTAGTAGTAGTGCTGTATGAGTTAGTACCACACACTACGAGATAAATACGATCTTCAGCATCAACCACGTCAGGGTCCGTTGAGGTTGAAGTAAAGATTATAGTTCCACCCGGATTAACTGATCCGTTATTAGAGAATATCGAGAATACTGGACGACGGTTGACGTTAAACGGTGAAGAGTTGGTAGCGTTAGTTCCCTGTGATGAGGTAGTACTACAACGTGGGTTCACTGGATCATCGTCACATACCCATCCGTACCAAATGTTAGATTCAGCAAATGGTGAGACTTCAGTTGTAGTGGTTGCAGCTCGTGCTTGTGAACCACTAGTGGTTGAAGCAGACACTGCCCATCGTGTACCACCACCTGAACATACTGGTGGAGCACTACCAAGAGTAGTTGTAGATTGGGTTGGGGTTGGTGTAGCCGAGTTACTACAGATAATGAGGAAGTATGGTGCACCGTTGGAGTCGATAGCAGTACCAACCCATGAGGTAGTTGTGCCTGAGTTAGAAGGCGTTGATGTAGAAGACGTAAACTCTTCGCGAGCCTCCAAGCCTGCTACCCACTGTGGCGGGGTGTTTAGTACCGTCAAGGTAGTGGTCGCAGTTGATTGAGCTTCGGCTTTTTGTAATTCCGTTTTACCGATATTTAAAATAAAGATAAACGCAAAGATTAATACTCCTGTTAATGCTGTTAATACGGTGATTTTTCCAGCGGTCTCTACATACCGCGGCAGTTCTTGTTTGTTGTACGTCATAATAATTTACTACTTCATTTTATCTGATATCCACCAAGTTATGCCCAAGTTATACACACAATTTAATAAACGGAACTACTAACATTCAAAAAGTTGTTGCCTACTGCATAAAGAATACGGAATATTGAAGATGGAAAAGAGAATATTGAAAATTAAAAATTCTATTCATATGCCAGTCAGGCAATGGCTTTCAAAAACGAGTGCTGTATTTCATGAGCCATCGAGACAAGGGCTTCCAAAAACGAGTGCAACTTAAAGAAACACATTAAACTCTTCAGACATTTTAAATCGAGTGTAGTCCTAGTGAGTAAGCGATTTGCTGAGCTTACGCAAGAAATAAAATAAGATGAGCCGTACTCCTTGTACTGTGTTTTATATTTAAACATTATTTGTACCTAGCGTTCAGAAATGAGTGTAATGCTAGGAGCGCAAGGAAAATTTTATGAGCCGTATGTCTATACGGTGAGTAAAATTTTACCGCAGCTGCGACAACGCAGTACGCCATTTATGGACGTTAGGTTATTCGTAACGGATGGCGTCGAGGGGATTTAGTGACGAAGCCCGTCGCGCCGGGAAAATCCCAGTCAAATACCCTACACAAGCCGAAAAGACGATAATGAAGGTCAAGAATCCTAACGGAAACGAGAAAAGATTTACTGACTGACCACCAAATTGACCAGCAACGACGTTTAAGAACAGATTGATGGTCAGCCCCAGCGTCACACCCATCGCCACCCCTGTCACCCCTCCCATGAACCCTACCACTACTGACTCTGATACGAAGAGATACTTTACGTCGTTTGGTGACGCGCCAATGGTACGCATAATTCCAATTTCCTTGGTTCGTTCAAGCAAGGTTACGGTCATAGTGTTAAACATACCGATAGCCGACACTAAAAGCGCAATCCCTCCGAATGTAGCGAGTACCGCCTGCACACCCTGGAAGATCTTTGATGCTTGCTCTACCGTTTTTGAAAGCGCGGTCACACGATATCCTTCTTCAATCAATTGCTTTTCAATAATCGGGAGATTGTCATTACTATCAACGCGCACCTGAATACGTTCATACTCTTCAATCCCTACGTAGTTACGCAGTTCTGGTAACATCATCATGGCATTTAACACCCCTTCTTCTTTCGTGATACCACGCACGGTGTATTCCTTATCAATGACGACTTCAGTATTGGTATTGGTTCCGTCTTCGGCGGGAATCAAGAGTCTAAAACTAACCTTCTGTCCAATAAACGCTTTGGGGTCATCAATGCCGAATAATTTAAGAACCGCTGGCGAAAGCATCACGGAATCAGTGTCGCCGGCATCAGCATCAGTAAATACCGATCCTTCGGTCGCCGAAACTCCCGCGTAACGCAAATACGGTGGCTCTACCCCCTGAATAAATACGTTTCCCGTCAAGCCTTTAAAGGTGACGAGGGCTGGAAACCGCGCCAACGGGGCTGCATCGAGTACTTCTGGCTTCTTTTCAAAGTCTTTGACGGTTTCAGGTGTAAGTTTTAAATTTTGCGCACCGGTAGCGGACACTCCTAAAGACAACAATGTTTCTCCAAACACAATTTGTTCAAGGATAATTTGTTGCAACCCAAACCCCAACCCCACCAAAATAACCACCGCGCCAGTCCCCACACCCATACCCAAAATAGTCAACCACGTACGTAACGGGTTGGTCTTAAACATACGAGTAGAAAGTTGAGCAAGATCTTGAACTCTCATTTATCAATAGTATGACACGTGACTATAGAATTTGAAATAAAGAATAGTGTATGAATATAGAAAATAGAAAATAGAAAATTGAATATGGAAGATGGAAGATGAAATAGAAACCCAATTCATGTACCAGCCAGCTAAGGGTTGCTTAAATCGAGTGTAGTCCTAGGCGCACAAATAAAATAAGATGAGCCGTACTTTTTGTACGGTGAATTTTATTTTATGCAGGGCAACAACGGAATACGCCGATTTTAGCGACCCGGCCTAGGCTTTGTAACTTACGTCGACCCCCTGCGCAATCAGCTTCTCAAAATACCGCGTCAAATCATCCGCTTCACTTTCTGACAAGGCCAACCCTCGTTGTCTAATTCCGGCCATTAGGCGCAGATTAAAATCAAGTTCTTCGATTACCCCCGTCACGCGGTCGGCTATTAGTTCAACGAGATTAGTATCTTGTTCGGCTGAAAGTTTGATTCGGTAGACATGAAGGAGGTGGTCTTTCAAGCGTTCCGCGAGCTTATGCTGACTAAAAAAGACACCAGCATTATCTTTTTTGGCTCGGAACCGTCTAATATCATCAGCTTGATGAATAATGAGTTCAGATTTTTTAGCCATGGCTTTCGCTACCGCTTCAGGCATCTCTACCCCACCTTGCTCGGCTGGTAAAATAAGCGTTTTAATAAACGCATCGTGGTCAATCTTCCCTTTAATAAAAAACCCAACGGCTCGTTCCAATTTGTTTAATTGGTTAAAAGTATAATCTTGGGTCAAGTAATTAACCATACTTTTTACGCGCAAGGTATCAACCGAGTCATACGGAAAGAGACGAGCGAGCTGTTCAAGCTCAGTTACAATCGTCTCCCCTTCTCGTACCGGTTTAATTTGTTTTCGTTGTGGGTTTACCACTTCACGAACAATAAACCCATCTTTTAAATAATATACGCGGTGGGCGTAACTTAAGTGTGCTGCGTTGTGCGACACCATAATAATCGTGCGTCGGTCAAAGGTGTTAATTTCATCAATCTTATCCATTACCTGTTGGGTAGAAATGGAGTCGAGGTTACCCGTTGGCTCGTCGGCCAACAGAATCTTTGGGTCATTAACCATGGACCTGGCTACCGACACACGTTGTTGCTGTCCTCCGGAGAGCATCGATGGAATTTTATGTGAGACGTGCCCTACCCCAAAGCGATCAAGGAGTGATTGCGCTCGTCTATCACGAGTCGGTTTATCAACGTCACAAAATATTTGCGGTAAGGCCACGTTATCAAGTACCGACAAAGAACCAATCAAGTTAAAAGACTGAAAGATAATACCCATCACGTACCGTTGAAAATACACCCGCTCAGACGGTGGGTACGAGTAAATATCATCCCCTCGAATAAGCAAGGTTCCATCCCCGGGCGGAAGTGAACCCTGAATCGAATACATCAGTGTTGATTTACCCGACCCAGAGGCCCCGAACAAAATAATGTACTCACCTTCATAAATGTCAGTGTTTACATTCTGCAGCGCGCGAAATTCATTTGATTTACCCTTGTTGTAAATAATAGATAAATCCCGACACGTAATAAGAGGCTTCGCCATGCCTCCATTATGCCACGCCCAAAGTTTTCATATGTCCCCAACTCACAGTTCTTAAAGATATAGAATATTGAATATGGAAGATTGAATAATAAAATATCGACCAACTCAATAGGGCTTTAAAACGAGTGCAATTCAAGGTGAGAAGTGACTCAATGTCACTTCGCAAGACTCATTGAGAGATTTTACAAAAATATCCAATGAGTGGACAGCTTCTGTAAGAAGGGCAAGGAAAATTGTATTCACCTCAACGATTACAAGTTCCAGGAGTTTGCCCTAGGAAAGGGGCAAACTCGGAACAAAATTCGCAATAGTCGCTACGCTCGTTTGCTCATTTTTATTTTGTGATGTTCTTGACCCAACCGAATGTACTCTGGAAGTTCTCCAAAATCAAATCGATAATATTCTTTTCTTGAATTGGCGTAAAGAGCACAAAGTTTTCCGACTTAATGGTGTTTTTGGCTTCATCGGTACAGTTTAACCAAAATTGAT
Source organism: Patescibacteria group bacterium (assembly GCA_040386275.1). Classification (GTDB taxonomy): domain Bacteria; phylum Patescibacteriota; class Minisyncoccia; order Phycocordibacterales; family UBA918; genus OLB19. Next base: position 263,054 of record JAZKFU010000008.1, read on the forward strand.
ACACGGTGGCGGGCGCAAAATCTACAATTACTTCTACGTGATTGGTGGCAAACTGAACGTTTTCTTTTTCAATTGTTACCGGATCTACTCCCCCGGCTACTCCTTCACGGTACGTCATTAAACACGAAGCTGATTCGTCGGTGTTCCACTCTACAATTGTTTGAATACGTGATTCACCGCCGGGGAAAATGGTTGATTCGTTCGTGACGTTCGTTATAATTGGAGGCGCAATGTCACGCACGGTAATAAACTGAATCGGCTGACTCCGCACGCGATCTCCACCTGAGTTTTCTGCAATTACGAAGGCTACGTAACGCGTCCCTAAGGTAAGGTCAGCCAAGCGCATTTGATGCGTTGTAGCGAGCGTTGGTCTACCAACTGAGTTTTGAATACCGGTAGTGAGGTCCTGAAACTCAATCAGCGCTTTCGCGGGCACGGTCGTATCCCACGCTAAGGTTGCGGCGTTTTCTTCTACTTTTACAATTCTGAGGTTACGAATATCAGGCAGTGACGCTTTGGTCCGGAAGGTAAAGTTACGACTCTCTCCGGTGATACCGTACGAGTCTTTAGAGAGCACTTTAAAACTATATTCGGTGTACGGTTCAAGACCAATTAATCTAATTTCGTGATCAGTAGTAGGTTCCCCAGTTGATGACTGTGAAAATTCATAGGTACCACTAAAACCCTGCGTAGCTGAGAATTGCACTTCGGAACTCGCTTCTCGATCTGTCGCCCACTTCACCGTCGCAGAGGTTGTTTCTGGAATAACGGTTGGTGGACCAACAATGGTTAAGTCTTCAGAAATACCTTGAATCGCTTTAATAGTTTCGTTTACAATTTCTTGCAGTTTTTGCACACTTTTAATTTCTTTGATTTGCTCAATGATTTCTTTAGTCGGTTCTGATTCACTTTGTCCCTCCCCAATCGCTGGAGTGCCCTCAGTTTGAATTTTATAATCGGCCGAAATTCCCTGGTTCCCTTCGGCGTCAGCTGACGCTACCCGGAAGTAATAGACACGACCTTGTTCGAGGTTTTCAAGCGTCACTGAGTGCGTAGTACGGTCAGCAACCGGCACACGCACCATACCGTAATCAGGCTGTAGTCCGTAGTTAACTGACGAGTCAGCTTTTTCGTTTGTTTCCCAGGTTAAGGTAACCGTATCTTTCGTGGTAGTTCCAATTTTAACGTTCGAAATTATCGGTGCCTTAACGTCATCAGATTGCGCTAATACAAGCTGCGAACTGAGCAGCATAAGCGTGAGCATGAGAATAACGGTACGCATAATAGTTAGAAGTATTGTAGCACTAGCTTACAATGAAACCGGCGTAAAGACGTTGATACCAGAGTGCGCAGCACTATTTACTCCCGTTGGAACCGCAATTCCCCAGTACACGGGCGCAGTCACTGGTGGCGTAGGGACAGTTGGTTTAGCCAGACCCAGTGTGAGCAGGGTTGGAGTTGTACTCGACATCACGCCACAGGTCACACAGGCACTGTAGTTAAAGGTAGTTGTGGCAAATTTCTGTTGATCAGCTGGAATTCGTGAACTACCACCGTCAGACAAATCAGTTCCTTGTAATTCAATATTGAAGGCTGTGTTACCCACGTTAGCGACTGTAGTGGTTGCGTTGGTAGCGCCCGTACTACTCCCGACTGAGAGTGTTCCGTAGTTAATGGCGTTGTTTACGGTAGCAGCCCGGAGCGATAGTAATTCAACCCCTAAAGCAGACGCGAAGTCATATCCCCCACTGGCGTCTCTTGCTTCCAGGTACGCCATCCATTCCTCTCCTTCATACGGAGCGGTATCGGTAGAGTCAGCGTGGAAATATATGTCAGCGCGACACGATAATGTACAGGTATTACCGGAACAATTAATAAATGAACAACTGGTACTTGAAGTGGTATCACCCTTGTAACAATTATTATCGTTTGCAGCACAACCTGCACCGGCTCCACTACGATAGATAGTTGAACTACCAGCCACGATATCAGACACTCCGTTAAAATCAGTCACTGTTCCGGTGGCGTACACTGACGTGGTAGCGTTAGGTGTTAGTGTAATAGGCGCCCCATTATTTAGCGTTACCGCACCAAACACCGGATCAAATTGTAACGTTAGTTCTGCAATTTTATTGTAGAAATCGAGTGGCGTACCACCGTTAGTCACACGGAAACAGTAATTAGTTGAAGCATTCATCGTTGGAGTCAATACGTACTCAAGTTCGGTGTATTTATTTTGATTAATACTAAGACTCGAAGTTATGTTTGATGGACTTTCAACAATGGTACCGGCGCTAAACATTCCAGTTGTACTACCAAGATGATCTGTGGTTGGGTCGTTATCAGCTACCTGAGTTGAAGTTTGCATACACACGGGTGACGAACCACAACTTGCTTGATTTGGCACTACAGCAAAACTTGCACTGGATACCGCTTCACAACTCGCAGCAACGCCTTTAGCAGCATATTCTAATTGAAGCGTTTGATTGGTTACATCGAGCCCTGAATTTTCAATTGCAAACCGCAAGCGTTTTGTCGAGCCGGGAACAGCTGTTCCGGCAGTGTTTTGAGCTACCTCCCACGTTGCTCCACCGTCAGTTTGTTCAGCTCCAAAGTACACCGTTGGCGTTAAGAGGGCGCGCGGACGAGCAGTGAAGCTATCCCATGAACCATTTTGGAACCAGAAAGTGAATCCCATTCCTCCGGCAGTGTATGAGGCGTCAGTGGTGCTCGCTGTCGCAATAAGCGCTCCTGCTGCCGTACGCAAGTAGGCGGTAATAGTGTTATTAGTTCGCCAATCAACTTCAACTTCGTACCAGCCAGTTGCGTACGTCGCAGTACTTGAGGCAAGCACGGTACCGGATGAATCATTATCGTCAACATCTTCCGCGATAACGAAACGATCGATACCGAACTTTTCTAAACAGATGGCGTAGTTATTATTGGTCGTTCCCGGTGACTGCACTCCAAATAATGTACAGGCGTCATCACCCGAACCAGTCGCATCCATGTATTGCATCCATCGAATAATCTGACCCTGAGAAACGGTGAGCGCAGTTCTAAAGATTCCGTCAGTCGTACGGCCACTCTTGTTAAAGGCTTCAAGGGCATAGGTTCCTCCATAAACTGGCGTTGTATCAGTTTGGAAAAGTGACGTATCACCTGAGTATTCAGTAATGTTGTTATCTTCAAAATCATCAAAAGCAGAGAACGTAGCTGAACCATTACTACTATTTGGAGCTGTACTACTACCGTAGTACATAAAGACTGTCGCAATGTCGCTGGCTGGTAAATTAGGCACTCGCACCCACACCACGGCATCGGTACTGGCGGTATACCGTTCAATCCAATACGGTATAGCGGTAACGCCGTCGCTACTGGTGAACCGTAGGTCGTCAAAGTCAGACTGCATACTACTATCGTACGTTACTGCTATTTTTACGGCCGTGCTCGCATAGGCACTCGTGTCAGTGTTTACGACTCGTACTCTCTGTCTATAATCAAAACTCGTATTGAGCCATTCACTAGCTGGGGCTCCTTCGCCACCATCATTATTTCTCCAACGGTAATGTGTTTGCTGGGTAATCAAACAACCACTATTATCAAACCGAATAGATCCGCACGCTGTGGCCCCGTCACTGTCAAAGGCTTCTCCACCCAAGTTTCCGTACCCACTACTCAATCGCCACGCGTTACTGGTTGAACCGGTAACCGTAACGTTTGTACCGGTAATAGCGGAAGTCGTCGCAAACCCAATACCGCTAAAGATTTTTGAAGCGTTAGCATCAAGGGTCGTCGAAGATACCGAGAGGAGCGTACCACCCGCTACTGTCAAGACATAGTAACCATTTGCCAAATTAGTAATAGTTGGACTACCGCTAAAGGCTACTCCGCTAGCATTGAGGTTGGTAAACGAATAGTATTGCGCGTCAAAGGTTCCGCCGGTAATTGTCATCGCATAGGTACCGGAAGATACCGTAGCGACCGTCGTGCTGGTGGCGGCAGTTCCGATAATTTGCAAGCCTCCACTTTGCATCGTCGTGGTAGCGTTTGGTGCCATGCGTACGTTTACCTGTCGTTGCGCTGCCCCTACTAGCGCCGTCCCGTCAAAGTCAGTGGCGTAACTCCAGTATTCAGTCGTGGTAGCAATACCAAAGTTTCCGTAAATATTTAAGGCTCCGTCCACAGCATTATGGTCCTGTGAATACAATGACGCATTATTTATTACCGTAGTGGTTGCAGCACTACTGTTCCACATGCGAGCTGAGAGTGGACTGGTAACATCAAGTGTACCGTAGACGTCCCCGCCGGTAGTTTTTGTGTTGAGTGTGTAGGCACTCGTACCATACAAACGGAGTGTGGTATTAGTCCAGGTAGTATTTACTCCACCCACGGTGTTAGTAAATACCCCACCAATATTAAGTTGAGTACCTGAGGCTTTGGTAAATGAGCTCGCTCCGGTAATTGAGAAGTTATTTGTAGTAGTAGCGTTCCCAATAAAATTCCAGCCACCGGTACCGCTACCAAACACCACATTGTACAAAGCGTTACTACCAAACTGCACTGTCTTACCAACGGTCGTAGCATTAAAGAGGACGGTACCGGTTGCATTATTTACCGTACCTGAAGCTATTAAGAAATCTCCCGCCACTGCCAGCGTACCGGTAGCAAACGTAAGCGTTCCCGTAGCGAGTGTGAGCGAATCAGCCAAAGTGAGATTGACATCAGATAGCGTGAATGGTCCTACCCCCGTAAAGCGGACCGCAAACAAACTTGATGAACTCGCCCGCACGATAGCTGAAGTCGTGGCACTCATAATCAAGTCAGCGGTATTATGAACTATGGTACCGCCACTGTTATCGAAGCTTCCAGCTACTGCCAAGTTTCCTGTAGGCAGCGTGACGGTACCGGACGCAACTGTAAATGATCCGGTAGTTGTAGCGTTGGTGTCAGTCATACTCCATGCTCCACCAGTACCTTCAAAGCGAATCTTTGGTACGTTCGAGTCATCAAGGCGAACAATATTTCCAGTAGTGGTACTCGTAAATACCAACGCCGTTCCCGCCATCGTAAATGATCCAGCAGTTGCATTAAAGGAGGCTCCAATGGTTGTTGTACCACTACCAAAGGTAACCGCGCCGTTGGTTTGGGTGAGCGAACGAAGGGTTGTAAAAGTGACATCAGAGACGGTATAACTGCCGGCGCCGGTAAAGGCCACGTTGTAGAAAGAATTACTATTTACATCAATGGTTCGACTGGCTCCGGTAGTGGTAAACGTAGTGGTTGACTGACCAGTAGTGTATGTAGCTCCACTGCCAAATAACATACTGCCGCCAATACTATGCGCTTCAGTACCTTGCGCTCTAAAGGTAGCATTGGTTTGTGCTTCGAGTGTTCCGTCCTGGGCTCCGCCCGCTCCACCGCCTGATAATGTAACGTTACCATTTGGTTCAAAGGTCTTACCAGTCCACACTACTAGCTTTTGGTCAGCGGGCAAGGTGAGCGTATCACTTCCGGCATCAACAGCCGTAAAGAGAATGTCAGCATCATCAGATGAATCCCAAATCGCCATATCAGCAATTGATAACGGATTGGTATTTTCATGGCGCACAATCACCCGATTTTCATACAAGTGCATGTTACTGATTGACGACACTGGATCAGCACTTACTGTTACCGCTTTTCGAACGTTACCATCAATGTACACGGTAAGCGTATCACTCGGACTAAAAGCTACGTTTGGAATACTATAGAGACCCGTTGTCCCATTACAAGAAGCAGTGTAGGTAGTGAGTCCTGCCACCCGCAAAACAATATTTTGCGTCACGCCGTTACAAACAGTAGAAACGGTCGAACCTTCATCACTGTATACATTTCCGGAAACAGTGATTAGCGCTGCTGAGTTATCCCATACCAAATATCCTGGATCACCCGCCGGGTCACTGTCAAAGGCTTCACCAGAAAGCGCACCTTGATGGTTGGTGAAGCGCCATGAACTAACAGAAGTTCCGGTCGCAGTCACGTTCGTAGCACTCGTAATACCTGAAGAGGTAGCAAAAATATTATTAGTAAAGTTTTTAGCCTGATTGGTATCAATCACTGACCCACCAACCGTAATTCCGGTTCCGCCGTTGGCTGAAATTTGATGATCAGTACGGGAGAAGTTATTAACAATTGGCGTGCCCGTAAAGACTGTTCCTGAAGCATTAGTATTTCGAATTACTACCATATCCCAGGTCGTCGAAGCAGTGCCTGCAATTGAGAGACCATAGGTTCCCGATCCTTGATTAGCGAGGGTGGTTGAAGCAGTACTTGTACCAACAACTTCCAAACCGCCCGCTGTGTACGAAACATTGGCTCCAGACGCTAAGGCGACATCAACTTGTCTACCACTACCGCCCAAAGCAACACCATCAAAGTCAGTGGCGTAACTCCAGTAATCAGTACCGCTATTTTGAGCGTAGGTACCATAGATATTTAGTTTCCCATCAACACCCGCATGATCTTGTGAATAGACTCCCCCGAGCGCTGTGAAGGTAACGGCCGAACTATTCCACATTTTTACATTTGTGCCGCTGGCTACAACCAATGTGTGGTAACTATCACTCACTGATTTATCATTTATAGTTTTTGTGCCAGCGCCGTAGAAGCTTAAGGTACTGCTCGAGAACGTAGTTGCTGCCCCACCAAGCGTATTCGTGAATGTTCCACCAATAGCCATGGTTTGGCCGGAAGCTAACGTGAAGTTGGCGTGATTAAGGAGGGTGAAAGCATTTGTTGTTGTCGCTGGTTGTGAGACTGTAAAGGATCCGGCTCCATTATTAATAACTAGAGTCGCAAAACTAGAACTGCCCGGCGCAATGGTACTTGAGCCACCACCCACCATCGCCACAATTCCACCGTTATTCGTAAATGTACCGAGGTTAGTAAAGTTACTACCGACACTCGTCGTTGCAACATTACTCGCAGACAACGTGCCGTTACTTTGGATAGTGACGCTACCTCCCACCGTAAGAACTGGGTCGTTAGTATTTACATCAAAAATAGTTGTGGCAGTTCCCCCCACGGTCAGGTTATTGGTGACAGCAATTCCTATACCAGTTGCTGTGTACGTTGGTGTAGCTGCTCCCGCGTTAATGTCAAGATTGTAGTAAGTTGTAGCGAGCACTTGAGAACTGCCTCCACTATACCGTACGGTACTGGTGTCTTCATTAAAGGTTCCTGATTCAGTAAAGACTGTACCAGTTCCCGCCAAGTCCCAACTACTGTTTCCCGCGACCACGAAGTGCGCTGTACTAATAGTGAGTCGGCCTAAGATAGTAGTAGTGGCAGTACCAGACCGGGTGGTAGTACCAACAACCAATCCTGAACCAAGTACCAAATTATTAAATGACCACGCTCGTGTACCACCAAAGGTATTGGTTTGATTAATGGTGGTTGTACCCGTTCCCATAGAGAGGGTTCCGTTGCCGGACAATGAGCCAGCGGTTAGGGTGAGATTATTAGTACCCGTCACGGTTCCCGTCGACACATCCATATTTCCATTTACAATCAGAGGCGCTGTAATATTCCATCCTCCGGCTACTCCCGTAAACTGCACATTGTTAAAGGTGAGGGTGTTTGGACTGGTAATACTCTTGCCTGTTGTTGTCGCATTAAAGACAAAGGTTGAAGAAGCGGTAGATAACGTTGAGGTTGTAGCGAGAACCAGTCGTCCAGCGAGGGTATGAGTTTCAGTACCAGTTGCCGTAAAGGTAGCGCTATTACCAAGCTGTAATGTTCCTTCAATGGCAGAGGAGCTCGCGTTACCAAACAACGTCACATTTCCTCCCGGAGCAAAGGTAGTGGTAGCAAACACAAACAAACTGTTGCCTGGCAATACCTGAAGCGTTGTTGAACCAGTAGTGGTGGCCACAAATTTAATATCTGAATCATTATCAAAGTCAAAACTAGTCATGTCGCTAATCGAGAGCGGGGACACATCTTGATGTCGTGTAATCACACGGTTAGCATAAATATCTAAATTCGTGATATTTGCGGTTGGTGTTTTTGTCACGACTGTTCCTACTACCCCACCATTCGTATTGAGGTAGACAGTAATCTTTGGATCTCCCACGTAAGCCACGTTTGATAACGTAAACGCTCCTGTTCCAGCGGCACACGTTGTCGAGGCAGTGTAGGTGCCATCATTAACAACCACCCGCACATTTGGTGTGGTGCCGTTACAGGTCGGTGCCCCGAGCGGTGTCACTCCGTCGTCCGCATACACCACCCCAGAAATTGTAATAGTGTTTGAACTGTCATCAAAGCGGACTGAACCAGGATTACCATCGTTGGCATCGTACGCTTCACCATATAAGTTACCTATACCCAATCTGAACCAGACAAACGAGCTACTGGTTCCGTTCATAGTGACGTTAGTGGCAGCACCGGCTGTTGTTGTGGCAAAACTGATTCGTGAGTACTGAGCCGCTGGATTTTGACTCACCGTAGTACTACTAATTGTAATTCCGGTTCGACCAGTCGCTACGGTAAAGAATCCATCTTGGAAGGAAGCAAGCGTAGTAGAACCGTTAAGTTGCAACCCACTACTATTCATACCCGCTAACGTAAAGTTGGAAGCAGTAATCGTTGAGGTGGTAGCACTCAACTCGTAACTACCCGCAAGCGTATCAACGGTAGTTGAAGCCACACCACCCACCATATTTAGGGAAGCACCACTAAAACCTATGCGAGAACTCGAAGCAATGCGCACATCTACCTGACGACTGGTACTGGCTGTGAGCGCCGTCCCGTCAAAGTCAGTAGCGTAACTCCAGTATTCAGTTCCCGTATTACGAGCGTAGTCACCATAAATATTTAAATCTCCATCAACCGCAGCGTGATCCGCAGAGTATATTGAAGCGGTACTTTGTGGACTGTAGGTAGCAGCCGAACTATTCCACATAATCATGTCAGTATCACCATTTACTCGCAATGTGCCGTACGTATCTCCGCCGTGTGTTTTGACGTTAATTGCTCCATCAGCGCCCGAGAGACTCAACGTTGAGCCTGTCCAGGTGGTACTCCCATTACTCACTGCATTGGTGAACGTACCCAAGGAAGCGAGTGACAAACCACTTTGTAGCGTAAATTGGCTCGCAGTGGTGAGATTAATTGCTACTGTTGCCGTGGCACTTTCCGTTAGGGTAAAGTTACCGCCCACATTATTAAATTCTACCGTCGCAAACGAGGAAGTGGTACCAACGGCAATTGTTTCAGCTCCCGTAGCTGAGTTGAAACTCACCGTTCCGCTACTATGGTTGAATGTTGCGTTATTATCAAACGACCCACCAACACTTAATACGCCGGTTGGGAAGGTTACTACTCCACCCGTATCCATAATCAAGTTTCCAAGAATCGTAGCGTTAGTATCAGCAAAGGTTCGCGTAAACACACCGGTACCACGAGTACGGAGATTGTTGAAACTCGAACCATTAGTCCGTACGGTATTAGTAGCTTGCAGTAATAGAATTACTTCCCCGCTGTTATGAGTAAAGACTCCTGAACCGGACACCGTAAAGTCACCGCCCACCATGAGCGTTGTTGAAGGCATTGTGACAGTACCACTCTGAATGAGATAGTTACGGGTGGTTGACGCTGCACTTTCGGTATAACTCCAGGCTCCTGAACCCGTAAACACTAAATCATAAAATGCGTTAAGGAAAGCTGTGGCTCGTTGCGTAATCGTTTTGCCCGTTGCTGTGCTCGTCATACGAACTTCCCCGTTATTGTGCAAGAACGTACCACCGGAGTTGGTGAAGTTACCCGCAATTGTCGTCGTGCCAGTCGGCATTGTAACTGTTCCCGTTGCAATAGTGAAATTGTTATTTACTACCAACGTAGAGGTAGAGAATGACCAGGCACCACCCACACCGTTAAAGGTCAGGTTATTAAACGCAGAACTGCCCCGAGCAATAGTGCTCGTTGTGGTCCCGATAAAGTTAACCGTACCTGACTGCGGGATAAATGAATTGTTATTGGTCCAGGCACCATACAAAGAAATATTGTAACCAGACCCTGACGCGTTAAGGGTGTCGTCACTGCCGATGGTTATTGATTGAGCCGTAACGTTTCCACCCAGAGTGATGGTTTTTGCTGTACCATCAATGACTACATGCCCCAGATTAGTTGAGAGCACTGTGTTATCAGTCCAGATATGACTACCACTACCATCAAAAGTAGTAGTAGCGAGTCCTGTAATTGTTCCATTAACACCAATACGCAAATTTTGTTCAAGGTAGATGGTATTGGTGGCGCGAGCGAGGGTTCCGTAATCAATAGCGAGCGTTCCCGTGATATCAAGTGGCTTTGACAAGGTCCATGAAGCTGTACCGGAAGTTTCTCCAAAGGTTACATTATGGAACAGTGTACTTGAAGCGGTTGAGGACGAAGTAATAGTGCGCGCTGACGTGGTAGCAGTAAAGATAACCGTTGAGAGACTCGGGAGGAACGTTCCGGTACTACTCCATGAACCTCCCACTCTGATGGTATTGCTATCCGGCATAAACTCTCCTTCATTGGTAAAATCAAAAGTAGTCACATCTCCACCCGGTTCATAGAGAGCGGTGCTTTTAATTTTAATTTTGGCATCACTACAGCTTCCTGCACCACAAGAAAGCAAACTAGAACTACCCGTTACACTAAAGAACACATCTTCATCATCACTGGTGTCATACATTCCAAATGCGCTCGTGGTCGTGGTAGCAGTATCAGTAGAACCAAACGTAATGGTACGTTTACTTAATTCCATTTGTGTGACGTTACCCGTACCATCGTACGTGGTAATACCAATCGCCTCATCACTATCTGCGGCCCCATCAATAAACACAGTGATGGTATCGCCATCAAACGCCGTTACGTTTGTAATAGACCACGTTCCAGCGCCCCCAATCACACCGGTCTTACCAACTTGCAACACACCATTAACCGCCACCGCAACTGTTCCCCCTACGATCGTAGTGGTACCGTTATACTCATACGCGGTTCCGGAGACAGAAATACCTTGCGCCCACTCGAGTGACCAGTCTTGAATACTCGGACACGATCCACTATCACACACTAATTCTGCTTCTACTTTCAGTACGTCATAAATGGTTCGATCTAGGTCAGCAAGACTAACAGGAGAGGTCGTAAAGCCAGCAGTGTTCCCTACGAGCGCTACGTCCGGTACCCGTTCAAAGGTACTACTAGCGGTTTCATAATAGACTCGATACCGGATAGTACTCGCTCCCGGAGTGGTATCATTCCAGGTTAATTGTTCCCAACGAGGTCCAGAACCATCGGTAAAATTAATTGCAGTAGAGAGAATAGAACCAGCTGTGAAGTTCGGATACACTTGTGCAGCCATTGAGAGCGAACCATCAAACGGGGTGCCGGTGATTGACGGGGTGCCGCTCATTGATTGTCGCGTGCTCCACGTTGTACCGTTCCACTGCGTGGCATCATACCGATCGTTCGTGTCATCAAAGAACACCGCATGCACTGTTCCATCTCCGCCCCTGGTGGTAAGTACACGCCATGAATCTTCTACGGTATTAATATCAAGCTCTCCACTATATGTAGTTGATGTACTCACCTGGTATTTACCTCCATCACCGGCACCAGCCGCACCAGTATCAGAGTATGCAGCAAGCAAGTAGCCATCACGCGCACCTAACGTCTCATATTCACAATCAATAGGCTGGCCGGCTTTACTGTTCCCAAGCAATTCAATTTCATCAAACGTACTCCAGGCAGAACCAGTCCAGCGAATAACTCCAATATTGGTATCGTTATCAATGTAACAAAGCGCCAGTGCATCACTACCGTTATCACGTTTCAAGCTAGCCCATTCAATATGATCTCCTAATGGTGTAGTGGTTGTTCCAGCCCAACTCGAACCATTCCAAATATTATAGACAAGCGTCGTTAAGGCACCGTTACTTAAGGCGACAATTGCTTGCCCACCTGACTCTTCATATTCGACGGCAATTCCTTCGTTTGTATTTTCTACCATGTCACCAAATACGGTTGAGTTACCCCAACTTGAACCATTCCAAACAAGAGTCTCATAATCTACAGCGCTGGTATTGGTGTGTTTAAAGACGGCTATAATCTCATCTGACACGGGATCAGAGGCCATTTCTATATAAAGACAGTTGTTGGTATTAGTAAGCGAAATTGATGACGTCGCTGACCAACTACTACCGTTCCAGACGCTATAGACCGCATCCAAGCCACGACACGAAACGGCGATTAAATCACCCGAGGTAGATTCGTACGCTACATCAAAACCGCGCTGCAAGGTATCGGCAACGTTTGTTTCTAATTCCTTTACGTTAGCCCAGGTATCAGTTGGAGCGGCATAAATCTGCACGTTAACGTCACTATCAGTACCAAGCGTACCAAGCGCATATTCCGGTCGGGTAGGTGCCGCTTTTAATTGTGTCCACCGGATAGGCGCCCCGACACTTGCCGCAGTGCTCGCGTTACTCCAGGCTGTACCACTCCATTTGCGGTATCGTGGTGCTTGTCCAGTTCCCTCCCCATAGGCCATGAGCACTTCATTAATGGTCGACGTAATTTGGGCGGCACCGGCCGTAGATTCTATATCAACCAAGGTATTGGTTAAGAATTGCTCTCCCGTAGTTTGATACCAGGTAGACAAGATGAGTGCTGTATCAATGGTAAAGCTTTGCGCGGTAGCATAACTCGACCAGGTATTACTACCAAGCGGATCACGTGCGCGCACCCGCCACCAATAGGTACTTCCATTGGTGAGTGCCGATTGCAAAGCATACTGAATAGTTGTGCCGCTGCTAAACGGTGTCGTATCAGTAGAAGACGCTACGCTACTAAACCCAGCGTTTACTCCCGATATAAAGGTAGACGACGAAGTAAACGCAGACGTAGTTGAAAGCTGGAATTCATATTCCAAATCATTATTCTCGGGATCACTGGTATAAAACGTAAACGTCGGGGTGGTTGTGGCCACTTTTGCATTATCAAACTGCGTCACTAACGTTGGCACTTCAATTGTGTTACCCCACGTCACGGTCCAGTCGAGCAATCGTGGAACCACATCGGTTCCAGCAAACTCAGCCCGGATTCGTAACTCATTATACGTATCAGTATTTAAATTAATTAACGAAACTGGCGAAGTGTTAAATCCACTACTATTCCCCGCTAAATCAGCATCAGGCACTAACGCAAACGTCTCACCAGAAACTCTGAATTCAACAAAATAATCAATGGTGCCTGATGACTCATTGTCAGTAAAGGCGAGGGCTCCCCACGCATTTCCCGTATCGCGATCATCGTAATCAATAACGGTAGAGGTTGTTGTACCAACAGTACCTCCCGTGGTAATTGCAATATCATTAGTTGAAGTACTAGCTAACGTTTCAATCAGACTGTTGGTATCAAATTGTTCACCAGTGGTTTGGAACCACGTGGTAATAGCCGTAGCGGTTGCCACTCTAAAACTACTTGGCGTAGACCACTCACTTGCTGTATTGGCTCCAAAATCATCAGTAGCCCGAACACGCCACCAGTAGGTAGTATTATTTGATAAAGCGCTACTCGGTACAAAACGGATAGTTTGACCACTGGTGTACTGACTTCGTTCGGCAGGGTTTACGAGGTTGGTAAACAACACAAACTGACTCACTGAATTACCCGTTACTACCGGCGAACTAAAATCATAATCGGTATCAACTTCAATTTCATACGACACCACATCTCCCGCCTCATCAGTAGCGGAAAATTCAAACCAGGGAGTGGTCGACGCTAGTTGCTCGTTATCAAACGGCGCTGAAGTAATCGGGGACAAAGGAGCGGCGTTAGTAATGAGGCGCGGATAATTAGTGTAAGTATTTAAAGTCGCACCATTGTCATACACCATACGGAAACAATAGTTTGTTCCTACAACAGCTCCATTATTTTCCAGTGAAAAATCCCATTCCGCATCATTTCCTACAGACAGAATGCTCGCATTACTATTAGTTGGATTAGTTTCCTCATACGTTTCAGAAACATCAGATTCAGAAAGTAGCCGTGACGGCAAAATCGTACCGTCAGGACCGCCACCAATTCCATTATTATACCCACGCCATAACGCTGTTGACGAGGATGGACTACCGACGTCGGCCCAGGTTAACGTAGGACTGCAGGTTATTCCCGCGGCGTACTGTAACTTAAACGCACTGGTTGAAATAGGCAGTGATACATTTGAACTGCGCAGTGACATACGGAGTCGAATTTCCTCACTAAGATTAACGGGTCCACCAGAATTTAACACCGTACTTTCAGCCACATCATTTCCCCCCAACGGCCAGGCGTCAGTCGGAGTCAAAAAGCTACCATTAACATACCAACGGTAGGCTTGTTGAATTAATTTTGGTTTACGCACCCAGGACAGCGTCCAATCATCAAGACTCGCCGAAGCACTCCCCAGGGTCGTTATCGTAGCCTCGAGACATATTTGACTATACGTTGTAGTAGATACACCCGTTAAATCAATTGGGGTATTACTGACATCAAATCCCGTACTATTACCAGGCAGTGCCAGATTAGGAACATAGGTATCACAAGTTGTTGACGCTGTGTATTTAACACGCACGAGCACATCCGTACCAAAAGGCTCAGTCGTGTCAAAACTGATGTCTCCCCACTGGGTTTGATTTGACACATACGAGAACTGAATCACTGGTGTCCGAACCACACCCTGGGTAAATTGGAAACGCTTGGCTGTCAGACTGAACATTTCATAAGGTGTAGCAATAACTGATGACGGACTAGTTTCAAGACTCGTAAGACTTGACCATGAAGTACCATTCCAATCAGTTACATCTAAGCGGTCAGTTTCATCATCAAGATGCGCCCCAATGATAGTTCCATTACCCGCGCGAACAGTTTGTACCCAGAAAGCATCGTTAATATTAGAGCCCGCTGACACAGCCGACCATGTCGACGTAGCAAAGGTGCGGTGATAATCACCGTCAACGCCCGTATCACCATAGGCGGCCATGATGTTACCTGACAATCCCGCTAACGTTTCAAAATCACAATCAACTGGTCTTCCGGTAGCAGCATTTCCGGTTGTAGTAAGTTCAAAGAATGTACTCCATACTCCTCCGTCCCACCTTAAGGCACCAATATCCGCGTCTGCATCAATGTAACAAAGAATTAATTTGTCGGAATTAGGATCTGCTTTGAGACGACCAAACACAAAGTCATTCCCGATAGCTTGGGTCGTGTTAGCACTCCACTCAGTTCCATTCCAGGTGGTATATAAAATACTTGCATTAGTATTATTAGAAACCGTAATCACTGCTTGATCTCCGGATGACTCGTATTCAACCGCCATACCTTCGCTCGCCACCAATGCCGAAGAACCAATCACGCGACTATCAACCCACGCTGTACCTGACCACACAAACGCTTCGTACTGCGTACCCGTATCGCGAACTACAACAATAATTTCATCTGACGCTGGGTTAGATGCAATTGATATATAGTTACAGTTATTAACTGAGTTCGCATTAATAGTACTCGTAGCGCTCCAACTAGTTCCGTTCCAAATTCTAAACACCGGATCAGGACCGTTTGTACAGGACACTGCCATAGCATCCCCAGAAAGACTTTCGTATGCAACAGCCACTCCGCGATACGCGTTACTCGAAACAACATTTGAAAGTAGGGTTTGATTACCCCATGAACTGGTTGAGGCACTATAAATTTGAGCGTAGGCATCGTTACTTTGATCGAGCGTCACCAGTGCATATTCATCCCGGGTTACGCCGGCTGCTGTTGCTACCCAGTTAATGGTATTACTTACGGCAACGGCATTTGCTTCCACACTCCAACTCGTTCCATTCCACAAACGATACCGTGGTGTCGATACCACTCCTTCTCCGTACACTAATAACACATCAGAAATGACACTCGCTGCCACTTCAACTGAATCATTACTACTCACAGCGCCTACTAGTGTATTGCTTTCAAATTGACCCGTTAATGATTGATACCAATCGGGTACCGTCGCCGCCAAGTCGACCGTAAGGCTTTGCGTAGTTGACCAATCTCCAAACTGACCTGAACCGGTTGCATCTTTTGCCCGAACGCGCCAATAGTAGGTTCCTAAATCACTCAGCACATCCCCGGCCTGTAATTGAAAACGCATTTTATTGTTTTCTAGGTATGGCGAAGTGTCAGTTGATGAGGCTGTGTTCAAGAAGCCAGCATCTGTACCTGACACTCGTACCGTTGCCGTAGCAAAATCCGAACTGGTTGAAATCGCAAACTCATATTGAATATCGGATGTTCCATCAGGGTCATTCGTAATAAATTCAAAATACGGAGTGGTTGATGCAAACCGAATATTATCAAACGGCGTGTTATACATCGTAGGAGCATCAGGCCGTTGATTAAACGCTGCTTTTTTGGTCATCGTGACAATAGCGTCAGTCGTATCATCCAGCGTGGCGTTACGACCCTCTTGCTCTGAGTATATTTGAACAAACTGTCCCACGGTCAATCCTTCAAGCAAGAAGTCAAAATTACCGGAGGAGTTATTGTGTCCACCGTTACCTGATATATAGTGCGTCTGGGTTCGAGCACCAGACACTGTAGTACTACTCACGGTTACTGTAATCCGATTGTTGGCGTTTGCGGTAGCTGAAGTCATTGCATCGTTATACGTAAGCAAATAGTCTCCCGCAGACGCAATAGTAATACGGTCACTGTTTGTAGTAGTTGAATGCGTAAAAGTGGTGGCGTCATAAGCAATCCGCGTGTCCCAAAGAATTCTTTCAGCGGGAGTATTACTCCAGTCAGTACCACCACTTAACGCTCGACCTCTCAAAATAATGGTTGAACTAGCCGGGGCTGATTGAATAAAGATTGAACCTGAAAATCCGGTTGGCACTGTTGTTGTACCAGCCGCTCCTTCACGTTCGGTAGATATCGTTAGCACCTGATTGGTCGTGGTAGAAACAACTACTCCTGACCAATGAATTGACGCATCATTGTCCCCGGTCACACCCGCAATATACCCTTGAGACATAATTCCTCCTGATACCTGAGTACCATTAAGTAACACTCTCCCGAGTACACTTTGGTCAGCCGTAACACTGGTAAGTGGCACGCTTACCTGCACTAAGTATGTCCCGGGATTAGAAAGGGTGATGTTCTGCGGTGTTACGGTATCTGAGTGAACAAATCCACTATCTTGCCTAGTCTCAGTCCAGGAAAGTGGGTACGCCGTTACTTGGTTTAGGTTTGTGGAATTGGTGGTCGCAGTAGTAGTTGCAGCAAACACAGCACTCGTGGTCGGAATATATTCAATGAACATACTTGCTTGACCGGTGACCGTAACAATATCAGACGCGTTAATCGTTGTGAGACCCGACACAAACACTTCAACGTAGTCGTTGGCTTGCATCCCCGTCAGCATAAAATTAGAGTGTCCAGAGGATTCATTTTGTCCCTGGGCATTTCCTATAAACGCACTGCGGCCCAATCCTTGTGGTGCAGCCACCCCATTAATACGCACCTCAACTCCGACTCGCGTGTCGTTTGCGGTTGCATCAGTACGTTGCTGGGGCACATTTACGGAAATATAATAGTCTCCCGCTTGTCTAATAGTTACTCGTTGTGAACTACTGGTGGTTGAGTGCGTAAAGTAAAATGAATCGATAGAACTAGTAGACCACTCCATCGCACTTGCGATATTGTTAAGGTTGGTACTGCCTACCGTGCGGGTACCTCTAAACCACCCAATAGAACCCAAGGCATCGGAGGCAATTTGCCATTGTCGTAATTCAGCAAAACCATCCATATCCAGTGGTCCCAAGAGATACAAGTACGGACTAATATCAGGCGCGTCAAAGGTATACGAAAGTGTGCGCTCATCTCCTTCTTTCATAGTGACATCCTTCCAGGTAATGAGCGTATACTCGGGCAAGGTACTAACTACCGCATCCTCATCGAGACCATCAATAATAAATCCTCGAGGAACTCGTTCGTTAATATCTCCAGTAAAGTCTCGATAGGCTTTTACCTTTAATGACACATCATACGGTGCGGGTGGATAGATACGCGTTGGAGCCGTGCGCTCAATATCAAACGGAATATAGTCACGCACTTCAAACGAATCAGTAATTTTATGCACTACTTCACCGGCTTCGTTTTTATGTTGCAACTGAATGGTGTACTCTCCCCACTCACCCGTTTCCGTAAATTTGGCCAAATAATCAGGAATGTCAGTTACGTTATTAGGACCACAGGCTCCCGACTGCTCAACGGGCACTTCAAAAATATTATTTTTTGGGTCGATAATTTTTAGCTCTAAGTTAGCGTTACAAATAGTGTCACCCTTATCAGTCAAGGCAGCTAAGTTCAACTGTACGTCCTCATTGGGGAAATACATACTCTTTTTTGTATTGACGGCCAACACACCCCAATAAAATTCAAAGGTGTCAGTGTACCGTTCATCATTTTCCAAAATTTCAACCTCTACTAAATATTTACCCGGTCGAAGTTTTTGCGGCATTTGTTCAGCTTTCATGGTCCAGGTTTCATCATCGTGATACTCAATCACAAATGGCACCGGCACAATACCCCCGTCACTATCGGTTAACGTAATTCGCTCGACCAAAAACGTATTTTCGGAAAATAGAGATCGGAACAGACGGTTAAAGAATCCCTGCTGTGGATCATACGACAAGGTAAATTGTGGCAACGTTCCCAAAGTAGGATCGAGGTCTGAGTTATTTAGCGTATTTAATTCAGGAGCTAATAAATCTCGTCCATAGGTAAGTTCATCACTGTAGGGATCAGACTCACCGCTTTCATAGAATTTACCAGAGGTCACTTCCAACCACATACCTTCCACAAAAGCAGTTTGCAATTCACTCACGTTACCTTGGTACGTAACTTTGATTTGTAAATTAGCAATTTCACCCGCTGTTGGAGGCGCGTTAAGTGATAATAAGAAATACCCACCATTAATACTATTACTAATTTCGTCATCAATATCTAATACCGATGCGGTTAGCCACGAAGGAGTCGAAGTGCCCGTGTCATAGGTATATTCAACGAGAAATCGTTGTGGTCCATCACCACGATTATTTTTTGTTTTCGCGGCGAGTGAGAGTCGCAACTGTATAGAATCAAGTACCGTTCCACTCTCAAAATCAGGCAAGAGAAAATCAGAGAACAACATACTGTGGGAGGTACAACCCGCCTCAGCCACACAGGCCTCCATGACATAGTCATTGGACGTATCTTCTACTACTTCAGACTCTTCCAG
>JAZKFU010000009.1:0-89359 GCA_040386275.1 Patescibacteria group bacterium
TCGACCCCGACTCGACTGTCGCAGAGCGACATGTCTCCGTCTCGCACCAACGCCGCATCTGCCATTGGGCAGATGCTAAATCAAAAAACACCCTTCTTTTCAGAAGGGTGTTTTTTGATTTGAGTTGGTGCGCCCTCAAGGGATCGAACCTTGGACCTTCTCCTTAAAAGGGAGCTGCTCTACCGGCTGAGCTAAGGGCGCATTTATGTAATTGTAATCGAACGCTTTTTCTTAACAAGGGTAGAGAGTTTGGGAAACTCTCTACGCGTGCTGGCGCGGCGCATATATTTAATTGTACTTCACCGAACGCTTTACCTTAATAAGGGTGAGTAGTGTGTAGACACTGCTCACGCGGTACCGGCTGAGCTCGACAATTTTAAAGTGGCTGAAAGTGACTTTAAAAGTGGTAGCAATATACCATACATGTTTAGTAAATCAAATATTTATAGGAACGGGCACCTATTATATATGTATAGAATTTGGTACTGTATAGCAAATGAAATACGTGATTTTGTCTGATGTACGCAGTCGGCATAATGTTGGGGCTATTTTTCGGTCGTGTGAAGGTGCGGGAGTAGCTATGCTTTATTTGGCCGGGTACACACCACATCCCATAGATCGGTTTGGAAGAGAGGTGGGGGAAATCAAAAAGACTTCACTGGGGGCCAGTACCATGGTGCCGTGGGCGGCTGCTGATGATATTGAGTTACTGATTGGAAAATTACAATCTCAGGGTGTGGTCGTGGTTGCGGTCGAGCAAACCCCCCAGTCAATTTCTCTGTTTGATCATACAGAACCAAAAGAAGTGGCCTATGTGTTTGGTAATGAAATTACTGGGGTGTTGCCGGAAGTGGTTGCTTTGTGTGATTACGCCCTTGAAATCCCCATGTATGGCAGAAAAGAATCGTTAAATGTATCCGTTACTACCGGTATAGTATTGTTTCAAAAATAATTGATATGCAAGTAAGATTTGGTACCTGGATAACTCAATCGGGATTGGCACAAACCATTTTGGCGGGAGTTTTTTTAGGGGTTAGTTTTATTATCCCTGGCGTTTGGTTCCTTGGGTTGGTTTCGGTGTGGTACATAGTGCATCTCATATTCACCGAGACCTCATATAGAAAAGTTATGGTGACTTGTTTTTATATCTGGTTAATAAAGTCGCTGCTGAGTATTATTTGGTTTTGGAATGCGTACCCAATTGGCTGGGTTGAAGGAATAGGAAGTAATGCACAACTAGCACTTATTAGTGCGTATTGGGTGACGAGTGCCGTATGGCTCGCCAGTGGCGGTGCACTATTTGGTGCTGTATGTGTCTGGCTGCTTCGAAAAGATGTATTTCCTCACTATGT
This sequence comes from Patescibacteria group bacterium, assembly GCA_040386275.1. GTDB lineage: Bacteria > Patescibacteriota > Minisyncoccia > Phycocordibacterales > UBA918 > OLB19. The sequence goes on from JAZKFU010000009.1 coordinate 1,353, forward strand.
ATTTTTGCTTTTACTACCTCCAGTATGGCTTGTGGCTGAATTGTTTTCAGCGTTTGTATTTTCAATTTGTACTGCCGGTCCGGGAGCATTTTTTCAAACGTACTTTAGCTTTGGCATGATGGGGTATGTTCTCGGAGGCACTCCTTTGGGGGTATGGCTTGCTTTTGTGGGGGGTGTGTATGGATTAACATGGCTGTTTGTGACCATGGCTGTTTTTGGTTATTGGCTTATACCACGTGTTTCAAAATCAAAATGTATTTGTTTGGGTGGTGTGACCTATCTCGCATTTTCGTATATAACCTTCACGCCATCGTTTAACTCCAAAACAGCGGTTACAATCATTACGATTGATACCGAGTTTGATGCCCGATTATTATCTACGACAGAAGGGCTAGCTTTGAAGGCTACAACGTTGGCTACTGCGATTGATGAGGCGATAAAAAAAGAACCCAACGTTATTTTACTGCCGGAGGATTCGCGTTATCTATCGAGTCAATATAATGATCTCTTTCCCAGCCAAGCTATGTCCATGTTTCTATTTACACACGCAGATACAAAATCATTGGTAATTGATAGTGGTCGTTACACCACTGAAACTGGAATGACTGTTCTGCGGGCCAATGTTTTTGATGGGGTGAGTAAACGGCTCTGGCAATTTGATAAACAGTACCTTGTACCGCAAGGTGAGTTTATTCCGCATGCTCATGGTTTTGTTTTACGCTTGTTGGGTTACAGTGCGATGGTAGATGCGGTTGCAAAAAATAGTGCCTATCGTCCCGGTCCATTATTGCAAACATCAGAATTACCTGATTATATGCCTGGGATATTATTTTGTTTTGAAAGTGTCAGTCCTCAAGCGGTAAGGACTCTTGTACGTGCTCGTCCGAACCTACCTTTTATTGCGCACCCTATATCACACGCCTGGTTTCATACTCCGACGCTCCTGCGGCAACAGCAAGATGTAATGTTGCAACTTCAAGCCCGCTTTAGCGGTGTCCCGATTGTTAGTGCCGGGAATATGACTACCGGAAAATTGTATTTACCCAATGGTCACGTTGTTGAGGGTGTGACGTTAGAATCAGGTACTCGCTATACATTGCGAGAGTTTCGATTTTAAAACAACTATTTAAGCGTCTAGCCTGGCCAGCTCTTCCTGAACTACGACAGCATCACTCCAAGGCTGCTTAGTATTGTTTGGACCCATAATATAGGGGTCAGTACCTTTGCCGGAAATAATTACATAGCCACCGTCAACTGATTTTTGCAAAGCTGTTTTGATAGCCATGCGTCTATCCATAATTATTTCTAATTTACTTTTATCGGTAATGCCTTTAGCCATAGCCTCCACAATCGCGCGCGGGTTTTCATCATAAGGGTCTTCATTAGTAAGAATGACATGGTCACAAAATTCTTCCGCTATTCCTCCCATGGTTGGTCGTTTCCAGGTATCGCGACCGCCGCCGGTGTTGCCTAAGATACACACTTTCGGTTGATCTTTAAATGCGGTATAGAGTTGTCGAAGAGAATCAGGAGTGTGAGCGTAATCAACAATCGCCGTTACTTGTTTTTGAGCAGTTTTGGAAGTGTAAAAATGTTCAACCCGGCCACGTACAGGCGGGAGCTCGTACAGGGCGCTTTCAATAGTTTTGAGGGTAACCCCCAAAGCGCGTGTGATAGTGATGGCAGCAAGCACATTATATATATTGAATATTCCTACTAACGGTACGCGAATGGTAGTGCCGTCAATAATAAGACTAACGCTATCTTTGTGGAGGGTATGCAGGGATAAGTCACTCAAACTATACGGTAATACGTGTTCAACGGGGAAGTTAAGAAAATCGGCTCCGTGTTCGTCGTCAATATTGGCCACCAGAAAACGTGGTCGCTTAGGGGACTTGGCTACGGCTTTGGCTAATTCTAATTTACAGGTTTTGTAATTTTCAAATGAACCATGTGATTCGATGTGTTCAGGAGTGAGGTTGGTAAAAACCAGTGCATCAAGCTCGATAAATTTATGGCGATATTGTTTAGCGCCTTCAGATGTCATTTCTACGATTGCATAGGTACACTGTGCATCGACCGCAGCCCGCAAAAATTTATGGACAAAAAATCGTCCCGGCATGGTCATTTTAAATAAATTTCGTTTCACCTCGTCTCCAATTTTGAATTGAATTGTGGAAAGGGAAGCGACCTTGGCTCCATGAGCTTCTAATATATGTGTAATCAGTTCAGTAACAGTGGATTTTCCTTTGGTGCCGGTGACCGCAATGACACGTATGTCACGACTCGGGTGACGGTATACCTGGCTACCAATAAAAGCTAAAATATAGTGATACATCGGTCTTATTTTGTTCAAAAGTGCTTTGGGTAAAAACCGTTTTACGGTATATAACATGCTTTCCATAGCGTAAGTATACGGCAGACTGAATTTTTTTGCTAAGTAGCGTACCTGAAAGATAAAAGCCCCTCACGTAGTTCACGTAAGGGGCTTTTTTAGGATGATACTGTTTCAGGAACAGCTCATTTTAGCGCGAACCGGATTGGTGCCGGTGTTGTGCCGAGCGTTCAGAAGGTTGGCCACCTCGGCCGCTTCTATGGCATTGAGCGGCTGGCCGTCGCCGGTTTGAACGGTGGCCAGGTAGTCGCCCTTCGCATCAAATGTCTGGACGGTGCATTCCTTGGTTGCAGTCTGACCAAGGGAGGGGAAGCAAAGAGCAGTCACCAGCAAAAATTTCTTCATCGGTATGTTCCTTTTTGTGGGTGTGATACGCATTCTTTGCGTGTAAAAATACGATACCATACTTTTTTAATAACGCAAATCATTCCCATTTTTTATTTGCCAATGTTGATTACATATCTCAGAGTTTGATTGGGATGCTATATACTATAAATACTATTAACTAGTCTTATTATTATGAATTCATCGCAAGAAGGAACGGTGTTGCGCGAGTCGAGAGTCGTAACTGTCCGACAAAAGATTAAAATTATTGGTGCGTTTGTTCTAGTACTATTAATTGCAGTGCTCGGCTGGTATTGGATCAAAAATTCACAAAATCAACCATTGGCACAAAATGAATTAGCGGGAGAACTGCCGCTTGATCTTACCCTCAAGGGCTTTCTCTATTTTGAAGGTTTTCTGCCAGAAATCGGCATGAATTCTTTTGCTTTAAATTTAGAGTCCGGAACAATAGAGGAAGTAACCTCAACGGGGAATAATTGGGGCTTTGCTGAAATTGACCAATCACATGCCTTGGTCAGCCAAGGTCAAGAGGGAGGCAGTATTGATGATGAAACCCAAATAGCGGTAATGGATTTTGCTTCAGATACGTATTTAAATTTACCAACCCCAAAAGGATACTATAAGCAAGACATGCACTATTTTCAGTCAAATAATACTGATGCGCTTGTGTATTCAGCCCGAACTAAGCCTGTAGCTGGTAACGAATCATATTTTGACCCTACAGCCTGGGAAATAGTGATGGGGGTTCCGGAAACGCAAACGTTTACGAGTATCCCGGCATCTTTTTCTCCAGTCTATGTTGCAGATCGTAATGAGATTGTATTTGTAAATTCTGATAGCGTGTCTGCTTATAATCTTATAACCAAGGAGCCGTACGCAATTGATACTACCTTTTCAAACTTTGACGCTGACACTGAAGTTGCGCTATCTCCCGACAGAACAAAGATGATTCTTACCGTCCCTTCGGTAAATAGTATTTTTGTCTTCGATATTGTTAGTGATAGTACAGAGGAAAAATTAATGGTTGCCTTGAAAGGTGTTATCAAGGTCAACGGGCGATACTTTTCTAACCCCAGCATCAGTCCTGATGGAAGATTCTATGCAACGTATGCTTTTAACGAAAACGCAGAATCTCCTGATCCGCTTATTGAAATTCGCACCTTTGATAATAAAGAGGTGATTACAGCTTATCCCGTTGAAGCGATTGACTATAAATCAATAAAACTTAATGCTTGGATACCTTTCCTTATTAGCGATACTGCAAAATCTCATGCCCATGAAGGGTTATCTGAGAGTCATCAATAATTATTATCATATGAAATTTAAACATTTTATTTTTATTCTTTTAGTAACCGGGATTGGGGTGTTTGTATCGACCCCGTCTTCATTTGCTTCAGATAAGTTCGGAGGAGGTAGTTCCTCCGGGGGAAGTAGTAGTGGAGGCAGTGGGTACACGAGTTGTGGGACTGGATGTAGTCAGGGATATACTCGCGAGGGAAATCTTCAAACTATTAGATCATCAGATTACAATGGGGATGGAGACTATCGAGATGCTAATGAAGTAACCTCAACTACCTACCGAGACAGTGGAGGTAGTGGTGGTTATTCTAGTGCCCCTACTTCTGCGCCTTGTACCTCCTATCCCAATCTTCAGGTCACGGATATATTATTTGTAGTTCCAGGGACCTCACTTACTCCGTCAACACCCATACGCTATAGTAGTTATGCAGGCGGAACCACAGCAGGTACTATAACGGGCGTAAATCAAAATAACCTTACGTTAGGAGCTCCCTATGAACCCGTTGTTGAGATCACGAACACCGGCTGTACAAACACCTCTAGAGAAGCGGGAGGAACTAGCGCATCGCCTACACGTAGTAGTTCATATGGAGCACAGTTATGGAACGCATTAATACGAAAGGCAGAAGCAGGAGGAGGTGGTGGTACTACGGCAGTTACCACATCACCGGTTGTGTATCATATTGACCAACTACCATTTGGGCAGAACGGAACGTTTCCAGTTCGCCTGCGTGTAGATTTTCAAAATGATACCTCGTATGAAATTACCGAGTACGTAAATAATCAAGGGCCGATAGCACCAGGCGCTCGTGTCTATGTGCGCTTTCCAGCTGTGACAATGGATGAAGGAGGTGTGCACGGCATTAACAGCACGGTAGATGTAACTGAAGCTGAAGCTCCCGGTCAGGCATGTGCTGGTGCCGAAGGATGTGTTATGGAACGAGGAACCCCCACTACGAACACCCGCCTCGAGACCTTTACTGTGATTGCACCGACAGTGCAGCTCGGTTCGTATCTGCTTAGTGGTCCAACTCCTATATTATTTAGTTCTTGGTACACTACCATTGATCGCCGGTTAACTAATCGGGATTTAGCCACTGATACTAATTGGACGCGTAGTGGTAGTACCTATACTAATGTTGGACTGTATTGGACGGGTACTTTAATTAATGTTGCCTCGTGTACCGGTACCACTCGAAGAAATGATGGAGTGACCGTATTAGATTTTAATGGTCAAGCTGATAGACCAAGCAATATTACAGTTTCTGGTTTTCTAGGTGCGGGTCATAATCTTGATTTACAAATTATTGAGCCGGTTGCTTCTACTTCGCATCTCTATACCATTACGTGTCAAACAACAACGGGGAGAACCGTTACGGATAGCCTATTAATTACTAACGGACTGGGAAACATTTGCGGTCCGGGATTAGTGTGGGATGGTCTTGAGTGTAGTGTTGGTGGGGGAGTTGTTTTAACGGGGAGCGATTGTACAATCCCTGCAAACCAATCTACTTGCAACGCCAATTTTAGTTGGGATCTTGCCGGCGCCCTCTCACCTCAAGTGAGAAACATTACCACAAATACTTCTTATCCTAATGCCAATCTTGCGGTGACTAACAATCGACAACCAATTGCCTATGGACCGAATACTGTCCGCGCTCTTGATGGTGTAACACGCTTGCGAGAAATTACGGTGACGGCAAGATGTGCAACCTCAGCACCGTGGGACAGTGCTCGGGGAGTCTGTTACAACCCGTTGTTGGTGCCGGTAGTTCCACTCACCATTACGGTTACCGCAGAATCTGATGTGGTTCGTAAACTCGCCACCACAGTGATTGAATGGAATATGTCTACCGCAATTCCTGCTGGTTACACGTGTGCGCTAACTGGTCCAGGAATCAATGTTCCAATTACTACGCAAAACGGTACACGCACAACTCGACCAATTGATAGTACTTCAGTTTATACCGTCAGTTGTAATAATGGAGGCACGCCTGTTTCGGGTGAAGCGACCGTAGAAATTATTCCACAGGTACAAGAAGTGTAATTAGTCTTCAAAAACTATCATAAAAAAATACCCCACAGTGGGGTATTTTTTTATGATAGTTTTTGCAGCGCTTTTCGTACGAGCATACTAGTTGATTCACCACTACCGATTTCTTCTAATACTCTACGAATATTAAGTGGGTTGTACCCTAAGGTCAGCAAGGTATCAAAGGCGTCGTTGTACGTTTCGCTATTGGCTTCAGGGGCTACGGAGTTACTGACAAACAGCAGTAGTTCAACTTTACCTTTAAGCTCAGTAACAATCTTTTCAGCAGTTTTCTTACTTATACCCGACAATTTAGTAAGGTGGGCCGGATCTTCAAGGTTAATCGCTTCAATGAGGAGGGTGACATCAGCTTGATCGAGTATTTGCATGGCTGATTTGGGCCCAATTTTGGGAATAGTAAGCAGTAGTTCGAAACATTCTAGTTCCACCGCGCTAATAAACCCGTATAAATCAAGAGCCGTTTCTCGAACCGCCAGGTAGGTGTGCAAAGCGACTGAGTCGTTAGGCAGGAGTGCGGTTTTTTTAGTGGTTGTAACGTGATAGCCTAATCCACCGACTAAAATGACCACCCCGTGGGTAGAAACGCTCGCTACCGTGCCCTCAATAAACCGTATCATAATGCGTGTATTGTACACCAACATTAAGAGTATGGGGTAGGAGTTGATTTATTTGGCAATATACGGTACAGTTGCGCTACTTAGATAAATTTTATGGCAATTACAAAAGGAGCAAAAAAAGCAGTACGCAGTAGCGACCGAAAGCGTGTATATAATATTCGAACTACCGCCACTATGCGCGATGTGGTAAAGGATATTAAGAAAGCGATTGTCGCTGGTAATGGTGAGGAAGCAAAGAAAATGCTCCCAGCCGCTTACAAAGCAATTGATAAGGCAGCAAAACGAGGTGTTATTAAAGACAACACTGCTGGACGAAAGAAATCAAGACTCTCAGCAGCAATTAAGAAAGCGACCACTAAATAAAAAAAGCCCCGTTTGGGGCTTTTTTTGTTTTGGAAGTACCGGTATAGTAGTAATATGCATTTCTCAACCATTAAACGGCACGCCCCAATTATTGCAATTGGTTTATTTTTAATCTTGCTCAATGTGGTAGCAGTGCTTTGGTATGTGTTACCGGCCGGTCCAGAACATTGGGAAAAAGATGTGGTAGCGGGAAAAGTGCTTTCGTATACAGGAACTCAGTTACGCACGGTCGACCCTAAAGGTATCCAAAAAGAATTTACCGTAACAAATGATACGGTCGTGTTTGCCGGGAGAAAAATAGTATCAGACACTGCGCTGGTCAAAGATTCTATCGTGGTACTTCAATTAGATACAGCAACTACCACGGTAGGGGTAGTAAAGGAGGTTCGAATTATGACTGATAAGAGACAGGGGAAAAAATAGTAATCTATTTTTATAATGAGTACTACTAAAAAAATACTGGCACTAACACCGCTTCTTGTCGGGTTAATCGTCTCAATTATTTTTATATTTTTTATTGGAGTTGACGCTTTAGTTGACTCTATCGGAGTACAAAATGCGTATCTGCTAATGTTTTTAGTGGCGGCGCTCGGGGGATTATCAACTTTTAACTCGGTTCCGTATTTAGCGGTATTAATGGTACTTGCAAATACCGGAGTAAATCCGATTATGCTGGGTCTTGCTTCCGCCGTGGGGGTAATGTGTGGGGACTCATTTTCATATTTCTTAGGGAGAAGGGGAGGGACAGTTATTCCTGATAGTTTTCAGTATGTATTCGTTCATATCAAAAATTTTGCCCTCCAGCACCCACGTTTATTTCCAGGGTTTTGCTTTTTCTATGGCGCCTTCTGTCCGCTATCTAATGATTTTGTTACGATTGCTTCTGGTATCGCTCAGATTTCTTATAAAAAAGTTATGGTACCGCTTGCTCTGGGGAATATAGTTTTTAATATTGGTTTTGCGTATTTCTCTGTGTACGCCTCGGAGTGGGTGAGTGGGGTTTTGGGGTAACGAGGGAGATTCGAAACTTACAGTTTCAGTACCCCAATTGGGTCGATTTCATAGCAGAGCTAATCAATCGTCCTCAATCGGGCTTCGAATCTCCACGTAACGTGCCGTAGCACGTTACTCTCTCTCCGCTAAGAAAATAACACCCAGAAGGGTGTTATTTTCAAATGCGGAGAGAGGGAGATTCGAACTCCCGAAGAGCTTTCACCCTTAACAGTTTTCAAGACTGCCGCCTTCAACCACTCAGCCATCTCTCCGTTTATGTACTTGTGTAGCGAGGATGATAATTGAAAAATCAATTAATGCACCCTCGTTAGCAACAGATACTAGCAAATAATCTATAAGTTGTACACCAGGGCCATGCTACAATTTGGATTATGGAAACGGCACGCAGTGTCTCGTGGGAAGCACCAGAACATTACCATATGCCGAAAGGGGCGGACTGGTTTTTTGCGTTGGCTATCATAACTGTAGCGCTCGTGATTGCGGTGATTTTTTTTGGTAATCTTTTGTTCGCGATTTTGTGTGGGATTGGCGGGGGAGTGCTCGCGGTGGCGGCAAATTTACGCCCTAAAATAATTACCTTTTCAGTGTCGGTTCGTGGAATTAGAGTAGACGAAGCTCTCTATCCCTATACCACCCTCCGTTCATGGCACATTGACGAAGATCACCCACGTGGCCCCCAACTGCTCGTGCTCTCAAAAAAATACTTCATGCCCCTCTTGGTATTACCTATCCCCGAAGAGTATATTGATGATATCGAAGACATTATTGTAGAGCGTTTAAAAGAAGAATTTATCGAAGAATCATTCTTCAATAAATTGTTAGAATTTTTAGGTTTTTAATTGAAAAGCCCAGGTGACAACCTATCACCTTTGTGTTACTATCGCCTCACTTCTAGCATAGAAGTGAGACCTGCTCTCATAGTTTAATGGATAGAATGCCAGTTTGCGGAATTGGCGATTCAGGTTCGATTCCTGGTGAGAGCACTAAAAAACAATTAGCCCTTCGGGGCTTTTGTTTTTTAGTACTCTCACCAGCTGCAGGATTTTTGTAAAAAATCCGTAGCAAGAATCGAAGCCCGATTGAGCTCGTTTGTTTAGCTATGCTAGACAAAAGAGCCAATTGGGGTACTGAACCTGTAAGGTTCGATTCCTGGTGAGAGCACGAGTACAAAAACGAGCACCCTGTATAGGGTGCCGTTTTTTGTTCGCGCTCTCACAGTAATGTCTGGGAGATATTGCGGCAGGAATCGAAGCCGTTGCCAGCTCTTTTGCAAAAAGAGCGACAACGGGTACTGAACCTGTAAGGTTCGATTCCTGGTGAGAGCACAAGTATGAAAAAAGCACCCTTTATAGGGTGCTTTTTTCATTCGTGCTCTCAAGAAATATACTAATGCATGTTTCGGTCAAGAATCGAACAGCGGAGCGATGCTTTGGCTATTCCTAATCCCAAAACCGCGAGCTGTGTCCCGCGGCACTTATGAGCGTCAGCGAATTTGTGACCGTCAGGACGATTCCCAGTAAGAGCACCTAGCCCACCCAAAAGAAAACCAGCTCATTATGAGCTGGTTTTCTGTATGTTCACATTTAACTTTGCTGCTGCATCAATTGCATGTACTGTAATCTGAGGTTTAATAATTGTTTGAGTAATTCAATTATTTGAAGCATTAGATCACGGTTATTTTGATCAATATCTTCTTCCTCGACCACATCTTCTTCAGTGTCATCTTCTTCCTCGACCACATCTTCTTCTTCAGTATCATCCTCTTCAGCTTGAGTAGTATCGTTATTTTCTATACTGTCATCATTTGGGTTGATGTAAACGACTCCCTGGTTAATTACAATATCGGGATTTCGTTTTCGCGCCTCATAGTTAAGATGTACTTGACTGGCTTGGTAATCAATCCAACGAAAGATTGTAGGAACAGTACCAGTTATGTGATCAATCGATTCTTCTGGAACATACCCATAGTTACCATCGGCAACACGGATTTTATACCAATTTTTTCCATTGACCATTTCCGCTTGAGTGAAGCCGAGGATTTCTCCTACCGTACCCCTCGCCACAGTAAACTTACGCGCTCCTCCCGCTGATTGGTAAAATGTAGCATTGATTGAAGTTACAATAATATCGTTACCTTTGAAATCAGCGTCATTATCTTCAGTGTCCTCATCCTCTTCTTCAGGCTGTGGTTCAGGTTCAGGTTCAGGTTGAGGTTGTGGTTGAGGTTGTGGTTGCGTAGTATCATTTCCCTTAACGAGGTCGCTATTAGGGTTAATGTAAACAACACCTTGGTTGATTACCATATCGTAATCACGTTTTCGAGCTTCATAATTTAAGTGCACGGTACTGGCCTGGTAATCAATCCACAGAAAGATGTTTGGAATGGTACCAGTAAATTTAGCAATCGAATCTTCGACTACATAGCCATAATAACCATCGGCAACACGGATTTTATACCAATTTTTTCCATTGACCATTTCCGCTTGAGTGAAGCCGAGGATTTCTCCTAACGTGCCTTTCACTACGGTAAACCTGACTCGGCCACCAATAGTCTCATAAAACGAGGCATCCTTGGTGGTCACAATAATATCATTGCCTTTTAATCCAGTATTGGTCTGGGCATGAGTAACAGTTGGAGCAAGACAAACTATGTACGCCAACGCGGCTAATGCCACTGCGACTATTAGTTTGGCGAGCAAACTTTGATAACTAATTTTTTGCATATATATTCTACTAATAAAATTAAAATAAGGATTTATAATTTTTAAAACGAATAAAAGTGGTCAAACAAATTGTCTGACCACCCCCTGCACTTATTATAGGGCATTTAGTAGGTATTTGGTAGGTACCATGGGTATAAAAGTTCAAAAAACATTCCCTTGCAGTGCTTATCACGTACACAAAAACCTTATACATCAGAAAAGTTGACGTTAATATTAATGATACTGGAGCAAAGAGCGCTTTGCCAACACTATTAAAATCCCCTACAATACCTTCATGCGAAAACTAGGTATTGATTACGGTACAAAAAAACTAGGATTAGCCTTGACTGACGAGTCGGGCTCGATGGCTTTTCCTCATAGTGTTATCCCGAATACATCCGATTTGTTAAAAATATTAGTCAACCTTATTCTTAAAGAAAAAATAGGGGAGATTGTCATTGGGCACTCGCTTGATAGAAATGGTAAACCTAACGCTGTTCACGCTGAAGTTGAATCTTTGATATTAGATTTAACCCTTGAAACGGGTTTGCCCGTTCACTTACAATCCGAGCAATATACCACCCAAGCGGCCATTCAGTTGCAGGGAAAAAATGCTCAAACAGATGCATCGGCGGCTGCCTTAATACTTGATGCCTATATTACTAAAACTAAATAAACACAATGCATACTATTACCTACGATGATTTTGCTAAATTAACGATTGTTATCGGAACTATTTTATCAGTTGAAGAAGTTCCGGATTCGAATAAACTTTTAAAGTTAACGGTAGAAGTGGGGGAGGAAGCGCCTCGACAGATTTTATCCGGTATTAAAAAGTATTTTGCTGACCCACAAATGTTAGTAGGGGTGCAAACACCGTTTTTAATTAATTTAGAAACAAAAGTTATTGCTGGGTTAGAAAGTCAGGGTATGATTTTAGCAGCTAGTACCGAATCAGAATTTTCTCTACTTACCGTAACACAACCGTTACCTGCTGGTGCTCGGGTGAAATAAAATTAACTATTTTGAATATAGAGAGCTCAATGGTGTGGGTTATGGACAAATTTTTTGGTCCATACAGCGTATAATAGTTTTAATGAATCTACGTTCTTTATTTGAGCATATCCTTCCACCACCAGCATATCTATTGATGGAGAGTATTGGTGTAGATATTTCTGATACGTCACTTAAATATATTAAATTCTCCGAAAGTGGGCACCTCGTAGCTAAACATAAGCTCCAAGCCTGGGGGGAACTGGATATTCCAGAAGGGGTGTTAAAACGTGGGCAAGTTTCTGATCAAAAAAAATTAACTGAGGTCCTGCAACAATTTAAAGAAATTACGAAAGCTGAGTACGTCAGGGTCTCACTCCCCGAGGAAAAAGCGTATTTGTTTGAAACAGAAATCAAACGTTCTACCCCCGCGAAAGAAATTCGAGGTTTGTTGGAATTTCGACTTGAAGAAAACGTACCTATTCCAGCTCGGGAAGCGTTTTTTGACTATGATATTTTAGAGCACGATACTACTGATAAGGTAATGCGGATTGTAGTGGTAGCGTACGCCCGGGAAACAATTTTAAATTACTACGATGCGTGTATTGCGGCCAAGCTCATCCCGGTGTCGTTTGAAGTAGAAGCTCAAGCAATGGTTACTTCGGTGTTACCGGAGGGATTACCCGGAGCTCATATGCTGGTTGATTTTGGAAAAACGCGAACGGGCATCGGGATTGTGTTTAATGGGGTGCTTATGTATACCTCGACCATTGATTTTGGAGGGAATCAACTTTCAGAAATTTTACGAAAAGAAATGGGTGACCTCACGGAAAGTGAATTGACTGATATCAAAAACAATCAGGGTTTAATAAAAGGGGTGAACGATACTATTTGTTACGATGCTCTTATTTCTACTATATCGGTAATTAAAGATGAAATTGAATCTCGAATTCAATATTGGCATGCTGCTGATTATAAACAAAAAGAACGCCGAATTCAGTCCATCACCCTGTGTGGGGGAAGTATTAATTTAAAAGGGCTACCGGAATATTTTTCAGAAGTGTTAAACATTAAAACCGTGCGGGCTGACGTCTGGCAAAATGCCTTTTCAGTGCATGATGTCATTCCGCCAATTGATTTACGACATTCCTACGGATACGCCACCGCTATCGGTTTAGCACTTAAAAAGACGGTATAGCTATGATTAACCTTATTCCTCCAGCGGCCAAAAAAAGTATTAAAGGTGAATATATCAAACGTGTGCTCACGGTGTGGTTGTTACTTTTTAGTGCCGCATTTGGTATCTTGGCTGTTTTTCTCCTGCCTACCTTTGTGGCCTTACGAAGTGAAATTAGTGTTCTCGAACAAACAGCCCAAGCCGGACAAGCTCGAGTTTCGCAATATGATGTTACGGCTACTGAATTAATTACGGCTAACGCGCAAGCAACATTAGTGCTTGAGCGAGCTACGTCATCCGCGCCTTCGGAAGTGATTAATACCCTCATTACCTTAGCAGGTCCTAGAGTTTCGCTTACTAACTTTCAATTTACTAATTTAGCGACGGCTGGAAAAATTACCATCTCCGGGATTGCCTCAACGCGACAAGATCTAGCTGTATTTCGTGATGGGGTCAGTAGTGATGAACGATTTAGTGCCGTTGATCTTCCGATTTCCAATTTAATTAAAGACAAAGATTTATTGTTTACAATGAATATTTCTTTTGCCACTTCAACACTATGAGTAAAAAATCACACACATACCTAGCGCTGGCCGGTTTATGCTTTTTGGTGGTAGCGGGACTTTTTGTTTCAATGTGGTACATGGTTAATAGGCAAGGGGTACACTTTGATGAAGCCAAGCGGGCCATTGCAGAATATGCCGCTAAAGAAGCTTCGTACACAAAAGTGCAAGGACTCCTGGCTTCGACAGAAGATGACCGAGCCGCGATTGATAGTTATTTTATTGAAGAAAAAAATATCATTTCCTTTATTAGTGATATGGAAAAAAATGCGGCGGTACTGGGAGTGAAGTTAAATACTAATGAACTTGCGACCATGCCGGCTGGTGTAGATACAGCAGGGGTAGCCTTTAAAGCAGTGCTGGTAATTGGGTTTGATTTTACGGGTACAAAAGCATCCGTTCAAGAATTTATTTCACTCTTGGAAAACATTCCATACCAAAATACCATTACGGAGTTATCCTTCACAAATGTTGATGCCACCATCTGGAAGGCTGATAGTACGTTAAAATTAACGTTGCAATATGATTGAATCTAGAGATATTTCAAAAATGGTTACGCATATCATTCGTCGTGATAAAGGTATTGCCGATCCACAAATAATGCACCCGAGTCGAGAGTGGTTTAGGGGGTTGGGAATTGCGACATTGATTGTGGTACTGGGTTCTTGGTTTTGCTTACATATCTATACTCAGCATTTAGAAACTGTTTCTACGCCACTTTCGGTAAGTGAGCCAGTTGTACCGTACCAAGCCGCAACAATTGCTGAAGCTATTTCAATTTTTGAGGCCAAACAAGCTAAATTTTCAGAAATTTTAGGAACCCGTGTTGCTCCCGTGCAAACAGTAACCGCGAGTACTACCTCCGAAATTGAGAGTGAAGTGGAAACTGCGACTCTTCCGGTTCCTGCTGTGGTCTCAGACCCCCAAATTGAGGAGGGTGATGTAGATGAATCTGAATCAGTGCTGGCGTTGTAGGGGTGAGAGCAATAAATAAAAACTAGTCTTCAATTTATTAAGCTATTTGGTCACGAATCACTAAGTATATTTGTTCACTACGTTCCAAATCTACTAAGTGTTCTCGAATTCTACGAATTCTGTACACCTTGTCACTATTTTTACAAAATAGCAGGCAAGGTCTTGAGAAATGGGTCCCATCCCATTTCTCACCCACCTCGCGGTTTCTGTCCCTAGAAAGGAGACAGAAACATCGCTGCGGTTCACATAAACGTCCACAAGCAAAGCAGTTTGCTTGTTAAACGAATAATCACCCTTATTAAAAGGGTGATTATTCGTTTACGTTTATGTGCCCCCGTTTGGAATCGAACCAAAAATAACGGCTTAGAAGTCCGCAGTTATATCCATTTAACTACAGGGGCGAATGAAGAATCAAGCAAATACGAAGTATTTATTTGAATTCTGAATGATGACCATGAAAGCTGTCGCTTACAGGGGCAAGTGAGGAATAAAGTGGAAGCTTGCTTGCATTTTAGTTCCGAACGCAGGCCCTGTATGATTTTCATACAGGGGCGAATGTTGAACCGATTAATATCCCCGCCATCACAATAGCAGAAAATTTGGAAACAGGAAATAAAAGAAACGGCTCGTGCAGTACACGAGCCGCTATTGCGTTTAGAATGCTGCCCAATCTCGAAAGATGGGTTTTGGTCGTGATGAATCACTATCAACTTGTTGGTGTTGTGGTGGTCGCTTTGGGGGGCGACTATCACTTGATGGGGTCCCTGGTTCTTCGTTGTCGCCTTGTTGCGTGCGAGGCGATGTTGGCTCGTTAGCCATCTTTTGCTCCGGTTCTCGTCCCTCGTTGGACGTTACTTCATGATACGCCCGGGGTTTTGAGGTGGCAAGGTTTTGGAGGGGGAGAGGGCTCGGTCCCGAATCACTAAGTATATTTGTTCACTACGTTCCAAATCTACTAAGTGTTCTTGACCACGACTAGCGATGAGAGGCTCGAAACTTACAGTTTCAGTACAGGTTGTCGCCGGTTTATTTCCTGTCGGTCATAAACCAGCTGGCAACCTTTTCTCGCCTCTGGCTTACTTATAATAAAACACCACAAGCTGAGGCTAGTGGTGTTTTATTATAAGTGCGCGATGAGAGGCTCGAACTCCCGACCTTTTCAGTGTAAATGAACTGCTCTACCAACTGAGCTAATCGCGCTTTTTGCTTGGGGTTTACCAAGGTATGCCTATAGTACCTGGTTTTAAAATTAATTCAATACCACTCAAAAAGATTTAGCAGTATACTAAATACACTATGACAGAACTCTACGCAATAATTACCGGCCGGGTCCAAGGGGTGCGGTTTCGTGACTATGTGCAAGTGTCAGCAGGGAAGCTCGGTTTGACGGGGTTTGTGCGTAATAACCGTGATGGGAGCGTGACAGTGGTGGCTCATGGATTGCCCGATGATCTAAAATTATTTGTTGAGTATTTACATGAAGGTTCATTGTTATCTAAAGTTGAAGGGGTGGCGGTGGAGTGGCGCACAGCGCAAACAACTTTTGATGATTTTGCGGTGTTACACTAAAAATGAGCAAACGAGTGAAAAAGTCTGTGAGACTTTTGCAAGACCTTGCCAGCTATTTTGCAAAAATAGCGACAAGGTGTACTGCTTCTGTAAGAAGTAACGACTATTGCGAATTTTTTTCCGAATTTGCTCTTTCCTAGAGCAAATTCCTGGAACTGGAAATCGTTGAGACTACTTTTTTAAATTGCCTCATAGTGTACTGAAATAAATTTTACTTTTAAAAATATGGATATGTCATTGGTGAAATGTGTGGGATTTATTATGGACGGAAACAGACGGTGGGCTACTGAATTATCTCGTAATACGCTAGAAGGGCACCAGGCAGGTAAAGAAGTCTTCTACGATTCTATAGCGTGGATTCAAGAAATGGGTATACCGCACGCGGTGTACTATGCTTTTTCTACGGAAAACTGGTTACGAGAAAAAACTGAAGTATCGTACCTCATGGAATTATTTAGTGGTTTCATTCAGTTTTTACTCAAGGAAATGCCGGTGAAAGAAACCAGAGTTCGATTTATTGGCAATCGTCATACCCTGCCTCAAGCATTGCAGGGACTTATGAAAAAACTAGAGGATGGTACACACCATCATACGGCCACAACAATTTGGGTCGCCTTGTCATACGGTGGGCGAGAGGAACTCGTGTCAATGTGTAATCAGGCTATTGCGTTAGGGGAACCAATCACCGCGGATACGGTAGATTCACTATTGTATACCAAAGGTATGCCTGACCCAGATTTAATTATTCGTACGGGGGGAGAGAAAAGACTGTCTAATTTTTTACCGTGGCAAACTGTCTATAGCGAACTCTTTTTTACTGATACCTATTGGCCGGCATTTACTAAAGAGGAATTTACGCGTATTGTAGGCCAATATGGAGATAGACAAAGGCGGAGAGGAAAATAAAATAGCTGACCCAATTGTTATCTATGAGGATGCTGAGGTACTCGTGGTGAATAAACCATACGGTATGCTCGTACATGAGGATTGGCAAAAAAGTGACGCCCAAACACTCGTAGAGTGGTTTTTGGCACGCGTACCGACGGCTCGTGGAGTAGGGGAGCAAACCGCTACGCCCGATGGTAAACCGCTTGAACGTTCAGGGGTGGTACATCGTTTGGATCGAGAGACGTCAGGTGTAATGATTCTCGCTAAAACACCCGAAGCGCATGCTCATTTAAAAGCGCAATTTCATGACCGGTTGGTAAATAAAGAATACCGCGCCTTTGTCTACGGTCGGATGCATGAACGATGGGGAAGTATTGATCGACCCATTGGTCGTAGTAACAAAGATTTTAGACTACGTTCAGCCCAACGCGGCGCTCGCGGTCTATTACGCCAAGCCCTTACCGAATGGGAACGTATAGCTACCGGTGAGTATGAAGGACAGATATTTTCTTATCTTAAACTCAATCCAAAAACTGGACGCACGCACCAATTACGGGTTCACCTCAAAGCCAATGATCGTCCGATTGTGCAAGATGTGCTGTATTCAGGAAAATTACGAGAACAGTCAAATAACCTTGGACTCACTCGGTTGGCGCTTCACGCACATATATTAGAGATTGTGCTCCCGAATGGTCAATTAGAACGCTTTATTGCTCCGGTTCCGCATGAATTTGAGTTAGCAGCCGAAAGAATCTCAGAAATCTAAGCCATATTGCGCTTAGGGAGGGCATGTGGTAGATTATGGCACGTTTTAGACGCTTTATATTATTATGACAACATTACACAGCGGGGTCGTTACCTCACCAGTTCAGATGGAAGACCGAAAAAACCTTGGGCTTAAAGCCGGAGATACGGTAAAGGTGCACCAACGAATTATTGATAAAGGAAAGACACGTATTCAGATTTTTGAAGGTCTGGTACTCGCGCGAAAGCACGGTGATGAAGCCGGAGCTACTTTTACGGTACGAAAAATGTCCAGTGGTATCGGTGTAGAAAAAATCTACCCATTGTATTCTCCTTTAATTGAACAGATCGAAATCGTTAAACGAGCAAAAGTACGTCGAGCCAAGCTCTACTACATCCGAGAGAAAGTAGCGCGAGAAATCAAACGACAAATGCGACGTATGAGTCTTGTTTCAATGTCTACCGAATCAGAGACAGACGCAACCGCTCGTATTGATGCTGAAGCTAAGGTAATCGAAGAAGCAGCTGCTGCCGCTGAAGCCGAAGCAATCAAGGTAGCTGAAGCAGAAACTGCTTCACAAACTCCTGAAGTAGTGGAAGTAGTGGAAGAAGTGGCGGTGGAAACCCCAGCCGAAACTTCCGCTCCAGAAGCCGAAGTAGTTGCAGAAGCAACACCAGAAACTCCAGCTGAAGAAGAAAAGAAAGACGTAGCGTAAGTAAGGGAAAATAAAAAAAGTGCACCACTCGGCGCGCTTTTTTATTTTATTTTCCTCACTGTAAATCAATGCTTGAAAATAAAGGAGATGTTGCGTATAATCGGGCAACGCTTTAAGAAGATAGGCTTCTAAAAAGTAAGATGCCCAGGTGGGGAAATTGGTAGACCCACTACCTTGAGGTGGTAGCGCCTAACAGCATGCTGGTTCAAGTCCAGTCCTGGGCACATTGATGCAAACTAATAAACACTCTTCAAAAAGAAGAGTGTTTATTAGTTTAGCAAGCAACCTGCGTTGCTTGCGGGCATCAATGTGAGACGGAGTCATGTTTTCTCCTCCTTCCTAGAGGAGGAAACAGACGAGTCCGGGGAGGAAGTTCTTATGAGTGTCAGCGAATTAGAAACTTGACCCCAATATCAGTTAACAATTAAAGTTAGTGACTCGTGACCAGAAAAAATCTACCCCTCCCTAAAATACTCCTCCAAAAACACCACTTCTCTAGCAATATTAAAATGACTTTCGTAGTTAGTTCGTTCACCATTTTTAACTAACTCCAAAACTTCATGAGGGGCAACCCAAATATTAACTTGGCCAGCTTTAATTTCATCTTCTTCAAACGTCGGGGCAGTAATAGGACCAGTTACTTTGGCTTCAAAACAGTAATTTATATGGAGTAGTTTATATTTTTCTCGGTATTCAATAACCATTCCCAACGGTCGAATAATTTCACAATCACAACCTACTTCTTCTTTTACCTCGCGCACCGCTGCTTCCTCAACTGTTTCGCCTGCATCCACACCACCCCCCGGGAGTTTATAGAATTTGTAGTTTTGTAAATGTTGCAGAGCAATTTCGCCTGCATCATTTACTAAAATTACCCGTGCACCTTTTCGTAACTCATACTGAGTTTTTAAACTTTCCTTGGGACCTAAGCCCACGGTATAATCTGAAATTTCTTTAAGTAGTTTCATAGACAAACCTTACGCTACAGCACGCTTTTGCTCAATTTTTGATGAGCGATATGACAACAGTACAAAACAAATTCCAATCAATCCAATGATTACTTCCGGTACGTGCACCAGTAAATCAGCCATCATGGCAAGCGCTAAGCCAAGAATGGCCCAGTGCGCACCGTGTTCTAGATAAATCAGAGTACTTAATGTTTTTTGCTTCACAAAATAAAGCGTAAGGGAACGCACAAAGAGAGCGCCGATTCCCAGACCAGTCACAATAATAAATAAGTTGGTACTTAAGGCAAAGGCCCCGATGACTCCATCAAGGGAAAAGGCCGAGTCCAAGATGTTAAGGTAGATAAACAACGATAATCCTCCTCGCGCTACATCACCACTATCGATATCAAGTGACCCCGCCACTCCTTCCATGACAATAAATAAGATCAGTCCAATTAATCCCGCTACCAACACCTCAGCTTGATCGAAGTGCGTAAAATATGAAATGGTCGTAATAGCAATAATTGCTAACGCAATTTCAATCGCTTCAATGTGACCCCACGAAACCAAGCGACGTTCAATAACTGAAATCCAATGAATTGATTTTGATTTATCAAAGAAATATTTAAGTGACACCATCAACAGAAATATTGCTCCAAAGGCCGTGATTGAACCTGATACACTTTCAAGTAACTTTCCGTACTCATCTGGGTTGGTAAATGCTAGATTAGTGATAGCAACAGGGGATACCCAGACCGCTACACTGACTATAACAATAGGTAACACAAAGCGGGTGCCAAACACCGCAATTGCGATACCCCAGGTTAAAAATCGCCGTTGCCACAGCGGGCTCATTCTTTCGAGGACTTTGGCGTTAACGACCGCGTTATCAAAGGATAAGGTGGTTTCTAAAATAGACAGCATTATTACGAGTACCAGTGCAGTCACTCCCGCTTCGTACCAGACGGCAAAAAATGCCACGAGTGAAATAATAATCGGCCAAAAGAAAAAGGTTCGTAGTGTTGTAATCATGGTGGGAAGTATACCAAAATTACCTTAGAAATTAGTCAGTCACCTTACGATTTTTGGGGTAAAGTCGTAGGGCGTATTCAATTATATGACTCGCGTATATAAAGACGAGCATCGTACCAACGATAATTATTGGGAGAATTATATCCAAATGTTTCATCCGGCCAAATATGCTTTCTGTCACGCTAGCAAAAAAGTAGCCCAACGCACTAAATACGCCCACCCAAATCAATACTCCAAGCGCGTTGTAAATCATAAAGCTGCTAGTACTCATGGAGGTGCGACCAAGTGAGAGGGGAATGACCATCCGTAGTCCATACATAAACCGCACCGACACCGCCATCAATCGGGGTCGTTTACCAACCATAGATATGGAGTGCTGACTCAAGGTGTGCAACCAGCTCCAACGTTCGAGAAATTTGCTCGTGCTGTACCGTCCCAATAAAAACCAAATGACATCACTAAGCCATGTTCCCAAAAAAGCAGCCAACATCACAATCGGTAAATCAAGCTTGCCCAAATAGGCTAAAAAACTAGCTACCAACAGCAAGGCATCACCTTCAATAAGGGAGCCGAGGAATACTGCAAGGTATCCGTAGGTAGTTACTAATTCTAATAAATAGGGAGATAATTCCATGCCCGTATCATACCAGAAAGATGCCTATTTTAAACATTAAATTTTTGGCGACGAGAACTGACTTTTGAGAGCGCCTCATGTTTGCTTCGGTCACCATTTCTACTTTCTACCCGTTTTCGCCAGCGAATATATGTTTTGGGAGATTGGTTGGTACGCATGAATGCAATGACTTGGTTTTCAGTTAGTCCAAATTCTCGCGTAATGGTTTCAAAAGAAATCGTGTCACCCCAGGCCATGAGGATAATTTGTTCCGTTTCTTCGGGATTGAAAGTAGTTAGTTTCATACCAATGTATTAATAATAATTATAATATCCCTAGTAACTCTCGCCTAATACGCAAAATACCCACGGTTTGACAGTTTTTTCGAGCGTTTTAAAATAATAGAGAGGCTTAGTACCTTAAGTCATGTATCTATGAATCCAGAATCAAATCTTTCTCGTTTTGTAACTATTGTAGTCACCAGTGTGGTGACGGTGATTATTACTTTGGGTGTAATGGTGTTGGCGCCCCGATATCTACCACAGCAAATTTCTGATAAAAATCAATTAACCACTACCCAGGCTGATGCCGGGATAGGGGGTAATGCTGAAGCAATTCCTGATATGGTAGATCGCGTGTCAGATGCCGTGGTGTCCGTGATAGCAACAGCCGATGTGCCGGTCGTGGAGGAATACTTTGAAGAATATAACCCCTGGGGTAGATTTTTTGGTGATGGGTTTGGCCTATCAATTCCTCGCCAGCGACAAATTGGAACGGAAAAACAAGAGGTGGGAGGCGGAACTGGATTTTTTGTATCCAATGACGGCTACATCGTAACCAATCGACATGTAGTCGATGCGGAAAATGTAGAATATTCTGTAGTGACCAATGACGGCGAAACCTTTCCGGTAACGGTTATCGCTAAAGATTCAGCTTTGGATATTGGAATCCTAAAAGTTGATGCCGACCAACAATTTCCGTTTCTAGCGTTTGGTGACAGTAAAGATGTTCGCTTGGGAGAAACAGCCGTAGCCATTGGTAATGTACTCGCGCAGTTTCCTAATAGTGTCTCGGTGGGAGTAATTTCAGGACTTTCCCGCGATATTGTAGCGGGTGATAATGCCGGATCAGTTGAGTCACTCGAAGGCGTAATTCAAACCGATGCTGCCATCAACCGGGGTAATTCAGGTGGGCCGTTATTAAATCTCGCGGGAGAAGTCATTGGGGTTAATGTGGCGGTAGCTGGTAACGGTGAAAATATTGGTTTTGCGTTACCAGCTTCATCGGTCGCGAGTGCCTATGAGAGTGTAAAAAAGCACGGTGCAATTATTCGACCGTTTATTGGCGTGCGTTATTTGCAACTTGATGAAACGATTGCGCGACGAAATAATGTTGACCGTAACTATGGGGTGCTCGTCGTACGCGGGTCCTCGCAGGAAGAATTAGCGGTCGTGCCTGGTTCACCGGCTGATAAAGCTGGGATTGTAGAAAACGATATTATATTAGAAATTGAAAGTAAAAAATTAGATGGTGCTCAAAGTTTTGCCAGTATGATTCGGGACTACGCGGTAGGGGACACGATTACCCTAAAAGTCTTGCATGACGGTGAAGAAAAAGAGGTGGTTGTGAAATTAGAAAAAGCTCCAGCTGTGTAAATTACGTGTGGTGTAAACCTTTAAAATATCTCGTTAATTCAACGGTATGAGGACAACCTTGCTTGCAAATATTTTGTTATTAATCTATAGTAACATTATCTGATTATATAAAGGTCAGTAATTAAAATAAATAAAACTATGACAAATATTTTACTTTGGATTATATCTGGAGGAATAGCCGGATGGTTGGCGAGTCTTCTTATGGGGGATGATGCAGGCTTAGGAATTATCGGCAATGTAGTAGTTGGTATTATTGGAGCCTTTATTGGAGGGTTTATCTTTGACAAAATTGGACACGGTCAAGCACCTGGTGCGGAACGTCCCACAGCAGTGATGCCTTTCATTGCAGCGGTAGTTGGGGCAGTGGTCTTATTATTTATTATAGACTTAGTGCTATAAAAATATAAATAATTATTTCTAAAACTACCTATAAAAATATGGAAAACAATAACGCAAGCACGGTTGCCTGGGTCGGTCTCATTACTGCAGTTCTAGCGCTTATCCTAGCGTGGACAGCGTTCAATCGAGCCGGTGCAGATTTGGAGGCGATGGTCGCAGCTCAAATCGAAGAAGCTGCAGAAGAAGCGGCTGTTGTTGCCGACGACGCAGCTGACGCAACCTTAGAGGTAACTGCAGATACTCTAGAAGTTAGTGCTGATGCGATGGATGCAGGTGCTGAAGCTTCTGATGCTGCAGCGGTAGATGTACGACAAGCTCAATAATAACTTTAGGAATTGTAATTAAATAATATACACAATATGGACAATGATAACCCAAACTTAAATAATGCAGCCCATGATCGAAAGGAGTGGTTTGAGTCTAAAAAAGCTGAACATCAAGCCCGCGTCGAAAAAATGGAAGCTTCAGAAAAAATGGAAGCAAATAACGGTTGGCAAAATTTTAGTGATGAGTTTGACGCTGCAACCGATTGGACAGATGCATCGTGGGACGAGTTCACTGCAAAGATAGGTAAATGGTGGAATGCAGGAGAAGTAAAAGTTGACGAGTCAATTTAATTGAAAAAATTAGTCGGGGTTGCTCGACATAAAAACACACTTTCTTAAGAAAGTGTGTTTTTATGTTAGGTGAATTTTTAAACGAAAAAGCGTTCAGGCTTTTTCTCTTAGTGGACGTTGCTCACTTATTCGCCTATACGCAAAAATCCCCGAAAGGGGATTTTGCTTCTGGGCGACGTCGTAGAGGATGTTAGAACTGTGTTTGAGAAATTGGGGGATACGAGTATTTATATTCCAGTACTTTCATACGCAAATTGAAAAAGCCCCGCACGAAGCAGGGCTTTTCTGGGGGCTCGCTATGTGACGGGTTCTAAGTTGACTCTGGGTGTCAAAATACCCGTCTTCGCCACTGTCGTCATTCCACCTGGCAACGATAGGGTCGGCCAAGTTCCAGGTTGACTTTGACGACAGTCTCCGGCGATTTGTCGATACTGCAAAGACGCAGCAGATGTTGTCCTGTAGCCCGCCCCAGAACGTTGACCATTTCCCGTTCTGCCGTATCCTTCGGAAGCTGGCCGGATTCAATGAGTAGCGACAGGCTGATGCGAAAGGCGATGGTTTCGTCGACACTCATGTCAGTCAGGTTTTTCCCAACCTCGATCAAGCCTTGTGCAATGCCGGCACCGTCTTCACTCGCCACAACTTTGTTGAGGGCAGCATAGACGTTGTTTTCTTCAGCCTTCGCCATGCTGGCGAAGGACGATGCAGCAACAATAAGAACAAAGAGCGTACGCATGTCATATTCCTTCTTTTTGAGATGACTCCAGCAAATTACCATATTTACTATAGAAATCAAGGTGAAGAGAAATGGGTCAGTCACTTCTGTATAAACAAATAGCTATCTTTGCTACGTAGGG
The DNA here is from genome assembly GCA_040386275.1 of Patescibacteria group bacterium. GTDB lineage: Bacteria > Patescibacteriota > Minisyncoccia > Phycocordibacterales > UBA918 > OLB19. The sequence continues at coordinate 25,886 of JAZKFU010000009.1, forward strand.
CAGTTAACGGAAAAGGTTACGAATCACTAAGTATATTTGTCCTCTTTCAGCTCCAAATCTACTAAGTGTTCTCGACCCTGACGCCGGCCCTAAAGGGGACCACGGCTTGCGTCTTTCAATTCCCGGTAGCTCGCTCCAAACGTCAACGACCCCAAAGCTAAACGCTTTGGGGTCGGACAATTTGGGCACGTACTGTCCCTCGGGTGGAACCAATTCTAAGATTTATGCCTGGGGTGGCTGGATGAAGCGAGAGATGTATTTATTCTGGATTTATTGGCTCGATTTCGCTTTTGTATTTTTTATATAACGCAAGAGAACGATTAAAAGGAATCGCTTTTACGTAGAAAACATTTTTGCCATATGAAGCGGGGACATCCCATAATTTATGTCTCACTAAAGGTCCCCATGCCCATTTAGAAATGATTTGGTCTTCATGTACAACACCAATGTGGGTTAGCCGTTCTGGGTAATTCTCCAAGTCTTGATAAACAACGTAGTCGCCGTTAATTGGAGCATCCGTACGTTCAATCTCATTGTTCTCCAAGAGTTTAATGAGGTACAAGTCATCAAATCCGTTCGTCTCTGCTATTAGCTCTAATTTGCCAGCAAAGCCGAGTGCGTAGGCGAAGTAGTTATGATTTTTAGTTTCCTCTGGTGGGTCTGCAAGTATCTCTAGCTCGCCAGGAAAAATCGGTTTTGTATTTTTTACAAATAGCTCTGGTATCCACCAGTCTTTCACATCATTTTTTAAGATTATTACATCTAACTGCTCTCGGTTCACCATCAGAAAAGTATATCAGGTTCAACTACGGACAGTAGTCACACAAAAATACCTTCAAAATCCGTAGCAATATATACCTCTGAAAATTGGGCGGCTATCGGGGGTAATCTTTCCCTACGGGAACGGTACAGTTTTCGCACCTCACTAAATACCGGGAATATCGACCCTTACAGGGTCAGTACCCCAATTGGATATTTCTGTTCGCAAGCTCCAGAAATATCTCAATCGGGCTTCGATTCGCGCAACGCGTTTCTAAAGAAACGCTGCGCCCGATAGCCGCCCACGAAAAAAGTCCCCGAAGGGACTCTTTCTCGAGGGCGGCTACCGGGAATCGAACCCGAATTATCGGTACCACAAACCGATGCATTAACCGTTATACTATAGCCGCCATTTGCCATTGAGCGTAGCTCTTTGGTGCACACTGTTATACCTATTTTTTGGGAAAAAGTCGAGCCCTTACTTTGGGCTCTTAAAATATAAGTTAGATATGGCTGTCTGCAGAAAATCTTGTATACTCTTATTATATGAATCAAGAAACTTTGTTGGTGGCGTTGTTTTTTCTGTTTATGATTGGGGCGGGGATTGGGTTTTATATTGCGCGGATGATTTTTTAATACGTGTATGGCTAAGTACCTAGTATTGCTGGTAGGGGTCTTGTTTTTTGTTACAACCAGCTCCAGCGTGCTTGGTCAAGAGGTGCATCAAGACTTGCAGGAAACGGTAAAAGCCAAGGTGCTTGAGGTGGTGGAGCAAAGTGACCGACTGATAATGGGAACAGATGCAACGACCACGGTGCAAACGCTGCGTATTGAATTATTAGAGGGGGAGAAAAAGGGGGAAGTTGTGTCTTTAGATAACGACATCATGGTGTTGTTTGTGGGGGATACGATATTCGTTAATCGGCTCGTTGCTATTGATGAAACAGAGTATTTTACCTTTAAAGATGTGGAGCGACGGCCACAATTATTTTGGATGGGTCTATTGATGGTGGGATTGGTGCTGTTGTTTGCGGGTTGGCAGGGGATGCGGGCACTAATGAGTTTGGGAATTAGTATTGCGGCGATTATATTTTTACTGGTGCCCGCTCTTTTAGCAGGATATGAACCAGCACTCGCGAGCTTGGGAATTGCAGGAGTGATTTTGGCAGTATCTCTGTTTCTCACTCATGGGGTAAAGCCACGCGTGTTTATTGCGTTTATGGGAACCTTTGGAGCGGTCGGGGTTACTTGTTTGATTGCATGGTTGTCTGTGGATTGGTTGCGATTAACGGGCTTTGGTTCTGACGCGTCGGTGTATTTAAATTTTTCTACTGGGGGCACGCTAGATATCGCGGGCTTGCTACTCGGTAGTATCATTATTGGACTGCTTGGGGTACTTGATGATGTTTCTATTACCCAGGCGTCGGTAGTGCAAGAACTCAGGGGGGCTAACCCCACACTCTCGAGTTTTGAACTCTATAAGCGCGCTATTAATGTTGGACGTGATCATGTGGGTTCGCTCGTTAATACGCTGGCGTTGGCATATTTGGGTACGGCGCTACCGCTCGTTATGTTTTACGCCCGCGCTAACGCTGATTTTTGGCAATCGATTAATCAAGAAATTATCGCTTCAGAAATCCTGCGGATTATTATCGGCAGTATTGGCCTAATCTTGGCTGTACCATTTACGACCATGGTGGCAGCTTGGTACTTTGGTAACCGAGAAGTCCGGCCAGAAGACACCAGTGGACATGCGCATCACCACCATTAATTAGCTATACTACATATATTATAAATAAGTACTACTCTATGAAAGATTTTATTGACGAATTCAAGGCGTTTGCGATGAAGGGAAATGTGATTGATCTCGCCGTGGCGGTGGTGATTGGAGCAGCCTTTGGAAAAATCGTAGCCTCACTTGTAGAAAATATCATTATGCCTACCATTGGTATATTGATGGGTGGTGTTGATTTTACCAACTGGTCACTACAGGTAGGGGAGGCAAATATTACCTACGGTGTGTTTATTCAAAGTATTTTTGACTTTACCATCATAGCCTTTGTTATCTTTATGGTGATGCGGGCTATTTCGCGCTTTAAAAAGAAGGAGGCGGTGTTGCCAACGGTGACTCCCGAGCCGTCAGATGAGGTAAAGTTACTCATTGAGATTCGCGATAGTTTACGGCGGAATTAAAGGTATACATAAAACTAATGAGGCGACCAATGTCGCCTCATTTTAATTGTCTAGGAAGCAACTGTCGGCACGTTCAGCTCATACCGACTGACCCCGTGCTCATCTTCCCAGAAGGCAAGGCGTGTTTCAAGGGGTTGAGTGCCTTGCCCTCGCTTTAGGTGGTAGTGATAGAGTTGTTTATCCGCCTCACACCAGATGCCAAAACTACCGTCGGTGAACACTTGAGTTACCATACCTGACTTACTTTTATTCATACTACTTTCCTCCGGCTCTGTACTATCGTTACAGTATATAAGTTGCTCATGAGTGTCAATAAATGCATTAGATATTTCTCCCGGTCTTCACAAATGCTAAAACAATTTTAGAGTATGAAAGACCTGATTAGTTATCCCCATTCTTGTGCACTGTACTCAGGTAGCGGTCCTTACTTTAAGCCATATCTCCGTGCCGTAGCCGTTTTTTACATTTACTGCAAAACCCCTTATTATAGGTGTATCACCGCGTCTCCACCGCGATGTGTGTCGGAGGACAAGACACGCAGCGTTATGTTTTTAAAACATACCCTGAGCCCAGTCACATAAACTGGGCAGTCTTTACCTCACCTTGTAGTCGCGCACATTATTTATTAAAATGAAAGATACTACGACTATGGAAATTAAACACATTAAAAAGCGTGATGGATCACTACAGTCCTTCGATATTGTAAAAATCGAACACGCTATTTTAATGGCACTGAAAGAAACCAATGAAGGTGTTGAAGCTGACGCGAGTAAAGTGGCCACTCGAGTTCATCAAAACGCTGTTTCTATGTGTGTCCAAGCGGGCACCGCTACTGCAGAGGACCCGCAGTCCCAAAAATGTATCAACGGTTACCCAACGGTAGAAGAAATCCAGGACTTGGTGGAGGCGTCACTCATGGAATTGGGGTATTTTGAAACGGCCAAAGCGTACATCATCTACCGAAACGAGCGCAAGAAAATGCGTGAACCGGATATTTTCCGCAAGCGACCCTACCTCAAGCCGTACGAGTACCCTGAACTCTATGAGTACGTTGATGCAGTACGACATTCATACTGGGTGCACACGGAATTTAACTTTACCGGTGACGTCCAAAATTTCCATGTGAACGTTAACGATGTTGAGCGTAGTGCTATTAAAAACACCATGCTTGCCATCGCGCAAATTGAAGTGGCGGTGAAAAGTTTCTGGGGAGATATTTACAAAAAAATGCCTAAGGCAGAGATTGGGGCAGTGGGAGCGACTTTTGCTGAATCTGAAGTTCGTCACACTGACGCCTACTCACACTTGCTTGAAATTTTAGGTCTCAACAATGAGTTCACTAAAATTAAAAATATCCCAGTCATTCAGTCACGAATGAATTATTTGGAGAAAGTAAGTGAGCTCTCAAAAACGAGTGAAAATAAAGAGTACGCTCAAGCGGTTATGTTGTTCTCGTTGTTTGTGGAGCACGTCTCTTTGTTCTCACAGTTTTTGATTATGATGTCCTTCAATAAACATAAGAATTTATTTAAGGGAATCAGTAACGCCGTGGAGGCTACTTCAAAAGAAGAAAACCTGCACGGTATGTTTGGGATTGATGTGATTAACATCATTAAAAAAGAACATCCAGAGTGGTTTGACGCCGAAGCAAAAAATAAGATTATGACTGCTTGCGAAGAGGCGTTTGAAGCAGAAAGTAAGGTGATTGACTGGATTTTTGAAGCGGGGGAACTTGATTTCTTGCCCGCCAGTAACGTGAAGGAGTTTGTGAAGCATCGCTTTAACAATTCGCTTGCATCCATTGGTATGGAACGATTGTTTGATGTAAATCCGGTGTTGCTTGAGGAAACTGATTGGTTTGATAATGAAGTTATTGCTACCAAGCACGTAGACTTCTTTGACAAACGATCAATTAACTACAACAAACGATCGGCGAGCGTGACGAGTGAAGATTTGTTTTAACATGAGTAGAGTGTCGCACTCTTTATTATTCCGCATTAAGCATTGATTGTATGGCTACAGAAAATAAACCGTGGGACTGGGTAAATGATAATACACGCGCTTTTATGGCTCGTGGGTATTTGGTGGAAGGGCAGACAACCGAAGAACGCGTGCGGGCCATTGCAGAATTTGCTGAAAGCATTCTCGGCCAAAAAGGCTTTGCGGAAAAATTTGAAAAATACATGAGTCTCGGGTGGATTTCACTTGCGACACCAGTGTGGGCCAACTTTGGACTTAAGCGGGGACTGCCGATTAGTTGCTTTGGTTCGTTTGTCGGAGATGATATGGCCAACATTTTGCATACGCAAAGTGAAGTAGGCATGATGAGTAAATACGGTGGTGGGTGTTCAGCGTACTTTGGCGCGTTGCGTCCTCGTGGAGCAGAGATTACCCAAAATGGCTACTCATCAGGGCCGGTGCATTTTATGCAGTTGTTTGAAAAGATTCTTGATGTCGTCAGTCAAGGAGCAACTCGTCGCGGCGTGTTTGCTGCGTACTTGCCGGTAGAACATCCAGATATTAATGAATTCCTTGATATTGGTGCCGAAGGGAATCCAATTCAGAAAATCAATCACGCGGTTACGGTAACAGATGCCTGGATGCAAGCGATGATTGATGGCGATGAAGAGAAGCGAAAAGTGTGGGCTAAAATCATTCAACGTCGTGGTGAAATTGGGTATCCGTATATCATGTTTATTGATAACGCCAATAACGCTCGCCCACAGGTATACAAAGACAAAGAACTACCAATTTACGCCAGTAACGTGTGTAGTGAAATCATGCTTCCGAGTAACAAAGAGTGGTCATTTGTGTGTTGTCTCTCATCAATTAACCTCTTGCACTACGATGAGTGGAAAGACACTGACCTTGTTGAAACGATGACCTACTTCCTTGAAGCAGTCATGACAGACTTTGTGAATAAGCTCGAAGCGATGCGTGATTCCGAAGAAGAGGAAAAGCGTCTGGCGTTTAAATTTATGGAGCGACCATACAATTTTGCGAAAGCTAACCGAGCGCTCGGATTAGGGGTGCTTGGGTACCACTCGTTGTTACAAAGTAAGGGTCTGGCGTTTGAAAGTGATGAAGCCATAGCAATTAACAACGAAGTCTTTAAGTTAATGCAAGAACGCTCATTTAAAGCGTCTGAAGCCATGGCCAAGGAATTTGGTGAACCAGAAGTACTCAAAGGCTACGGACGCCGTCACACGACGACTATGGCTATTGCGCCAACGACATCATCGGCCTTTATCTTGGGTCAGGTATCACAAGGTATCGAACCAATCTGGAGTAACTGCTACATCAAAGACGTAGCCAAGATGAAAGTCGTTATCAAAAACCCGATGCTCATTACCTTGCTCGCTGAGAAGGGGAAGGACACTAAAGAAGTGTGGGACAGTATCCGCGACGCCGACGGATCAGTACAGCACCTAGATTTCTTAAGTGATGATGAAAAAGCGGTCTTCCGAACTTTCGCCGAAATTGATCAAAATAAAATCATTGAACAAGCTGCTGAACGACAAAAGTTTATCGACCAAGGCCAGTCGCTCAACGTGATGGTAGCGCCCGATACACCAGTAAAAGACATCAACCGTCTCTACCTCCAAGCCTGGAAGCAAGGCTGTAAAGCGCTTTACTATCAACACAGTATGAATGCCGCGCAACAGCTTACTCGAAAGAAGATTGCGGAACGGAATGCTGTAAAAGGGGAGTAATTTTCCCAAAAAATGATAAAAGAGTCCCGGTAACACCGGGCTCTTTTTTAAAAAAAGGTATTTTGACGAGTTACCCCCAAACCCCTGGTGATATGTGACTTTAGTCGCGGGGGTGGTCATGTATGATAGAGGTAAGAGAAAAAGCGGTCTTAAGCAGGGGCTACGTTTCGCGACGACATAGCCCCCGCTTAGTACCGCTTTTTTGTTACTCGGTATTTTGTAATACCGAATTAGTGGCTAATTTGGTAGAATACCTGTATGCGTATCCCGTTCTTACTTGTACTCCTCACTACAATTATATTTTGTGGTTGGTATTTTTATAGTATCGCTGGCCCGTGTGTCGTACCGCAGACCTATGCGCTTGGGGCTATTGATCCGCGATTTAAGTTATCAAGTTCTACCATAGAAACCCTTTTGTCTGAGGCGACAGATGTGTGGGAGGCAAAAATTGGTCGAGAATTGTTTACCTACGACCCCGATTCAAACTTTAAAATTGAGTTTATTTATGATGAGCGGCAAGCCACCAGTGATAACGCTGAAACCCAAAAAGAAGTGCTGTCAGAGAAAGAGGCTATGAGTAAAAAAATTAGTGAAGAGTACACCAAATTGGTTAGTGAGTATGATGCCTTAAAAAAAGAGTATGACGCCGATGTAAGTGGGTATCAAAACCGGCTGGCTTCGTTTAACGCCACGGTGGAAAAATATAACAACGAGGGTGGGGCTCCTGCCGACGAGTATGCCCAGTTACAAAAAACTGAAAAGGCACTTAAAGCCCAAGAGCGAACTCTTGAAACTACTGCCGCAACATTATCTGGTATTGCCAAGAACATTAATCGCCTCAGTGAAGAGGGGAATGCGGTTATTTCAGAATACAACCAAGGAGTAAATCGTTTTAACCAAAACTACACCGGAGGGGAAGAATTTACCCAGGGGGATTATACTGGTACGGCAATTCATATCTACCACTTTAAAGATACTAACGAACTCAAGAACGTATTAATTCATGAATTTGGTCATGCGCTTGGGCTCCCGCACGTTGAAGGAAGTGAGTCCATCATGTATTATTTGATGGATAAGCAACCAGCAACTTCGGAGCTCTCCCCAGAAGATTTGGCTGCTTTAGAAGGTATATGTTTACCTCCTGATAGCATCGTTCAACGATTGCATCGGCAATTTAGTTCTTTATTTATCAAAGCCAAATTAATATAATGTATGAATTCAATATTTAACTCAAAGTTAAATCAGCTGCTTATTACGTTGGTACTCGCTGGAGCAACAATCGCCTTAATTGCGTTTGCCTACAGTACCATCAAGCAGCAAAACCAATGGGGAGGGCCCATGACCATTAATGTGACCGGAAAAGGTGAAGTGATGGCAAAGCCAGATATAGCCCAGTTTTCGTTTTCCGTACGAGCAGACGGTGCTGACGCCACTGAAGCCCAAAAGAAATCAGCTGATGCTATTAATGCCGTCACCGCGTACCTAAAAGAAAACGCGATTGAAGACAAAGATATCAAAACTGAAGGCTACAACATGAACCCAAAGTATAAGTATGAGCAAAAGCCATGCCTCTACGGTTCAATTTGTCCTCCGGGTGAACAAATACCTGACGGGTTTGAAGTATTTCAAACGGTGACGGTAAAAGTTCGGGATATTCAAAAAGCTGGCACACTCTTAGGCGGCGTAGGGGATAAGGGAGCCACTGATATTTCCGGTCTTAATTTCACCATTGATGATGAGGATGCCCTTAAAGCTCAAGCGCGCGAAATGGCGATAGCCGACGCTCAAGCCAATGCGGAAAAGCTAGCCGGTAACCTCAATGTTCGGATCGTAAAAATGATGAGTTACTACGAAGATTCTCCAGCCATGCCAATGTACGGCTACGGTGGCACCATGATGGATGCACAAGCTAAAAATGCACCAATGGCTGCCCCAGAAATTTCAGTGGGGGAGAATAAGACTGTAAGCAACGTCACCATCACCTACGAAGTTAAGTAAGCAAACGAGCGTAGCGACTATTGCGAACTTAGTTCCGAATTTGCCCCTTCCCAGGGCAAATTCCTGGAACATGTTATCGTTGAAATAAGGTCATTTTCCTTGTACTTCTTACAGAAGCTGTCTACTCATTGGCTATTTTGCTTCGTAAGCTCACAAAATAACTCAATGAGTCTTGCGAAAGTGTTTAGACACTTTCTCACCTTGTATCTACAGCAAAATTAAACTTTTTTGACAAAAAACCACTTTAAAGAAAGCACCCAAGGCTTTGCCTGGGGTGTTTTCTTATGTTTTCTACTTTTCTCTATTCAATATTCCATTTTCTAAGGCTTTGACACTTGGGAAATGCAGGTGTATAGTTGACTGTAATCCGCCCCCGAGGCGTTTTTATTTTGGTTAATTATTTATCATGCAACAATTCACTCAATATCTCCGCGACACTGTAGCTGAGATGAAACAAGTAAAGTGGCCAACTCAAAATCAAGCGTTAATATATACCGCTTTGATTATTCTCGTGTGTACCGTCATTGCGATTTTTGTCAGTATTTTCGACTTCATTTTTGCGTCAGGCATCGACTTTATTATTAATCGTTTCTAATACTCTATGGCTAAACAACAATTCACCGGCGAACGACACTGGTACGCCATCCATACTTACTCTGGATACGAAAACGCCGTTGCGCGTAACCTGAAACAGCGTATTGAATCCCTCAACATGACGGAGAAAATTTTTAACGTGGTCGTGCCTTCAGAAAAGAAAATTCGCGTAAAAGGGGGAAAGCGAGTAACTGAAGAAGAGAACCTATTTCCGGGGTACGTGCTCGTTGAAATGGTAGTAGATGATGAGTCATGGTACGTTGTGCGAAACACACCGCGCGTAACGGGATTTGTGGGTAGTGGGACACAACCAGTACCGCTCTCAGAATCAGAATACAAAGCGCTCCTCAGTCAAATGAGTGATGACTCAGCTACACACAAGGTAGATCTTTCAGCGGGTGATCTCGTAATGATTACTGATGGTCCGTTTAAGGAGTTAGAAGGAAAGGTAAGTGACGTTGATGAAAAGACTGGAAAAGTGAAAGTATTAGTGGCGATGTTTGGGCGGGAGACTCCGGTCGAACTCGACTTTCTCCAGATCAAAAAGGTATAAATCAAAACTCCTAAAATCGGCGATTCGCGTTGTCGTTACGAAATTTTGTTCAGTCACCGTACAGTAGTACGGCTCCTTCTCAAAATTCCTAGACTCCTAGCGACTCATCCAATTTAAGAAGTTTTAGGAAGTTGACTGAAATTAAGAAAACACCCCAGGCTACGCTTGGGGTGTTTTCTTAAATGAATATGACCCGCTGGATCATATCCATGTCGGGTCATTTTTTCACATCTTCTGGCTTGGGGTCTTCATCACCCGGAAACTTGAAGTGATTTAGGATATCCATGGCCATTTTGGTACCTGCTTTGTTACGGCGTTCTGGTTTTTCTCGCCGTGCTTCCTGGTCACGAGCCAGCATTTCACGAATTTCTCTTTCGGTTGCAGCCATTTTTACCTCCGTTGCATCTAGCTAATACTATAGCAACAATTATTTTAGCCGCAATGCTATTGGATTACTAGTATTGACATGTAGCTACAAAAATATATAATGTAGCTATTACCATTTCGGTAATTTACATGACTCAAAAACAGAAATTAGTAGAAACTTTTCGGACCAATCCAGGCTCATTAAAGTTTAAACAGCTGGCAGCTGTACTTGAACATTATGGTTTTACCATGATTCAGGCTAAGGGCAGTCATGTAAAATTTAAACATCCAAAATTGTCTTCTGATTTAATAATCCCAATTCATAACGGTGACTGCAAGGATTTTTATAAAAAAGAAGCATTAAAACGAGTTTCTGAAATCGAAAAAAATAAATAATATGGCTACAACTTCAACTATCACCATTCAAAATAAAAAATATGAATATACTCTAAAACCTTCAAAGGAGAAGGGAGTTATTCGCTTTGTTTGCAAAGGAGCCAATATTGATCAAGACTTTCTTGCGGAAGATATTCCAACGTTAATTCTTGACTTGCCTAGACTCATTCTTGCTGAGCGAGCGTACCAGGACAATCAAACCGAAGTTGTTCGATTCCGTATCTCCTCAGAAGATAAGAAAAAAATTGAGAAAAAAGCGCTCGCTAGTGGTTTTGAGACCGTTTCTGATTATTTGCGTGCGCGAGCGCTAGCGTAGGTTGCAAAAAGGCTGAATTCTTGTACAATACGCGAGCTTCAGGGATGGTGGTGGATATGGACATATATCACTTTCCCACACAACAAAAAGACTTTAATTAACAAACACTATGGCTAAAAAACTCGTAAAGACAATCAAAGTACAGTCAAAAGGTGGTAAAGCTACACCAGCTCCACCGTTAGGACCGGTACTAGGACAAGCTGGTATTAATATCGGTGAATTCGTAAACCAATTTAACGAACAAACTCGTGACCGAATGGGGGAAGTAGTTCCAATCGTAATCTCTGTGTACGATGACCGGACATTTACATTCGTAACTAAAACTTCACCAGCGTCACGACTTATCTTGAAAGCTATCGGAAAAGAAAAAGGTTCAAGTAAGAACAATCAATCAAAAGCGGGAAATATCACTAAAGCTCAAATCCGCGAAATCGCAGAAATCAAAGCCGTTGATATGACAGCCGCTTCAATTGAAACAGCGATGAAGAGTATTGAGGGAACTGCACGGTCAATGGGGGTTAATGTAATCTAAATTACATTAACCGACACTTTGAGATACTTTTGATTTTATGAAAAAAGTATCCAAAGGGTGTACAGCTTCTGTAAGAAGTGAATGTAATTAATTAACATTTTAATTAATTTCAAAAAAGCGCCACAGGGCGTTTTTTTGTTGTGTTGTTCAAATAGAGTGCTCAGTGTAAGAAACGTCTCTTTACTGCGTCAAAGGGTTTAGAACCCTAGTATCGGGCAAATGTTCTATAACAAGAGGTGCAATCATGAAGCCAGAAGTACGTCATACCACGTTCTTCAAGATGGGCGAATCCTTAGCAGTGTTTGCCCGCAAAGTAGTAGATGTTGATCAGGCAGAAGTGCTCGGTCACAAAGTGGTGCTCAAAGAAATACCGGTTGATGAGTCAGTGCAGGTGCAGGACATACAGCGACGGTTCTGGGCGGTAACTGAGTATCCGCCAGAATTGGTTAGTTGCCTCGGGCAGTTTACTCATGCGGTTCGTGGTACTTCAGACTATGAGGTTGGTCAGCCTAATGATGATGAGTCCCGCAAACTCTTTCGTTGGGCACAAGAAAAAGTAAAAGTTATCCTCTTTCCTGAACAAGAACAACCAGAAGCAACTCGGCTGTAATGAGAATCCAGACTGGAGTTAGCCCCACTTTTTTGTGGGGTAATTTTTTTTACTTAAGCAGAATCAGTAAAAAGTATCATTTTGTAAGAAAGAGGGAGTTGCTGCGTCAAAGGGAACAGACCGTACAAAATGTGCGTATCAAGCGCACAAAATAGAGAAAGGGACAGAGAATGATGGACGCAGTAGTAGACTATATCAACCGAACGTTACGGAAAGATAGTGTCGCAGTTATGATTCAAGCACACGATGGGTCCCAATACATCGTTGACAGGAATCATTTTGTGACCAGAGCGGGAAGAACCATTGCTCACAAAGGGCATGTGGAAACGATTGCCAAAGCAGCGATGCGGGTCATGCGGTACCTGGATAAAGAGGTAACTGAAAAAGATTTTGAGGTCTTTAAACCTCGCAACCTCGGCCCAAACCGAACCCACTTCGTTGTGTGGTTTCCTTCTTCTGACGTGTTTAAAGTTGATGATGTTGCCTGGAAGCAACATCTGTTTGCTGTTGAAGATGAGCATTTATTTACCCGCGCGCAACTGCGGGCGATACACTTTGTTTCTAGTGAAGCTCGTAATCTTCATGAACAACGGCAACTTCCAGTCGCTGACTATCATCTCGTGATGAAAGCGGGCTAACAACAACACGGCATCCGAATAACTTCGGGTGCTGCTTTTTTTATACAGTCATTTTTCCGGACATAGAGAATAGTGTGCTATAACGTACTAAGCGGAAGAAGTTCATCATGGAGAGGGGACAGAGATGAAAGCTATGCTGGCACCTATGATTGGGAATCCCGACCGACCACTACCGCGGAGTATGTTCGTTCAAGGAATTCGTAACACCGTTATGGTGGGCGTAGTCAGTCAAGACAATGGCTTTGCGGTTATCAAACCCATGCGAGACCCAACTGGTCGTGTTTGGATTCCACCGCAGGGTCCCATTGGTCACAAACGTTCTTTGTTTGCTGCCGGCCGTCACGTACTGCGGGAAGAGATTCCTTCATTAAAGCGACCACACCGTCATGCCATTCCCATCATTGATTGGGACAGCGCTTTCTACGCAGGCTCGGCCATTAACGAGCATGCTCGTAGTGGTTACTGCAAAATGGTGCATGTAGTGTTGTTCCGGACGAATACGGCACGCTTGCCGACACTGCGTAGTAATGGCTCGGACGCCAGTGCCGCCCAGTGGGTGTTCTCAAATGAAATGTTGCACCATGTGCTTAAAAGTACCCATGACACCAATCCTGTAAAAGCCCACCTGGTCATGGAGGCAGCCTGGGCCGCAAAAGAAAAAGGATGGCTCCACTAAATGAATCAAACCTAACGCCGGTTGCATTAATAGCAACCGGCACCCAACTAAGTCCCTCATCAGGGGACTTTTGTTATTTTTTAATACTTTGCTATAGTGCATCCGGACTGGAACAAGAGGGATATATGATGACAGAAGTAACCATGTACGTGGGACAGGCACTAACCGACGCACCTGATTCGTTTCGAGTGGATTTCCAAAACGAGCTCAAGGTAGCATTGCGAAAGTTGCCGGAGGTAACAGTTCTTGATTTTGTGGGGCTTGAAAATGGTACGGCGCAGGATGTCTATCTTCATGATAGAAAATGTACCACCAGCGCCACATTGTGTGTTTTTATTGTTGATTACGCCTCCATTGGGTTGGGTATGGAGATTATGATTCGACATCACGCGGGTGGACCTGTGTTATTTTTTGCCAAGACTGGCCGAAAGGTAACGCGGATGCTCACGGGGTACATTGAGTGTATGGATCAAACATTGACCCGGTATAACGAGGTCGAGGATATCATCGTTGTGGTGAAAGAATATCTTCAGCACACTGAAACTCATTGAATTAAAAGAAGCGCCCCATACAGGGACGCTTCTTTCTTTTTATTTTCGAACGTAGTCTACCCACTGAAACGATAGTCCTGCGTGTTCTTGAATGGGGTGTTCGGTAGCAATTGTAAAATCACTTTCGAACTCGGGGAAGGTTGTGTCACCCTCAGCATCATCGTTATAGAGTGTTAGGTAAATTTTATCGACATAGGGAAGCGCTTGTTCGTACATCTGCGCCCCTCCACCAATATGAATTTCACTCGGGTTTTCTTTGGAGGCTACGGTAAATGCTTCCTCAAGTGAGGTGGTCGTGGTAGCTCCTGGGTAGGAGTAGCTTGCGTCACGCGTCACAATGATATTGGTTCTGCCTGGTAATGGTTTGCCTAAAATAGCAATAATCGATTCAAAGGTTTTTCTACCCATAATGATAGGGTGGCCCAGGGTCAGAGCTTTAAAGCGTCGCAAATCGGCAGGGACGTGCCAGAGGAGGTCATTTCCTTGGCCAATGGCTCGTGTATGGCGACCCATGCCAGCCACGATAATAACGGGTGTATTGTGAGTCATATTAGACTGCAGTATACTACGAGAAATAAAAAATCAATATGGCAATAAATGCAGGCATTTTTGGAGACAAGACCAGTTTTGACCACCGGTATATTCCTGACCACGACAAGCTTGAAACTTCAGTAAAGCTTTGGAAACAACTGGGATTAAAAATTGTTCTTACCTCAGGTACCTTTGATTTATTTCATATTGGCCACGCGCAGTATTTAGAGAAAGCAAAAGAGCTCGGGGACGTCTTGATTGTGGGGGTAGACAGTGATGCTCGGGTAAAAAAGCGAAAAGGTCCTGATCGTCCGGTAGTACCAGACTCGGAACGAGTACTTATTTTATCGCACGTTCGGCATGTTGATGTAGTGACGATTAAAAATGTAGATGATCCGAGCAATCATTTAATTAAACTTATCAAGCCTGACGTACTTATTGTTTCTGAATCAACCAAACATGCTGATAATGAGGTGGATGAAAAAGCGCAATATTGTGGTGAAATAATAGTGCTTGAACCCCAAGCGACCACGAGTACGAGCGCCAAACTGCGTATGATTCAAATTGGAAAAGAAGAAGGTCTCGCGCACGGTTAGTATGATTGCAATTTGTCACATTCCGGTAGTTCATCGCGGGTACTTAGATTTTGTCCGAACGTGCGAGGCGAAGGGAGTGACAAAATTGTTTTTGGTTGATTTACAATTTCTCTCACCCTATGATGAATTTGATTACTTGGTGCGAAAGAATAGTTTGCATGCATTATCGGCGACTGATATTAAACAGGCGCTCGAACAGTACACTAATATCCCCGTAGTAATTTTAACTGACGAAACAGTAGCCGAAGTAGAAAACGGCGACGTCGAAATTTTGATGCCAAAGGAAGATATCAGTACGTTCTTGGCAGAAAAATATTTAGCTGGTCGAACCATACAGTTTGAAAATGTTTTCTTGCGGTGGAATCGCGAAAACTTGGGAGAAACAAAAGAACCAGATGTGCAAGCAAGTGATTTGCCAGAGTTTGTAACAACTGTTTTTCATCAAGTGCTTGAAGAGGCGACAAAAAGTGCGGATTGGTGGCGGAGTGTCGGTGCGGCCTTAGTCAAAAATGGGGAAGTGATAGCGCTTGCCCATAACGACCACATGCCGTTTGAACAGCTTCCTAATGTATTTGGCGATGCTCGGGCCTTATTTAAAAAAGGTATCAACATTAACTACGCTACTTCTGCCCATGCAGAGGTCGGGGTAATTGCCGAGGCGGCTCGCAAAGGCATTTCACCCCAAGGCGCGGAATTATTTTTAACGGATTTTCCGTGCCCGTACTGTGCTCGTTTGATAGCGAAAGCTGGTGTTAAAAAAATTTATTTCCTCAAGGGATACGCGGTGTTAGAAGGAGATGAGTTTTTAAAGGGGGAAGGGGTGGAGCTGATACAAGTTGGATTATAAAAATAAGGACCGAGGCGGAATGTTCCGCCTCGGTCTGATTTTTTAAAACTGCTCATCATGATGCAGGGCGTGCGAACGGATATACTGTTCGCGAGTCATGTCTGGTTCGTAAGCTTTCAAGTACCCGAGCAGTCGCCCGTGGTCCTTTTTCCAGCCAGCCAAATTTTTGTACACAGCCGGCCTGATTTCATCGAGACCATTGGGCTCATCAACATTTTCATGCAGGTGACCGATGACAGTGCCGCCGTTGAAGATTGCGGAACCCCAGCGAGTGTAGTTGGCCCCACCTGTTCCTTCTGCAAAGCAGCCAAATTTCTCCATCAAGTATCTGCGACAGCGGTTCATACCGAGCGACTCAGCGTCAGTCAGAACAGGATTTGCAGTGTGACGCTTGAGTACAATCACAAACTTTTTCGCCAACGCGCCTTGGTGACGGTTGAATCCTCCTGGGGGAATGAATGCAAAACAGCTGGCGTTGTCGAAGATGATTTCTCCTTTGAGAAGGGCGGGGTTGCAAAAGACACACCGTTCCTTTGTATTCATTCCAGCGTGCAGCATGTCGTAGAATGCACCGGGCGTATTGGTGCGTCCCAGGGCAATGACATATTCGAGTGTCAGGCCGGGAATGGTCGGCCAGCCGAATCCTTCATGAATCATCAGGGTCGGTGTATCACCGCTTGGGGAGTCTATAGACAAGTCATTTCTCCTTGCTTTGGGCAATACTACCCAGTTTCAATCTGCCGCTACAATACAACAATTTGCGTAAAAAACAAGCTTACGGTACTCTACAAATGGAAGCTCAACTTGGAGGAATAGTAATGTCTGCACTGCCTAAATCTAAGCCGATGTCTGACACTGAAGTGGTGTTATACGAAGGCATTCACAACATTGTCACTGTTATCATCGGAGAAAATTTGTACGACCGTCGTCAAGTTATTATGAAAAATACTGGCCTACAAAGTGCAGGTGCTACTTTGTGGGGTGTGTCGGCCGGTGTCGTCGATCCATCAACGGGTCGCAAAATGTTGTGCAAGAGCAGTATTCCTATCATGCCAGCTGATGCGGAAGTGATGGGTACTCGTATTGCTGATCGTTTCTTCAGGGTCGCAGTCGATGATTATCTCGAGCACTTTCGTTTTGAAGCTTGGTGCGAGCACAATCCTTACAATGGGGCCATGACCATTGTGCGGATGATTTGCCCGCAGGGTCCTGATAAATGGTTGATTGGTGGCGGTATGGACAATACCGTTGAATATCGAGGGGAATTTGCTCGGATGCCGCAGTGGGCAAAAGACATCGCCTACAAAAACTTTGGCGGTTGGATTGGTACTGTAGGGGCAAACCTCGGTCCGCTTGTGACTAAATGAAAATACATTGGCCGCTTCAATATGAAGCGGCCAATATTTTATTTTTACACAACTTTCTTATAACTCAACTTCACCTTCAGACCTTCGGTGTCTTCTGCTTTTCGTACACCAGTTATTAATTGTGCGTGGAGGTGTTCGACACTACTGCCGTTGTAGCCTCCTTCACCAAACCGCATAAAGAAACCGCCACCCGGGATTTTATATTCGTTAATGACCCAGTCCACTAAATCAAATAGTTCGATGCGACTTTCAGGAGTGAGGTCCGACGGAACGGTAATGTGCGCTGGTTTATACACAAAAATATAGTGTTGAGTTGTCCCTTCATAGGGGCTCATGTTTTCCGTTAAAAACCAAGATTCAGTTTCTTTAAGAATTGGTTTCGGGTGGTACTGTCTAAAATGTGCCTCACAAAACGGACAGACTCCATCGGCTTCAATTTGGGCCATTAACTTTTTTTGCTCCTCAGTTCGAGCTTCCTTGTGGTCGAGGCCAGCGTCAGGAGTAAAAGACATACTTTATATAGCCACTGGAATATCCTTCATCGCCTCACCGGCATGATAATCATCTCCGAGGGTGAAGTCAGTGTTACGGAATTCGGTAAAGGTGGTGGTTGGATTATCGAGTGTCACCGTTGGGAATGGGAAGGTTTCGCGCTTAAGGAATTCCTCTACCTTTGGAATTTGGTCTACATAAATGTGGGCATCAGAAATAGTGTGGATGTACTCACCAACTTCATAGCCGGTTACTTGCGCCAGCATCATGGTGAGGGCAGCATACTGAATCATGTTAGACGGTACTCCAATTGGTACGTCACCTGACCGTTGGAACATATGCAAGTTTAATTTTCCGTTTAAGATACGGATATGGAGCCAGCCGTGGCAGGGGCACACCACTACTTTCTGCTGACGACCTTCAACCCGCGCGGTGTACTGCGGAACCCAGGGAGAAATAAAGTGTGTCTTTAAATGAGGTCGTTCTTTAATTTGTTGGATAATGTGCTTGAATTGATCGTATGATTCACCTTCGGCGGTAGGGAAGTCGTGAAAGGCAGCACCATATGAACCCGGACCAAGGTCGCCTTCTTCGAGTCCACGCTTGGCACACTTTTCTTTAGTGACCCAGGCTGCCCAAAACTTGCATCCGTATTCCTCGAGTTCTTTCTGTGTTCGAGCACCATTAGCGAAACCAATAATTTCACCCACTGCCTGTTTCCAAAATCCCTTTACACTTCGTTCAGTAATCATCGGAAAACCATTGCTTAAATCAAAACGCATTGGATTAGCTCCGAATAGCGTAATGCAGTCAGTTCCGTCAGGATTTTCGGCACTGGTACCAGCTTGGCTTTGTGAACGAATCCCTTTATCTAAAATAGTTTGTAAAAGTTGCTTGTATTGGAGGTCAGGTGTGCGCTCGTTATATGGTTTCATCATAGGACCTAATAATACTGTATTTGTATATAAAGTGTAACTTTGGGAACCTGGTATACTATTTTGTAATATGCAGATACGCATAAAAAAACTAGCCCCCACCGCTATCATGCCTAGCTTTGCTCATACAAGTGATGCCGGGATGGACCTTTTTACTTTAGAGTCTATAGAAATAAGAGCGGGAACACGAATACTGATACCTACCGGTCTCTCTATGGCCATTCCGGAAGGATACGTAGGCTTAATTTGGGATAAAAGTGGTTTATCAAATAAAGGGGGATTAAAAGTTTTGGGGGGAGTTGTTGATGCGGGATATCGGGGGGAGATTTTAGTAGGGTTATTAAATACTTCAGATGCTGACTATATCTTTGAAGCTGGCCAAAAAATTGCCCAAATGATAATTCAAAAAGTTGAACACCCAGAGTTTATAGAGGTTTCTGAGCTTGATAGCACAGAGAGGGGAAATGGGGCATTTGGAAGTACCGGTGTATACTAGTGAGATAATATTTTTGATATGAGCACGGCAAAATTAATTGTGATTGACGGTGGAGCGAACGTGGGGAAAGCGACCCAGGCGGACATGTTAATGAATCGATTAATTGCAGAAGGGTACCAAGTCGGAAAAATTGATTTTCCACGGTACAGTCAAAACTCTATTGGGCACTTTATTCGAGAATGTTTAGACGGAGAAGAAGATAAGTTTGCTGAGCTTGATCCACGGATTGTGGCGATGGTGTACGCGATTGATCGATTTGAATCTAAAAAACAAATTGAAGAATGGATGGAAGAAGGACGTATCATTATTTTTGACCGGTACGTGAGTTCCAACATGATGCACCAGGGTGCAAAAGTGCATGACGCCGATGCTCGTGAAGAATTCTTTTCGTGGGTGGAACATTTGGAATACGATATTTTAGGATTGCCACGACCTGATATGACGATTTATTTGGATATTCCACCCCAGGATAGTCAAAAGTTACTAGAGTACATTGAAGACATTGGTGTGACTGTAGTTGATCCCAAAGAAAAAGATAAACTCCACCAGGCAAAGGTTTCAAAATGTGCGAGTTATCTAGCAAACACGCACAACCAATGGGTAACAGTGCCTTGTGTGACTGATGGGGCCTTACGTCTCCGGGAAGAAATTCACGAAGAAGTGTACACTGCGGTAAAGGCCAATATTCCAGCGCCTCACGCAACGGTATAATTGAATTAAGGAGTAAAAGATGGAGAAAAAATTGCCCGGGTTTGAACCCGGGCAATTTTTTGATGGGGTGATATACTGTACTAAATATTTTTGCCTATGATTTAAGCTCCCGTACAATTTCTGAAGATTATATAAATTTTAAGTTTTAACTATGCAAAATTACGATTTCATTAAAGCGCAGGATCCAGAATTGTACGCGACGTTAATTGGAGAAGAAGCTCGAGAAGCCCGGGGTATAGAATTAATCCCTAGTGAGAACTATGTTTCGCGCGCTGTCTTGGAGGCTAATGGTTCAGTATTCACGAATAAATATTCCGAGGGGTATCCTGGGAAGCGATACTACGGTGGGCAACAGTACACCGACATGATGGAGAGTATCACGATTGAACGTGCAAAAAAGTTATTTAAAGCAAACTATGCAAACGTGCAGCCATTAGGAGGAGCGGCCGCTAACGTAGCGATGTACTTTGCGCTTATGGAACCAGGAGACACCGTATTAGGTATGGACCTGAGTCACGGTGGACACCTTACCCACGGTCACCCTACGACAGCAATTAACAAAGTCTTTAACTTTGTCCGCTACAAAATGAAGGACGTTGATACGGGAGAAATTGATTATGAAGCATTGCGACAGACTGCACTTGAACATAAGCCAAAAATTATTTTGGCAGGATTTTCTGCGTATTGTCGCGAGCTTGATTACCAAAAATTTGTTGATATCGCGCGTGAAGTAGGAGCGTACGCGGTAGCCGACGTAGCGCATATTACCGGACTGATTGCCGGAGGGGTAGCCAAGAACCCGTTTGATTATGGGTTTGATGTAATGACGATGACCACACATAAATCTCTTCGTGGTCCACGAGGAGGAATGATTGTCGTGCGCGAGAGTGAAGAGATTGCTAAAAAAATTAACAAGGCAGTATTCCCCGGAATGCAGGGTGGGCCACACATGCATATTATTGCGGCCAAAGGAGTTGCCTTTGGTGAAGCACTAACTCCACAATTTAAAGTGTACGCAGCCCAAATTCTAAAAAATGCTAAAGCCATGGAAGCGGTCTTTAAAGCGCACAACGTACGATTGCTTTGTGGAGGAACTGATAATCACATGTTACTGGCGGACGTGTTTGGCAGTCTTGGTATAACCGGTCAAGAAGCAGAAACTGTTTTGGATAAGGTTGGGATTACGCTTAACAAAAATATGATTGCTGATGAAACTCGTACTGCTATGGATCCTTCAGGAATTCGCTTCGGCACGCCAGCCATGACCACACGCGGCATGATGGAAGGGGAAGCCACCAAGCTCGCTGAAATTATGATTACCACCATGAAAGCTAAAGATGATTTGGTGAAGATTAATGAGTTGCAAAATGAGGTGCAGGCTCTTTGCGAAGCGCATCCCGTCCCCGAAAAGTTCGTCTAAAAATAGCGCATTTCTGCGTTGCAGCTGCGGCAAAACTTTACTCACCGTACAAGAAGTACGGCTCGCAAACTTTTCCTTGTGCGCCTTGAACTGCATCTATTTTAAAACGAACTTCCACCCCACAACGAGTCGTGAGAAGTGACATTGAGTCACTTCTCACCTTGAACTTCATCTCGTTTAATGAATTCTAGGTCCTGTGTGATTAATGACGCCTAGGACTGTATCTATTTTTGACTCACACTGAGTTTCTGGGCAATTCTTGGAGTTTTAAATTGCTTTTATATTGGATGATTCGGCTATGAATAAAAGCCCAAAACCAGACCCAGGGCTAGTTTTGGGCTTTTATCAAACCTTAGATTGAGATGGTAATAGGACTTGGCAATTTTAAAAAACATGCTATAATATAACCAAGTGAGGGGTTAGAACTCTTCCTCTCACGCGCTCTGCTCCTTGTTGTTCCCCAAGTGCCGAGCTACACTGTCCCTCGTTAAAAAAGTTCAAACTTGTGGCTAATCTATCCCACGGCGTCCAGCTTTGTAATTCGGCAGAGTTGGACGCTTTTTTTATTTTTCATACGTTATACTTACTGTATGACCTTTCGGGAAATGTTTCAGCAGGTAAAACATCACTGGCTTACCGTGGCTTTTATTTTAGGATTCATCACTGATTACCTATTGCTTAATCGGATTGATGATACGTTTGATAATGCACTCCTGTTTTTTTATGTGGTGTTAGCTTCGATTTCGATTGTATTATTGTACGGAAGTATTGCTCAAAAATTTGGCGAACGACCCTCGGCCTTTTTTCGAAAAGTAGCTCCGATGTTAATGCAGTATTCGTTCGGAGGATTATTTTCGGGGATGCTCATTTTTTATAGTCGCAGTGGAGCGCTCTGGGCATCGTGGCCGTTTTTACTTTTATTTATTGCCGCTATTTATGGGAACGAGACGATGCGTAATCGCGGACAGCAACTGGTGTTTAACATCTTGTCTTATTTTGTGGGTTTGTTCTCGTACCTCGTGATGGTGGTGCCGGTGTTTCTCGGACGGATGGGTCCAGAAATATTTGTCGCCAGTGGATTGCTCGCACTCGTTATTGTGTATGCACTAGTGCAGCTTCTGACAAAAATTATTCCGAATTATATGTCGATGCAAACCAAGCCCATTGTCTATATGGTGTTTGGATTATTCGTGGGGTTAAATACGTTGTACTTTACGAATGTGATTCCACCGATTCCGCTCTCACTACAAGAAATACATATCGTGCACGAAGTTACGCGATTAAACGATTCAACCTACGAGCTTACCTATGAGCCTGTGGAATGGTATCGCTATGATAAAAAAATGAGTATGGTATTTCATCCATCCGAATCAGGCACTGTCGCTTGTTTTACCAGGGTGTTTGCACCAGCAAAAATTGATACCGAGGTTTTCCATGTCTGGGAGTATCGAGATGCTGAAGGAAACTGGGTAGAGCATTATCGAAAATCATATGCCGTAACGGGGAAGGCAGTAAACGGCTACCGAGGTTGGACAGCACTTTCCTCAGCGCGCAATGGTGTATGGCGATGTAGTGTCGAGACTGCGCGCGGACAAGTATTGGGTCAAAAAGAATTTACCATTGATACTTCAATACCGCCGAGTACCTTAGAAAAAAAAGTTGATTAATTAGAATTTTTGCTATAGTCTCAATATCTATGGACTCTGTCATCCGAACCGCCGTTGCTGAAGCGTTAGAAACTCTCGGTTTACCTGAGGCAGATTTTTCTATTGAACACCCACATGAATTTAATCATGGGGATTTTGCTTGTAACGTAGCTATGGTTGTCAGTAAAGAAGTGGGGCAGGCGCCACGAGTAATCGCCGAACAAATCGTTACGGAACTGTTTAATCAAATTGAATATATAGATCGTATTGAAATTGCGGGTCCTGGATTTATAAATTTCTTTTTAAGTCGAGATTTTTTTGTTGCCGAAACCAACCGCATTATTAGTGCGGGAGAGAGTTGGGGACGAAACGATTCATGGGAAGGTAAAAAAGTAATTGTTGAATATACAGACGCTAACCCGTTTAAAGAATTTCATATCGGACACTTATTTACCAACGCGGTCGGGGAAAGTATTGCGCGTTTATTTATGATGGCCGGAGCAGATGTTAAGCGTGTATGTTACCAGGGTGATGTTGGGTTACACGTTGCGCATGCCATCTGGGGGATGCAAAAAAGCGGACTCACTGCTACCAGTGCTTTTACTGCCAAAGATCTAGGCAAAGCCTATGCAGTTGGAGCTACCGCCTACAAAAATGACGAGACCGCTAAAGCAGAAATTATTGCCTTAAATAAAATAATCTACGAACGTAGTGATGATTCCGTCACGGCACTGTATGATGCGGGACGCACGGTGTCACTTGAGTACTTTGAATCAATATACAAACTAGTAGACACACAATTCTCAGAATACTTTTTTGAAAGCGAAGCAGCGGGTGAAGGGAAGTCGATTGTCTTAGCTCACCCAGAAGTATTTCCTCAAAGTGATGGGGCGTATATATTTGAAGGTGAAAAATACGGATTGCACACTCGCGTGTTTTTGAATAATCAGGGACTGCCTACCTATGAAGCCAAAGAGCTAGCGCTGGCAAAACTAAAGGAAGAACGTCTCGGTGCGTATGACCACTCAGTGATCTCAACCGCGAAAGAAATTAATGAATACTTTAAAGTGCTCAAAACCGCTATGGGATTTGTGTATCCTGAGTTGGCCGCCAAAACCGAACACATCGGTCACGGGATGGTGCGGTTGGCTACCGGTAAAATGTCGTCACGTACGGGAGATGTTATTTCGGCGCTTGATTTTATTGAGGATGTCGCGCACTCCGCTAAAGAAAAAATGGTCGCCTCGGGCGTGGTAACTCCAAGTAGTGACTTGGCGCACGATATTGCTATGGCCGCGATTAAGTACGCTACGTTGCGGGGCAATATTTTACAGGATTCAATTTTTGATAAAGAGCGAGCGCTCAGTTTTGAAGGGGATTCGGGCCCGTACTTACAGTACACACACGCTCGAATTTGCAGTGTCCTTGATCGGGCCCGTTTGGCGGGAATTGAGCCGTCACGTAAACAGGTGCCCGATGAGACCTACCTGGTAGAAAAAACTTTGTACCGGTTTGAGGAAATAGTCATGCAAGCGCTTGATGAGCGAGCACCGCATAAAGTAGTGGGGTATTTAACTGAACTAGCAGCTGCCTTTAACACGTTTTACGCCCACGAAAAAATCGCTGATCCGAGTGATACCTACGCCGCCTATAAATGTCAGGTGGCCCAAGCTGTGGCGATTACCCTCAAAAACGGACTTTTTGTTTTGGCGATTAAAGCTCCTAATCGTTTGTAACGAGATACCTAGGCAAGCTCCAATTTCGTGATACTATAAAAATGCTGGTCTGATACATCAGTTTTATTAGTATGTCTGATACACATACGTAACCTAGTATTTATATGAATAAACAACATGGTCGGGAAAATGACTCAGTGGCCGTTGTGCCTGAGACCGAAAAAAGTGACGTAGCAACTCGTGAAGAATTGATGCAAGCATTTTGGCTTGAGCACGATATTTTTAATAAAAGTCTGGCTACTCCAGCTGGGGATACGCCCAAAGGTAGCTACACCTTTTATGACGGTCCACCGTTTGCGACGGGCACTCCTCACTACGGGCATATTTTAGCCAGTACCATCAAAGATGCGGTGCCCCGATTTTGGACCATGAACGGTATGCGGGTAGACCGAAAGTGGGGCTGGGATTGTCATGGACTACCACTAGAGAATTTAATTGAAAAGAAACTCGGACTGGCTACTAAACGGGATATTGAAGAGTACGGCGTAAAGAATTTTAACGAAGCTGCTCGTGGTGCGGTGATGGAATATGCTGACTACTGGAAAATGGCCATTCCCCGCATGGGACGATGGGCCGACATGGAGGACGATTACAAAACCATGGACAATACCTACACCGAAAGTGTGTGGTGGGTTTTTTCTGAATTACATAAAAAAGGATTAGTGTTTGAAGGCTTTAAAACTATGCATCTCTGTCCACGCTGTGGGACTACGTTGAGTAATTTTGAAGTGAATCAAGGCTATAAAGATATTAAAGATATTGCCGTTACGGTTAAGTTACCGTTACTTGATGATGCTGGTAACGTTACCGATACCTCACTGTTGGTCTGGACCACGACTCCGTGGACGTTGCCGGGGAATATGGCTGCTGCTGTTCACAATGATATTCAGTATGCAAAAGTAAAAGTAACCACAGAAACCGGAGCTGAGTTTTTTATTCTCGCTAAAGAGCGCTTGTCACAATTAGGAGATGTATCCTATATGATAGAGGAAGAACTGAAAGGATCGACACTGGTCGGACGTTCCTACCAGTCACCATTTACTTTTTGGCAAAACCAAGATTTTGACAAAACCAATGCCTGGAAAATTTGGCACGCGGACTATGTCGAAGTCGGGACTGAAGGCACCGGGGCAGTGCATATCGCGCCAGCGTATGGAGATGATGATATGCAGTTAGCCAAAGCCAACAACGTGCCAATCATGCACCACGTTGATACGGCCGGGCACTTTATGCCGTTGGTGACAGAATTCGCGGGACGGTTGGTAAAACCAAAAGATGACGATGCTTCGGGGATTGATCACAAAGATACTGATATTGAAATATTAAAGTCTTTGCAAACCGCAGGCAAAATTTTCAAAAAAGAAAACATCACTCACAGCTATCCGCACTGTTGGCGCTGTGATACACCGTTACTTAACTACGCGACCACCTCGTGGTTTGTGAATGTGCCGGCAATTAAAGATGCGCTTGTAGCAAATAACGCTCAAGTACACTGGGTGCCAGAGCATGTGGGCACTAATCGCTTTGGAAAATGGCTTGAAGGAGCGAGAGATTGGGCTGTCTCGCGACAGCGGTATTGGGGAGCACCCTTGCCAATTTGGAAAAATCCTAAAACCGGTGAGTACAAAGTTTTTGGTTCGCTCGCCGAGTTGCAACAGTATATTCCGCAAACCAATAACACCTTCTTTGTGATGCGTCATGCGCAAGCGCACAGTAATCTGGGCGATGCCGTAATTGATGCGATTCCGGATGAAGAAAATCCGTTAACTGATACCGGTCGCGAGCAATGTAAAGTAGCCGCCGAGCAATTGAAAGACGCGGGCATTACTCGCATTGTGCACTCAGGGATGCAGCGCACGCGCGAGACGGCGCTCGCTGTGGCGGCTGAGCTTGGGTTACCAGAATCAGCGGTGACGGTAGATACTCGCATTACCGAATTACAAACTGGTAACGCCTTTGAAGGGAAAACCTGGGCAGAGTACAACGCCAACTACGCGAGTGAAGAAGAAAAGTTCACCAAAGTAATTCCCGGGGTAGAAAACCGCTACGACCTTATTAAACGGGCGGGAGCATTCTTGTATGACTTTAATGCGAGTCATCAAAATGAAACTGTCTTAGTAGTGGCGCACGCCAGTTCAACGTTTGCGTTACGGTGCGTCGCTGAAGGCGCCGATCATACCCGTGTCATTGAACTTAAAAAGGAAGGGTACTTTGGTAATGCTGAAGTCCGTCCGTTACCGTTTACTCCGGTACCGCATAATGATAATTACGCACTTGATTACCACCGGCCGTACATTGATGAGATTGAGCTTATTGATACTGACGGTACTAAGCTTGTGCGCGTGCCCGATGTATTTGACTGTTGGTTTGAAAGTGGTTCAATGCCGTATGCGCAACATCATTTCCTCGGGGAAGGACGAGCAGACTTTGAGGGAACAAAATTCCCGGCGCAGTTTATTGCTGAAGGTCTTGATCAGACGCGCGGGTGGTTCTATTCACTGATTGTGTTAGGCACAGCCTTATTTGGAAAATCACCGTTTGAGAATGTAATAGTAAACGGGTTAGTGCTCGCGGAAGATGGAAAAAAGATGTCTAAATCTCTCAAGAACTATCCTGACCCAATGGAGTTAGTTGATCGTGTAGGAGCGGATGCTATTCGATACTACATGCTCACCTCACCATTGATGAAAGGGGAAGATCTAAACTTTTCGGAAAAAGAAGCACTTGAGTTACAACGAAAAAATATCGGCCGGTTGCATAACGTGCTTGCTATGTACGAGATGTTTGCCGACGGCACTAAAGCCAATGCAAGTTCCGACAACATACTTGATCGTTGGATTATTACCCGACTTAATCAAATCATTTCTGAAGCCACTGCCGGATACAAAACCTACGAACTAGATAAAGCCAACCGACCAATTGCTGATTTTATTGATGATGTATCGGTCTGGTATCTTCGCAGAAGTCGAGAACGCTTAAAGGCCGATGATGAAGCTGACAAAGCTTTACCCATTGGAACACTCCGCTATATCTTGCGCGAACTTGCAAAAGTCATGGCTCCCGCTATGCCATTTTATGCTGAGTATTTATATCGTGCAGTAAAAGATGAGGGAGAAGCAGAAAGTGTACACCTAACTGCTTGGCCACAAGGTGGAGAAGTAAGTACTGATCTTATCGAGAAAATGAAAGAGGTACGTATGTTTGTGACGGCTGGTCTTGAAGCTCGCACCAAAGCCAATATCAAAGTTCGCCAACCATTGTCAGAATTATTTATTCGCACAACGATGCTTCCGGATACTGAGCTACTCGATTTAATTAAAGATGAGCTCAATGTAAAGGAGGTGAGTCTCGACGGAGTTGGGGAAGACAACAGTCCCCGCATTAAACTCATGACTGACCTCAGTCCCGAGTTGCTCGCCGAAGGAGCCGTCCGGGAAGTTATGCGGGCTGTTCAAGATATGCGTAAAGATGCCGGCCTAGAACCAAGTGACCGTATCACGCTCACGATTGATACCGACGAAAAAGGCCAGCAAGCTATTGCTGTACATCAAGACATGCTCCTCAAAACCGTCGGAGCAACAGATGTTGTATTTGAAGTAACTTTTGGAACGAGTGTCACGAGTGGTAACTATAGTTTTATTTGTTCAATTTCGTAATAATGTTTGCTTTCTATCCATCTAAGTAATTAATTAGTGTGATAAAAATAGATGAAATACAAGGCGTCCAAGAAAAAAGTTTCGAGCCATATCGCGTATATGGTGAGGAATTTTTTGCGCAGTTGGTCCAGCGATTTTCCCAAGGGAAGAAAAAATCGGGACAGAAATTCAGAATTGTCGCTACGCTCTGTTCTTTATTCCACACAGTAGGTCGCTTGTTTTAGGAAACGTACCCAGCATGTCATACAACACATACATTACTGAGGCGCTCATCTGCGGCAGCTTCGATTCCAACACTGCTGATAAATCGTACCTCCTGTTTACCAAATCGGCGGGGATGATTTATGCGTCGGCGCGCAGTGTGCGCGAAGAGCGAAGTCGTCAACGGTTTGCCTTGCAAGATTTTGGAATAGTGACCGTGTCACTTATTAAAGGGAAGACGGGGTGGCGAATTGGGAGTGTGCAATCGGAAGGAAACTTGTTTGCAAGCGCACCTAATCGGTTGGTGCGGGGAAGTGTGGTGCGAATGTTTAAATTTCTGCGACGTTTTGCCGGTGCCGAAGAACCAGAGCCTATTATCTATGACGAATTTTGTCTTGGGCTGTCGTATCTCACAAAACCTGAAGTAGAAAATCGAACCCTGATTGAGGAGGTGTTACAAGCCCGGATGTTGTATCATTTGGGGTATATTGCCGATACCGAAGATAGTAATTTTATCTTTGAACAACCACTTCTAGTGGTAATTACGTCTGAGTTGTTGCCTCCATTGCTTCCACGATTAAAAACAATCACCGGCAATGCAACTTCGGCCAGTCATTTATAAAGATAAGTGATATACTGGTGGATATTAGTATTATGTCACCGCTTAAAGATCAAGCTCAAATTGATGAAATTCGACGTCGTTTATACGAACGTGGAGCGCAACCGGGGGTCACACCCAGGCATAATTTATCAAAGGTAGCTGAAACTCCCCAAACGCGGTGGCCGGGACAAAAACCGTTACCGCAACCCGAAATCTATCCTGCTGATCAACGCGGAGAAGTACTTGATGAACCAACTGTTGACGTCCATGAAGTTAAGGTGCCCAAAAAGCGATTTAGATTTACCTTCCGAACGATAATGCTAATCTTGGCGCTCGGTACTTTTTTAGCGGCGATTTTATTTTCAAGTTTCTACATGCTGTTTGGAAACAATCAAATTTCCAACAAAAATATTAGTATCAACATTAATGCTCCCTTAACTATTGGTGGAGGGGAAGTAATGGATATTCAGATATCGGTCACCAACCAAAATAAAGTCCCCATTGAATCTGCAGTGCTGATTGTGAATTATCCAGCCGGATCCAAATCAACGGATTTGCCCGCAAAAGATCTCTATGAAGAGCGCATTACCCTCAACCGGATAGAGGCTGGTGAAGCAATTAATATTCCTCTCAAGGCCGTCATGTTTGGCGAAGAAAACCAAGAGCGGCAAATTAAAGCCACCATTGAATATCGTTTGGTTGATTCAAACGGAACTTTCTACAAAGAGAGTGATCCGTTAACTTTTAAAATCAGTTCTTCGCCGGTAGTGATTCGCGTTGAATCAATTAAAAAAGTATCAGCGGGACAGGATATTGAAGTAAAATTGACCATTCAATCAAACGCGTCGACGCCATTAAAAGACGTACTTGTCACCGCCAATTATCCAACCAATTTTGATTTTAGCAGTGCAGAACCGACTCCTGTTTTTCGAGAGAGCGCTTGGTTGATTAAAGAATTACTCCCCGAAACCTCCACTACCATTGTGATTAAAGGGGGAATTCTTGGTAAGCAAACGGAAGAATTTCAAATTCAGTTCTCAGCCGGAACCGCCCAGCAAGATAATCAATTTATGATTGGATCGGTTCTAGCAAATGCCATCGCTGACTTTGTGATTGAACAACCGTTTATTGATGTGGGGATTGGCGTTAATAATTTAACGACTGAAGTAGTGACACTGCCAACCGGCCAAGACACGCAGGTTGAAGTATCAGTTCAAAACACGTTGGATCAGACCCTCTACGATATGGCAGTTGAAGTGGCGGTTAAAGGAAATATTTTGGTACGGGAAAATGTGCAGGTAAACAAAGGGTTCTATGACTCGGTGAAAGATGTGATACGTTTTGACCCCTCAGGAGATAAAACGTTAGGGGCGGTCGCTCCAGGAGCCACAAAAAAATTCATCTTCACTCTAAGGCCCGGTGATCAAAAATCAACCCCATCATACACCCTGACTGCAAATGCGTACGCTCGGCGTGTAAACGAAACGAGTGCCACTGAACAATTAGTGGGTACCGCCAAAACAGAAGTTAAATTTACTTCCTCGGTAGCGATAACCCGAACCATTGGCCGTAGAGTGCCTGGGTTTACTGATGTGGGACCAATTCCACCCGCACCTGATATCAAAACTTCGTACACCGTTACGTTAACGACCAGTGCCGGAGGGAATGATGTGACCGGTGGAGTGCTTACTACTTCTTTGCCCCAGTACGTCAGTTGGGAGAACCTCAGTAGTGGTGATGGCACGCTGGCCTTTAACCCGATATCAAAAGAACTAACCTGGACGGTAGGGGAAATTAAAGCCGGAGCCAAGAAAACCACCACTTTCCAAATCGCCCTCTTGCCAAGTCAGAACCAAATTGGTACAACTCCTGCAGTACTTGGTACGCAACGATTTAGAGCGACTGACCGATTTACCAACCAAGTAATACGTGCCGAAGGTCCGCCTGCTAGTTCAGAATTAGGTATTGAATCTGGTTTTGAGCAAAATAACGGTGAGGTGACTCGACCCTAATACTTAACTTACAAACATTAAATTACGTTATGACAAACCCCGACAGTACGACAAACAAAATGGAAAAAATCACCGCCCTATGTAAGCGTCGGGGATTTGTGTTTCAAGGTTCGGATATTTATGGGGGACTGCGAGGTACCTGGGATTTAGGTCCGCTTGGGGTTGCTTTGAATAACAACATCAAACGTGAGTGGTGGAAGATGTTTGTTGATGGACGAGAGGATATGTATGGACTCGATGCGTCTATATTAATGAACGCCAAAGTGTGGGAAGCAAGTGGCCACACTGGCGCTGGTTTTGCTGACCCGATGCTTGAGGATACCGTGACAGGTGAACGCTTCCGAGCTGACCATTTTCTAAAAGATAACGGGTACGATGCGGAGGGGCTGTCACTCGAAGCCATAGATGCACTAATTACAGAGAAGGGAATTAAAAGTCCTAAAGGAAATCCGCTGTCAAAAACTCGAACGTTTAACATGATGTTTGAAACTCGGATTGGCGCTACTGCCGGACCAGAAGGTTTGGTGTACTTGAGACCCGAAACAGCACAAGGAATTTTTGTGAACTTTAAAAATGTAGTTGACTCAATGGCGCCAAAGATGCCATTTGGAATTGGACAGATTGGGAAGGCGTTTCGAAATGAAATTGCTCCTCGTGAATTTTTGTTTCGCGTGCGAGAGTTTGAGCAGATGGAAATTGAATACTTCGTAAAAGAGGAAGAGTGGAAAGAACGATTTGAAGAGTGGCGCTTGGCCATTTGGAATTGGTTTGACCATCTTGGACTTTCGAGAGAAAACGTACAGGAGCTCGAAGTAGCCGAAGGAGACCTTGCTCACTACAGTAAACGGACTATTGATTTTGAGTACAATTTTCCTGGTAAAGGGTTTGATGAGTTGGCTGGGTTTGCGTACCGAACCGACCATGACTTAAAAGCGCACATGAACGCGAGCGGGGTTTCAATGGAATATATTGAATCAGATGGGACGCGCTTCGTGCCTCACGTGCTTGAACCAAGTTTTGGTGTGGGTCGAGCAATAACCGCAGTATTGTGTGAAGCGTATACGGAAGACGCAATGGGTGAGGATGGCCGAACGTTTCTTAAATTGCCAAAACACCTCGCGCCGTATGTAGCCTGTGTCTCACCGTTGCTTCGTAACAAACCAGAGTTGGTAGAAAAAGCTCGGGGAGTGTTTTCTATCCTTAAAAAAGAGTTTGGAAATGTCACCTGGGATGACAATGGAAATGTCGGAAAACGCTACCGACGCCAAGATGAAATTGGTACCCCATACTGTATCGTGATTGATTTTGACACTCTCGGAGAAAATCCAGAATTACTTGATACGGTCACCGTCCGTAATCGTGATACGGGGGAGCAAGAACGAATGGCTATTACGGAACTTGTAAACTACTTAAAATAAGTATAGTCTAATTTATAGATAGAAAGGAGGTGTGCCATGCAGTTGATTCTAGGTAAGGTCAATCAAGAATCTAAAAAATTGATATTCATGGCGCACATTCCTATAAGTGCACAACAACATGATATCAAAACGGCAATTGAAAAAGTCCGATTTCTAAAAATCGCCGCTGAACGTTCCGGGTACATCGCATACTCCACTGATGTGGTCACATTATTTGAATCTCGCTTGCATGTGAGTAAGGAGCTACAACAAAAACGCGAACGGGATTGCCATTTACTGTCAGTGGGTACGTACGATGCCATCCAATATTCCGGAAGCGGTCTTTCCAGTGATCATTTGCAAGATATTGCTCGAGCGGCCTATTTTGGAGAAACGCCAGTCTACTTAGATATACCAAAAGAATCTCTACTGGCTCAGTATATTATTAGGTTTAAATTTAATAGAGTGCAAAGGGATATTTAAAGCAGCTGATTCAAAAAGAATCGGCTGCTTTTTTATTTCCCACGCTGTGGTACAGTATTTTAACTATGTCAGACAAAAAACCCCGTTATATCACCACCACCTTGCCGTATGTAAACGCTGAACCGCATATTGGGTTTGGGTATGAACTGGTGGTTGCCGACACACTTGCACGCCACTGGCGCTTACAGGGGCACGAAGTATTCTTTACCACCGGTACCGACGAACACGGCCAAAAAATTGCTGAAAAAGCAGATAGTGAGAGTGTCCCGAGGCAACAGTATGTCGATACCTACGCCGCAAAGTTTGCGGAGCTAAAAGGAGCGCTCAATATTTCCAATGACAACTTTATCCGGACCACTGACGCAACGCATAAAGCCGCGGCTCAGGCTATCTGGAACAAATGTCTAGCTAAAGGTGATATCTATAAAAAAACCTACAAAGGTCTCTACTGCGTCGGGGATGAGATGTTTTTACGTGATAGTGACTTAGTAAATGGACGGTGTCCGAATCATCCAAATGTAGACCCGGTAGAAATTGAAGAAGAAAATTACTTTTTTAAACTCTCAGAATATCAAACTAAACTTACTAAATATTTATCCGATCCGACGCGGACTCTGTCTGAATCGTACCGCACCTGGGCCTTGCAGTTTGTGACGGCTGGACTTGAGGACTTGAGTATCTCCCGCAGTAAAAAGCGGATGGACTGGGGGATTGATGTGCCAGGGGATGATGAGCACGTCATGTACGTGTGGTTTGACGCGTTGACCAACTACATCAGTACGCTCGGCTGGCCTGAAGACGCAGCTGGTAATTTTAAAAAATTCTGGGTAGAGGGTGAGACGGTGCAGTTAGCGGGGAAAGATCAGGTTCGATTCCAATCTATTATTTTTCAGGCAATGTTGATGTCGGCTGATGTACCCACCACCGATACTATTTGTTATCACGGGTTTATTAATAGTGGGGGGCAGAAAATGAGTAAGAGTCTCGGCAATGTAATTTCGCCGTATGAACTTGTTGCACGCTACGGCACTGACGCTACGCGGTATTTACTGTTGCGCCATGTGCACCCGTTTGATGATACTGATGTTACCTGGGACAGACTGGATGAATGGTACACCGCGGACTTGGTAAATGGGCTAGGGAATCTAGTAGCCCGGGTGATGAAAATGGCCGAGACTCATGTCGAGAAACCAGATTATTTAGATTATGATGAAGCATATAAGTTAGTTTCTCAGCAAGCGCAAATATTGGTACCAAGACATGACAATCAAATATCAGTCCAATATAAAACTGAGATCGATAATTTTTTACTTCAAGATTCAATAGATTTAATTTGGGCACATATTCAACTTATTGACGAAGAGATTACAAAAAGTGAACCTTTTAAAGTCATTAAAACTAATCCTGAAGAAGCTAAAAAAATTATAATTAAGCTTAGAAGTGATCTCACAGAGGTTGCTTTGTTAGTACTGCCATTTATGCCTTATACTGCAAAAATTATTCTCGAAGCTATAGCTCAAAACAAAAAACCTGAAAACCTTTTTAATCGACTTCCACTCAAAACTGAGTCAATAGCTTTTAAAATTGACGGCGGTAATGCTAATCTTCAAATAGATGGAAAATAACAAAACTCAAATTGTTTTTATTCATGGTGGAGACTCGTTTGATACCATCCAGGAATTCTATGAGGCGCTACGCACTTGGACCTACAATCCCTATAAAGAAGAGCGAAAACGCTGGCGTGATGCAATAATGCTCGCTACCGAATCAACCCATGATTTTATCGTTCCTTCTATGCCTAATAAACAAAACGCAGATTATATTGCGTGGGCTATTTGGTTTGAAAAAGTCATTCCTTTTTTGCGTGACGGCGTAATTCTAGTAGGTCATTCATTAGGTGGGGGCTTTCTCTTGCGGTACTTAAGTGAAAATAAATTACCTATAACAATTTCCCAACTGCATTTAATTGCCGGAGTGATTGATGATGTAGATTGCCCAGGAGTGGGGGAATTTGGTATTGCTGTTACTCAGTGGTCCGGGTTTATTTCTACAATAGAAGAAATCCATCTCTGGCATAGTTCGGATGATGAATATGTGCCATTACATCACACCGAGCGTCTCGCGAGTAAATGCCCACAGGCAATCACGCATTACTTTACCGACAGAGGCCACTTTCTCCAGCCAGAATTTCCCGAGCTTTTACTTGAAATCCAAAAATAATCATCCGTATGAACGTTACCTATATTGATACTCACGCCCATCTTAATCTCTCTGCTTTTTCGGAGGATGTTGAAGCGGTCATCGCTACATGTGATGCGCAAAGTGTGGGGGTGATAAATATTGGTACCAAGGAATCAACCAGCACTAAAGCCGTTGCGCTCGCGCTTTCACACTCAAACCTCTATGCCATGGTGGGACTGCATCCGATTCAGACGGTGCCGCAAGCGCATGATGAAGATGAAATTGGTTTAGGAGGCGCTCCATTTGTTTCAAAAGGAGAAACATTTAATACCGATTTTTACCGTAATTTAATTGCTACTAGTAACGGAAAAGTAGTGGGGATAGGTGAGTGTGGGTTTGATTATTATCATACCAATCCAGATACCTATATTACTCAAGAGATAGCGTTTATAGAGCAAATCAAGTTGGCTAATGAACTAAATTTGCCGCTTATGATTCATACCCGCGGACCCAAGCCAGGGGAGACTAGTCCTACCGGTCGCAGCGTCTATGCAGATGTTCAGGCAATTTTAAGTCAGTACTCCAAAGTTCCATTTAACGTGCATTTTTATGCCGGCACCTACGAAGAAGCCAAAGCATTTTTTGAGATTGGCGGCACCATTTCATTTACCGGCGTTATCACCTTTGCCAAAGTCTATGAAGATATAGTAAAAGCGGTACCGCTTGATTTGATTCACGCCGAAACTGATTGTCCGTATGTAGCCCCGATACCACACCGCGGAAAGCGCTGTGAACCGTGGATGGTGCAGGCAGTCTATAAAAAAATTGCGCAGATACGCGGTGAGGATGAAGAAATGGTCCGGGAACAATTACTCCAAAACGCCCGTAGTTTGTATAAATTATAGATTTTTGTATAGTAATGAAAGACCTATACTAGAGGAGCACGAACAATGCTTATTGTTGTTGATGATAATCCGTTCTTTGATAGTGATTTACTGACCGAGGAAATCAAACAGTTATTTTTTGGTTTACGATTGGAAGTCAGGGGTCCCTTTGATGGTTTCTTTCCGGAGAAGTTTTACATGGTGACGTTACAAGAATTTTACACCAAGCTAAACGTTCCCTTGTACGAACGGGCGTTACTAATTTTTAGGACCCAAGTGTGCGTGTTCACTACGCTCGCTGAACAGCCATTTTTTGATGAAGTCGCTCAGTTAATTGAGATACCGATTCGGGCCTCAGCTTGTCTCGTTACCACTGGCGCAATCCACTAGATTGTGCCAGTTTCTACTGTTGCTTATGTAAGTGCTTGCTTGTAAAAAATCTAAGCCTACGAATAGTAGCGTAAGAATAGGAGGGAGAAATGACAGAAATCTGTGACTGGTCAACTGGACACTTTATGATTGCTCGAATTGATAGCTTGACTGCTCAAGCGGGTGAATCATGGTGGTGCGAATGCTTACGACCGTATGGTCATGCCGGCCCCCATCTTATCAAACGAGTTGAGAGGATTGGCGGTCAATATGTAATCTGGGAGCAAGACTGTTGTGAGCCAGGGACGTGTGAAGGTTGTGACGGAGAAGATCCCGAAGACTACTGTTTGACCTTTAGAGAAGTAGATGAAATGGTAGCAAGCAGACTTATTGCCGACGGTTCCCTAGAATCATAAAGGCCAGCGAACAAACGCTGGCCTTTCTATTATTTAAATATTCACAAAAGTTTTCGAGATACTAAAAACCCTTAAATCAGTTTAGTAGCCAGGCTCGCTCAATTAATCTAAATTATCTCAAAAATGAGATGAACGCGCGACGCGCGAGGAAAATTTCCCGAGCCTTACTTTCTGTAAGGTGAGGGGAATTTTGCCGAAGCGCAACAAAGCGGGCGCTCATTTTTGTGGTAATTTATTAGTCGAAGATGGATATTAGATACTCATCAATCTTCCGCTGCTCCCAGTCATAAAAACTGGCATCTGCTTTATCTAAATCCTTTGCTAAATCTTCACCGACAAAACGCCAGTGCCACGGTTCAAACACGTAATAAGCATTACCTTTTGGGTAGGAGAGGGTGAAGCCGTACTTGGAAGCATTTTCCAACATCCAGGTATAGGCTGGAGTGCCTTCGAACCCATCCAATCCGCCACCCAGTCCTTCGGTCGTAAAATCGAGCGTGGTACCGAGTTGGTGTTCGGAGTAGCCCTGGTCGGCGGAGAACGTGTTGGCGCCACTGCCGTAGGTTTGGGTGTAGGCACCTTTAAGACTGGCTTGTTCGTTAAAGGAACGGTACGCTGACACCACCCAAATTTTAATACCATCTGCTAACGCAGCTT
The DNA here is from genome assembly GCA_040386275.1 of Patescibacteria group bacterium. Classification (GTDB taxonomy): domain Bacteria; phylum Patescibacteriota; class Minisyncoccia; order Phycocordibacterales; family UBA918; genus OLB19. Next base: position 63,415 of record JAZKFU010000009.1, read on the forward strand.
CTATCATATCATTAAGATACGGTTCGACTTTGCCGTGAATTGATTTGGAAATGGCTTCGTTATACAGATATTTCTTCTCAATCGGGACAATTTTTTCCGGGATGTAGTGTTCGTTTAAGAAATAGACTTTAGAGTATTTTTGCAGTAACTCTTTGTCGGTTTTAGAGAGTTTATCGAGCACACCAACGGTACCAGAAATTTTCTTAATCTGGTCTTCAAATTCATCGTTTTTATTCTTTTCTTTTCGATAATCGTCCTCGATGTCATCTAGTTCTTCCGCGGTGAGGGACAGTCGGCTGGAGAGTTCGGCGATCGTACTGCTCGCTAATTCCCGTTCTTCAAGCAGACTTTGGGTGCTAGAAGCGTTTTCCAAGAGGAAATAGTTACGTTCCGCCAACAGCATGTCGATTTTCTTTGCTTGTGACCAGGTAGAGTACGATAAATACCCGGTACCAATCAGTAAGACCACAATTGCCCCCAAATAGAGGTATTTTGGATGAATTTTCCGACGAACAATAACTCGTGACATAGTTGCTCTTAAGTATATCACGCATGCTTGAAAGAGGGCACTAATTGTGGTACTGTACTAACATTATTAGAGTGGGGATTAGGGCGGGGTAACACTGGTTTGCCAGTTCCCGGACTAATTCACATAATAAAAAATAAGAATGTCAGAAACAACAATGCCAGCTATCGAGGCAGAAATTCGTACTGATGAGCAAGAAATTGCCTCATACGAACTCGCCTACCACATACTTCCAACGGTAGCTGAAGGGGAAGTGATGGCAGTGACTCAGTCACTCAAAGACCTTATTACTAAAGCCGGTGGTCAAATTTTTGACACCGAAGACGCAGAACGCTTCGAACTAGCCTACGAGATTGATAAATATCTTGAAGGTAAGTACCGAAAGTTCAACAGTGCATACTTTGGATGGACACGTTTCAAACTTGCTCCATTAGCGCTTAATCAACTCACTGAACACGTGGATGAACACAAGCAACTCCTACGATTCCTCCTCGTTCGATTAACGAAAGTAGAAGAAGCTAATCCGTTCCGTTTCCACGAAGCGTTAGTAGACACAAAAGTACGAAACATTGATCTTGATGCTGAAGTTGCTGCCGACACCGAAGTGGTAGATACTGAGGGTATCGTCGATGAAGTGGTTGAAGGTGGAGACGATGTGAAGATTGCGTAGTACCTTATTTCGTAATTTGTAACTAAAACTATATGTACCTTAACAAAGCCATGATTTACGGAAATCTCACCCGAGACCCGGAAATGAAATCCCTTCCGAGCGGCATGCAAGTATGCTCGTTCTCAGTTGCTACCAACCGTTCATACAATGACCGTGATGGTAAGCGCCAAGAAGCAGTTGAATACCACAATATTACTGCCTTTGGTAAACAAGCCGAAGTTATCTCTAAGTATTTAACAAAAGGTAGTGGTGTGTACGTTGAAGGACGTTTACAAACCAACAGCTGGGAAAAAGACGGAGTCAAACAATATCGTACCGAAATTGTCGTCGATAAATTTGAATTTGGTCCGAAAGGTGGCGGCGCAGGAGGCAGTAGTACAAGTAACGCAGGAAACGCAGGCAGTAATGCCACTAGTACCGGGGGTAATAACAATAGTGCACCGGTGCTACCTGAGTATCCAACGGAAGACATCAATCCCGAAGACATCCCTTTCTAACGAACGAATATACCCAATCTACTGCGTTGCAATGACTGTTTGTTCGGTTACCGTACCGACGTACGGCTCTCTCTCAAACAATCATCGCGCCTTGTATCTCGGGCATCTCGTTCATTAGAAAATAGTTTAGAAAGTGCATCTGCATCATCTTTAAACTTTAAAACACCTCGTAACGTAAATTTGAAAACTTATTAGTTAAAATACCAACATGGAACAACATAATCTTCACAAAAAGGCGGCTTTGGAGCATATTGATTACAAAGACATCACTAGTCTCGCAAACAATATCAACCCACACGCACGTATGAACAGTCGACGTCGAACTGGCTTCTCAGCCAAGGCACAACGTGACTTTTCTCGAGCGATTAAGCGGGCGCGGTTTATGGCCCTAATGCCATACATCGCCCGCTAAAGCTTCCATAGCAAGCCATCTGCTGCGTTGGGACTGCGGTAAAATTTTACTCACCGTACAAAAGGTACGGCTCGCAAAATTTTCCTTGCCCACCTTGCATATGACTCACTCTGAAAACTTTAGTAGAAATCTGCTTAACTAATTCAGTGGAAAAAGAAAAAACACCCGGTGGGGTGTTTTTTTTGAAATTGAGGTATATACTAATTGCGGAATGAGTGGCTCTGGAGGGAAAGGATATATCCATGGGATTAGCTGTTCTCGCTGGTGTGTGTGGTTACAGTTGGTTGGTAGCGCTGCTTTTTGCTGGCTTTCCAGTCTTGATTGCGGTGGGTCAAGGATGGTTGGTAGCTATGTTGGTTATGGGACTGCCCATTGCCTTTGGGTACATTGAAAGCATGCCCAATCGCTTTGCTAAGCATGCTTCAAAATGAGACGAGAAAGGCCCCGCACTTGTGTGGGGCCTTACTGTGTATGGGGCAGTTCTAATTCCTGGCTACGCTTTCTCGATTCGTTCTGAGTAGTCGCCTGACTCGGTGTTAATTGAAATCACGTCTCCTTCATTGATAAACATTGGTACCATGACGGTGGCGCCAGTTTCTACGGTTACTTGTTTAAGGGCACTACTTGAAGTGTTACCTTTAACCGCAGGCATGGCTTCGGTTACCTTAAGCTCTACTTTAATAGGAAACTTGATACCAATAATCTCTTCTTCAAATACTAACGCTTGTACGTCACTGCGTTCCTTAAGGAATTTACCGGGGTCTCCAATAAAGTCTTCGGTGAGGGCAAAGCGTTCTGCTGGCTTGCCAGCGTTATGGAACCAGTATTCACTTCCTTTGCGATAAATGAATGTTACGTTTTTGTTTTCAAGATCAGCCTCGTCTGCTGTTTCGCTTACGTGGAAGGTTTGTTCGTACTGACGACCAGACTTCAAACCTTTAAGTTTAGTAATGTTTACCGGCTTACGTTGTTGCTTCCGAAACACGTGAGTAGCGAGCACTAAACAAGGCTCATCGTTAAAGATGATTACTTTCTTGAGGGTTATTTCGTTGTATGAGAGGACAGCCATGAAGTGAGAAAACGAGCGTAGCGACTATTACGAACTTCCTTCCGAATTTGTCCCTTTCCTAGGACAAATTCCTGGAATATGTAATCGTTGCGTACTGCTCAATTAAAATGAATAATAGCGTCACATTTATACCAAAATTACCCATTAAAAGCAACGCGTGTACAGCAACCAAAGCGTTAGTTTGGTGGTATTATTAAAGAATTATGCAATTGTTTGGCAATTCAGAAAACATGAGCGAACTATCTGATGAAGATATTTTACTGCGTTCCCGCGCTCACCCCTGGCTGTTTTCAATGATTCTCGAACGCTACCAAGACGCTTTTTTCCGTAAAGCCATGGGAATTATCCATACTAAAGAGGATGCCGAAGAAATAGTACAAGACACGTTTACCAAAATTTACCTGCATGCTGATTCCTTTAGCCCGGTTGAAGGCGCCAAATTTTCTTCGTGGGCGTACCGAATTTTAATGAACACCGCCTTTACCGCCTACCAAAAGCGCATCAAGCAAGGTGCACGCTTTCAAAATATTGATCCGGAGTTTGAACAGTTTGTGGCCGATAAATCAGGTGGGGTAGCGGCTACGGAAATTCATGACGGGGTAGAGCGCATTTTAGCTCGATTGCCGGGCCATTTCTCGAGCGTATTGCGGTTGCACTACATTGAACGCTGGAGTCACCAAGATATAGCCACCGAAACGGGTGAGGCCGTAGGGACCATAAAAGCCCGTATCCACCGAGCCAAGGCCGCCTTTCGAAAGGAAAGTACCGAACTGGAACAGCAACAATTACTGTAACTATTATTTACTACCTGCTGTTATATACCATATATGAATAACCATGCTACTCATCCATCATCCGTTACGCTCAGACGCGCTATTATGCGTCGCGTGTGGTACACGTATATGTTCAGTCTTATCTTGCGGGAAAGTACTGTGTGGGGACTGGCGTTTGGGGGGAGTGTAATTGGGTTTTGGAAATTAGTGTCTATCACCAGTATCGTGCAGAATTTCCTGAATGTCCCAGTCGGTCATGTGCCGATGTATGTGCTTAATTCGCTCCTGCAGGCCGAAACCCTCGCGTTGATTGCCTTTGGCATAATTGTATTTACGGTGTTGTCAGTAGGATTTAAAATTAGTGTGCCAGTTTTTACCCCACGTGCTCAGAAATTCAGTTCGGTCTAATACCTTATACATAACTATAAAAAATCAGCCGGTAGTAGCCGGCTGATTTTTTAATTGGATAGCGGAGTTAGAGTTATTTGGTTTCAGCGTGTTCAGCTTTTAGCGCTGCGCGCACGTGTTTAAGCATCTCATCTTTGAGTTTCGTATTTTCTCTAAGGAATGTTCGGGCAGCATCATAGCCTCGACCCAATTTTTCAGTAGTTGATTCATCTCCGCCGGGGGGAGTGTATGAGTATGAAGAGCCTGATTTGGTAACAAATTTATACTTTTCCCCGAGAGCAAGAATCTCACCTTCAATCGAGATACCTTCATTATAAATAAGGTCAAACTCAGTACTCTTAAATGGAGAAGCTACTTTGTTCTTCACGACCTTAACGCGGTGGCGACCGCCGACAATTTCTTCACCCTTTTTAATTTGGGCAATACGACGGATATCGAGACGCACTGAAGTGTAGAACTTAAGCGCCTTTCCACCGGGGGTTGTTTCAGGGTTACCAAACATAACACCAATCTGCATACGGATTTGGTTAATAAAGATAACTACCGTTTTTGATTTGGCAACAATACTCGTCAGTTTACGTAACGCCTGACTCATCAATCGCGCCTGCTTACCCACGTGGTGGGCACCCATTTCACCCTCAATTTCATCGCGGGGAGTAAGGGCAGCTACGGAGTCGATAACAATCACGTCAATTTTACCGGTTCTTACGAGAGACTCCACGATTTCAAGCGCTTGTTCACCGTTATCAGGTTGTGAGATTAAGAGTTCATCGAGTTTAACACCGAGGTTCTTGGCGTACTCTGGGTCCATAGCATGCTCAGCATCGATAAAGGCACAGATACCACCTAACTTTTGTGCTTCAGCAATCGCGTGTAGGGAAAGGGTAGTCTTACCAGAAGATTCTGGACCATAAATTTCAATAATACGACCGCGGGGGAATCCGCCAATTCCTAACGCTTCATCAAGACCAATCGAGCCAGTCGGGACGACATCAATATCAACCTTACGACTCTCGGACAAGGTCATAATCGCTTCATCACCAAATTTAGTTTTCAGTGCCCGGAGAGTTTCCGCAATATCAGCAATGCCGCCTTCTTTACTAGTAGCGGCTTCACCAACAACTTTTTTTTCTTTGGCAGCTTTTTTTGGTTTCATAGTATAGTTATTTGTATTTACAGAGGAATAATAGAAGTCGGGGTGTACACAAATTGTTTTACAATACGTTGCGTTCGACCGTAGCGGTCCGTTGCTTGTATGGTAGCTACATTATACCCGTTTTCGAGCACAAGTGCCTCATCAAAGTACCCAGTGCGATCGGTAAATATCTGCCGACCATTTAAATTAATGGTACTGATATTACTCGCTTTACCGCGCAAATGAACCACCTGACTATTTTGGACACTCTCCGGTTCATTAATTAGGGAAAGCTTCGGTCCTTCGAGTAAAAACCGCGCCTGGTACATGACATAGAGCACAATCAGGGTACAGGCCATCATAATAATGACAGCGTAGACAATTGAGCGAAATTGGATGTGGGAGCGAAAGATACCGGTCATTATTAATCACTAATTACATCCGATTCGTCGTATCAATGTCATCTTCCGTATCGTCACTACCACCACCATCACTGCCGAGAATTTCCCGTGGTTTTGAACCGTCAGCCGCACCAATGACGCCGCGATCTTCAAGTAAATCAATTAATCGAGCCGCACGCGAGTAGCCGACACGCAACTTTCGTTGAATGTATGAGGTAGAGGCCTTACCCGCTTCAATGACGGCCTGTTTAGCGTCTTCATAGAGCTCGTCATCGTCATCACTATCGTCATCGTTAATCATGCCAATAAAGCTGTCTCCCGAACCGCCTGATTTTTCATCAAGGTTAATTGAATCAAGAGAGTGGGCACTATCTTGCATCTTGAGGTACGACACCACGTTCTTAATTTCATCTTCAGAAATAAAGGCCGCTTGCAACCGCACTGGCTTGGGGGAATCACTCGAGAGATACAACATGTCACCCTTACCAAGCAATTTTTCTGCTCCCACACCATCTAAAATGGTCCGCGAGTCAATCTGAGAGGCAACATTTAAGGCGATACGAGTCGGGATGTTGGCTTTAATGGTACCGGTAATAACGTTTACCGATGGGCGTTGGGTCGCAAGGATAAGGTGAATACCCACCGCGCGGGACATTTGAGCCAAACGCACGATAGCCGCTTCTAGTTCCCGAGGGTAGGCATGCATAAGGTCCGCCAGCTCGTCCATCAAAATCACAATGTACGGAAGGGGTTCAGGAAGATTAACTAATTCTTCTTCGGGTGAACCTTTAGCTTCCCACGCTTTTTTCGCTGGTTTGTATACGTTGGCGTGGTACGAGTCGAGATTCTGGATTTTTTCGGTCTGGAGAATGTCGTACCGGCGTTCCATTTCCTTGATAGCCCACTTAAGCATCATCAAGGCTTTTTTAGCTTCTACAATTACGGGCGCAAGCAAGTGTGGGATACCCTCATATAATGTAAGTTCTACGCGCTTTGGGTCCACCATAAAAAATCGCAGCTGGTCCGGTGAATTGCGGAACAAAAGAGAAATCACCAAGTTGTGCATGGTAATAGATTTTCCAGACCCAGTGGTACCGGCAACCAAGGCATGGGGCATCCGGGCAATGTTCGCAAAGTGCGCATTGCCCGTTACATCTTTCCCTAACGCTACATACAGTGGATGTGGGGAATCGGTGTATTCCGGTGTCTTAAGTAGTGACGCAAGACCAATCGTAGAACGGGTGAGGTTTGGAATTTCGATACCCACCAGTGACTTCCCAGGAATCGGTGCTTCGATACGTAATGTACCTGATGAGAGGTTCAACTGGAGTTCTTGTTGCAACCCGACGATACGCGCAATCTTTACCCCTTGAGCGGGCTTCAATGCATAGCGACTGATAGTCGGTCCAATCTCCACCGCATCCATTTCTACGTGAATGCCAAATTCCTTGAGGGTTCGTTTAATAATATTAGCGTTAGCTTTTACGTCACCGGTTTGTGGTTTCCCCTGATCCTTCTTTAAGAGTGAAAGTGACGGGGGAGCGTACGTTCCTGAAAACGTCGACACCACAAAATCTGCCCTCGGTGCATTCCCGAGACCGAGCTTATCGGATACTTTTTGCATGGTTGGTCGTTTTGCCACCGCTGTGGCATCGGGAGCATTTTCCTCTTCGAGCAACTCGTCAAAATCTTCTTCAGACTCCGGACCAGTTTGCAGGACCAAGTTCTCGATATCTGATTCGTCGTCGAGAGTCTGTTCGCGTCCCATCTGTGGAAGTCGTAACCCAGTATTAAAAATGAGGAACCCAGAAATTAATATTAACCCTCCCAAAATCACTCCCGCTACCGACGCCCCAAATAAATACGATAGGGGAGCCAAGAGCACCCACCCGACCATCCCACCCCACTCGGTTACCGAGATTTCCAAAATCCCCAAGAGTGAAATAAACAATAATCCAATACCAGTGATCTTCGACATACTCACCTCCTCGTTATCTTTAGGATTTAACAACGCGTACACGTAAAAGGCACAGACCATGGGAGCAAGATAAGCTCCGGTTCCAAATAGCCAGTAGAGGGAAATCTGAGTCCATGACCCCACCACCCCGCCATACTCAAACAGGGCAGCTGCAAAGAAAATACCGACGGTCGTAAGTAACACCGCCCCGATCGCTTGCCGAGCTTGGGGACTGAGGTCCTCAAAAAACGGCTTCGATTCTTTTACCTTCTCAACTTTTTTCGGTCCTCGTTTGCCCATGTAGTGAAATGAAGAAATGAGCGCCAGCGATTATTCTGAATTTCGTTCCGAGTTTGCCCCTTTCCCTAGGGCAAACTCCTTGAACTTGTAATCGTTGCTAGCGACTCATTTTGTACTAATGCTAATAAATTTTCTGCCTAATATATGCGCGCATTATATCACTAAATATGACTATTATCTGTGTATATAATGAGGCGCGTAAGCACTCAAAGACACTTGTCATCTTCACTATTCCATATCCAATTTTCTAACTCCCACCCGTGTCCTTTTCTTGCTTTTTGTCTAAAATGTCCTTATAATACAAGTGTCTTTAATCTATTAGACAGAGCAAAATCTTATAAGACATATCATGACTATGAATACGTATAACCCAAACGACAGTCTCATATCACTCAAACGTTTGTCTGCAAATGATGACTATTATAATATCGTTTTCAAAAAGACAGAGCGTGTCGCATCTGCAGTCTTTTATATTTTGGCTCATGTTGATTTAAATGATCGGACCAAAGTCCATTACTCAAATCTAAGCGACAAAGCGATGGCCCTTCACGAAGCAGTAATTGCTTCCCTCAACTTATATGAGTACGAAGCCAGGGACAAAATCTACACCGTCCAACAAGCTCTCGTTGTACTCCAAAGTGCTCTCCATCTTGCAGCGGCTTCTCAACTCATTACTCCTGATATGGAAGGAGTCGTCGCCGAGGAAACAGACGTCGTGTTACGGTATATCCGCAACCACTACATTAACCCCGCTGCCAGTCCGGTCTCGATTGCTCCACAAGCACCCAAACCTAAAGCGACACCTAAAGCTTCTCGTCGCGCTCGACCCAATATCCCATCCAATGACTTTAGTTCAGATGCTGTCCTTGTCTACAGTGATTTGTCCGATAGAACATCTCGTATCAAAACTGTCCTTGATGCCAAACCAGAAGCTACTATCAAAGACCTATCTGAAATTATCACCGACGTGAGTACAAAGACAATTCAAAGAGACTTAAACAGTCTCATAGAAAGTGGAGAAGTAATAAGGCAAGGTGAACGACGTTGGTCGAAGTACTCAATCAATAAATAAAAGACAAAGTCGTGACTGCGCTAACAGTCACGTCTTTGTTTGTCTTTAATCTTCATATGATGCAATTGTGGCTACTAGTAGTGAGAGTAGGGTCGTCTCATAGAAGTGCCCTTTGCTTTCTCCGTACGTTTTCATTATGTGAATGTGACAGATATATGTATACGCACTCTCAACTGTGTATAGAGAAATAGTCAGTAGTACTTGGTAAGACTACTCATCTTCACTCGTCATAGATACCAGAGCAAGAATTTTGTATGGCCAATTGAGCGTTAGAAGTAACGCTTTCCCCAGACTAAAAACTCGCTATTTTCCAATTAGTTGCTATACTATTTGGTATGCGCTTAGGCGCTTTTTTCCTAGCCTGACTAAGCGTCACCGTTAGAGAATAAAGCACCAACCAAGGCGTTCTATGATCTTTGACAACTAGAGAGTTCGAATGCCCTCTACACATATCAAATACAAAATCCAACCTAGTGTTGGTAATTTCCGCATTACCTTATCCCGCCCTGTCTGCCTATCTGCCGCACCCTTTCATTACAGCTAACCTCTCAGTATGGGCGTAATACACCTATATATGAGAGTTAGTGATATTACATAACGAGGTGACTCGTTATGAATATGAATTAATTCATATTATCAGTATTAGCCGGTCCCGCTAATGGGACATAACCGCGTTGTTAACAAACGCACAAAACAAAAAATTATAATTATGACGAATACAAAAACTGTAGCATCAAAGGCTTTCGTAGCCATTGTTGCTGCTGCTATGGTGTTCTCTCTGATTGCTCCAGCTGCTAAGGCTGCAACAGCAGAAGAACTACAAGCACAAATCGCTGCTTTGATGGCACAGATTGCTGCGCTACAAGGTGGAACAACTACAACAACTACTACTACAACTAGTACTTGCGTAGCTATTCCTGCACCACTTACAATGAACGCTTCAGGCGCTAGTGTAACTGCGTTGCAAAACTTTCTTATCGGCGCTGGACAATCAATTCCAGCAGGAGCTACCGGATACTTCGGAGCACAAACTCGTTCAGCTCTTGCCGCTTGGCAATCAGCTAACGGGGTTATGCCAGCTGTAGGGTACTATGGTCCAATCACAGCTGCAGCAGTTGCTGCTAAGTGTGTACCAACAACACCTACAACTCCAACAACACCTACAACTCCAACAACACCAGGTGGATCAACTGATCTACAAGGTGAAGCTTCACTTGATAACTTCGAACTCGAAGATGGTGAATCTACAATTGAAGAAGGTGATGAAGAACAAGTAGTTGGTGAACTCACAGTTGAGTTTGCTGATGGAGACGCTGAAATTTCACGTCTTGACTTCACTATTGAGTCAGATGATGCAGGCGCAAGTCCATGGGATGCCTTTGAAACTCTATCACTTTGGGTAGATGGTGACATGGTAGCCGAATTTGACGCTGCTGATGAAGACAATTACCTAGATGAAGATACAGGCGAATTCCGATTCTCAGATCTTGATATCGTAGCTATGGAAGACGAAGAAATGGAAATTTCTATCGGCGCTACAGTTATGAACAATCTTGACGCTGAAGAACTTAGTGAATGGACAATTACCCCAACAGCAATGCGATTCTTCGACGCTGATGGTGTAGCTTCTACAGAAACTTCAGGTCTTGACGGAACAGCAGTATTCGATGTTGAAGTAGCTGGAGCTGACGAAGAAATCAAGGTATCTCTTGGTTCAGCAAACCCAGATGCAACAGATATCGTTGTTGACACAGATTCAGACACAAGTGATGTAACAATCATGGTTGCTGATATCGAAGCTGAAGACAATGATATTGAACTCAGTAAGGTAGTAGTTCGAATCGACACTGGTTCAGCTTCTACATCTGATGTTATCGATGAAGTTCGAGCTATTATCGATGGTGAAGAATTCACAGCAGAAGCAGTAAACGGAACTGGAGCTCCAACAGGTTTGGACTCAAAGAACGTTACTTCAGCTGGAACTTCAACATGGTATGTGTTTGATATCGATGGTGACATCACTATTGATGCAGATTCAGAAGTTGAAATGGAAGTAGTTGTTGACTTTAACGACACAGATGACGGTGTTCGTTACGCTAACGGTACTACTATCAAAGCTTCTGTTACACAAACAGAACGAGAACTTTGGGAAGGAGAAGGTGCTGATGATCTTGCAGCTGGTCAGTTCACTGGTTCAGCAGTAGGAGATGAACACACTCTAGTTGCCGAAGGTATTCTTGTACCAGTAGATGGTTTCACTTCAGAAACTGATACACAAGGACAAGATGATACAACAGGTGTATTTACACTTGAGTTCGAAGTAACAGCTGTTGAAGGTGATTTCTACATCACAGACAACGCTACTACTTCAACTGCCGTAACTAACGGAGTTGTATACTCAGTAACTGGTGGAACTGCTGCTACTTTGACACAAAGTCTTACATCAACAGCTGATGAAGATTCAGTTGGAGTATTCACAGTACGTGAAGGAGAAACAGAAACATTCACTCTTGTAGTAAATGCAACTGTAGCTGCTTCAGCATCACTACGAGTACAGCTTGACGAAATCTGGTTCTCAGCTAACGCTGACGGTACAACTTCTAGCGAAGCATACTTGCCAACACCAGTTTCAGATTACCGATCTTCACCACAATCAATCAACAGTTAATCTCTGATTAACTACTTGATTTGAATGTGAAAGTTCATAATCAAAGCTAAACAAAAGCCCCCGCAAGGGGGCTTTTGTTGTGTCTGGAGAATTGAAGGAGGGAAGTAGGGTGCAATAATAAACTCAAAAACCAACCTACCAGGGTTGGTTTTTGTTATTTATATACAGTAATATCCAGTATTTATACAAAAGTTATGCACAATGTTATACACATAGTTATAAAATAGGCATATATTCTAACGTAAGCTAAGCCTCCCTTAGATGCTCATAAATCCCGGGTGATCCCCCGCTGTAATCTTTTAGGAGTCAAAATAAGTTATAGAGAACAACATCGACAATTACATAAAGCAGGAATATACTTTAATCATCTTAAAGGCAGTATGAAGAAATATCTCTTCACAACACGAGCCCTTCATATTTTCTCATATTTCTCCGTTCCTTTGTTTTTATTTGGACTCACATTCATTGTGAGCTTTTTTATACCGTTTGAATCAGTGCAGGCAAAAGTTCTATTTGAACAAAGTAAAACGGGAACCGCGTATGATATTTTTAAAGCTGAAGGGCATAATACTGCTTTAGCACAAAGGTTACCTCAATACAGTGGCACACCGCCGGTATTGAATTCAAGCGGAACAATATCATATCGAGGTACTGCAGAGTGGGTGAGATTAAAAAGAATTTCTGGCGTAGAGTGCGACACACGCGTCTGGCTCACTCTGAGTGAACCCGATGGTGTAACTCGTATTGGCGATGATGTTTTATACGGCAGACAAAATGGTGAATTCTGTGATTTTAAAATCACTGGTCCAAATCGAACAGATGGGAAAGTTGGCATTATACACATTTGTTATAACGGTCAATGTAGTTTTTCTGACAATTTTATCTTGGATGGTTCAAGAGAGAATGAAGGGTATGTATCTGACGGTTATTACAACTCTCCTGAATCAGGAGGTTGGGCGTTTCAAATATGCGACATAGACGGCTGTGAAGGCGGGTTTGAACCCGTAGCGACTACCACAGCCACCAGCACCGGCGCCAGTAGCGTACTGTTCTTGCCAGGTATTCAAGCCAGCCGGTTGTATACGGATGGTGGTTCAGGTACTGAGGATCAAATATGGGTGCCAAATATTGATGCCGATGTTGAAAAGCTCAGGATGACATCATCGGGGTTGAGTTTAAATGACATTTACACTAGAGATGTTTTAGACGAACTAGCGTTACCTTATGCGGGTATTAACGTATATAAGGGGTTCATGAGTCTTATGGATGAATTAAAGGAGACAGAAGTAATAAAAGACTGGGAGCCTTTTGCGTATGATTGGCGATACGATGTAGAGGAAATAGCAAAAAATGGAACAAAATATCAAAATGAAGTAAAAAGTCTCGTTGCAGAAGTGGAGCGACTCGCCTCAAGTTCTTATTCTGGTAAAGTAACTATCATAGGACATTCTAATGGGGGATTGGTAGGAAAGATGCTTATTTCAGAGTTAGAACGTCAAGGGCAGGAGGAATTAGTGGATAAGCTGGTTATGATTGGAACCCCGCAATTAGGCGCCCCTAAAGCAGCTTTGGTAATGCTCCATGGGTATGATCAAAAAGCAGTATTTGGATTAGTAGTAAATGATACTACTGCAAGAGATGTGATGAAAAATTTACCGGGCACTTATGGTTTATTGCCCTCAAATGAATATTTTATAAAAAGTGGTGACACTCTAATTTCTTCTGATAATTCAGTTACAACTGCAAGTATTGGAGCGTATGGACCAATTAATTCATATACTTCGATGAACTACTTACTTACGGATTCATTAAATAACCGAAATGACGAGGTGCCAATTAATGAGCCTAGCACCTTAAATAATAATCTTTTGCAATATTCTATTAGCTTAAAACAAAACCTCGATTCTTGGTTACCTCCAGATAATGTAGAAATATATGAAGTTGTAGGGACGGGCAATCCCACAATTAGAGGTGTGCAATATCAAAGTTTCCCATGCAGGCTAGGTTTTCTTACCTGCGAGACAGGAAGTTATATGAAAGCCGTACCTATTTTTACAAGTAGTGGTGATGAGACTGTACCAATTGTTTCAGCATCGGGACAAGATGGAAATAAAGTGACAGGGATAATAGATTTAATTGCAGAAGCGCCAAACACCTTAATACGACCCTATAAACATATGAATCTTACCGAAAGTCCAACCGTACAATCTTTTATTGAATCAATCGTTAAGTTTCCATATTTGAGTCAGACTTTAGAAATACCAGAATATGCAAATGTGGCACGCAATTTTAAAATCATTGGAGTACATTCGCCTGTCTCATTAGTGATTACAGATAGTTTGGGTGAAAAAGTCGGCAAAATTGGAAATGAAGTAAAAGAAGAAATTGTTGGTTCTCAATATCTTGATTTAGGGGATAGCTCCTATGTAATTATCCCAGACGATATTTTATTTGAAGCAGAGATTAAGGGACAAGCAACAGGTACATATTCAATTACAGTTGATACTTTAAAAAATCATAATCAAACACAAACATTCCGATATATTGGCGCTAGTTCTACTCCAGAAATGAAGGCTGCTTTTAGCTTTGCCACTTCAGGATACACAAACATTAAGACAGATATTAATAATGATGGTCTAACAGATTTAGAGCAGACTTTAAACGGACAAGTTATTTTACCTCCAGCTTTATACTCTTATCCGCTTTTGAAAACTAACATAAAAGCTTTAAAGTTATCAAAAGTATTAGAAACCGTACTTTTAGTACAAGTTGATGCGGCTTTGTATTGGGATACGCTCACTCCTGCAAAACCAGCTTATCAGAAACCAGAATTTGCAGCACTAGATACACTTAAGGCTACGTTGTTAGTTTATAAACAGAAAAAATATATTACACCAATGCAGTACAGTGCTTTAGAAATAATAGTTTATAATTTAAGAAAATAAATATGCGCTTAATAACAAATAAAAAATTCTTTTTAAGTTCAGTATTACTCGTTCTGTGTCTTTTTGTATACGATTATTTAGTTATAGAATCTATATCAGATAGTATAAAAAAATATTATTATGAAGAGTATTTACGAATATTATTATATTTTTCAATTTCGGTAGCCGTTTCTTCAGGAGTTTTAATTTTCTTCAATAACGTGATTTTTGAAAAATGGTTAAAAAAAATCATTAGTTGGTATTTGCCTTTTGCAGCTATAATAACTTCAACAGGTAGTGAAGGTTCGTTTATTAATCCAGGAAAAGACGATCTCGCATTGTTTTTTAGTTGGCTACTATTGGGAGTAACATTACTTTTTATTCTCGTTCAAAAGTTTTATTTTAAGGTTAAATAACTTTTAAAAAACACAATCCATACGTTATACTTATCCGAATGTTTAACAAGTCGTTCTATCAATTCCTGTTTAGCTTTATTGCGGTGATTGCGGGTGTGTTATTATTTATATTAATTGTCGGCATGGGGGCGACAGGTACTTAATTATGATTCGTATCACCGATCAATACTTTTGGAATTTTGTCTTTGGCTTATTCTTTTTACTCCTGGTTGTAATGGGGGCTATCATTCTCGAAACCGAAACCCGTATTCCGTTTACTGACCTCACACTCGTGGACTACACCTTAATTACACTTGCTACCTGGCGGGTCATTCGTTTGTTTGTCTATGACGCTATTACCAAATTCATCCGTGAGCAATTTTATGATGTGCAGAAAGTAGGGAAGAGCTTTCGTTTGGTAAAGCCGGCAACGGGACCACGTCGTACCGTAGCTGACTTATTATCGTGTGCCTGGTGTTTTGGTGTGTGGTCTGCTGCTTCCGTTACATTCTTTTACTTACTATTTCCCATCTTTCAGTACTTTGCTATTTTCCTCGCCATTTCTGCAGTTGCTACGTTCCTACAAATCCTCACAAACATGATTGGCTGGCAAGCTGAGAAGTTGAAAAATGAAGTTGAGGGGAGTTAAAAAAGAAAAGCGAGCATGAAGCTCGCTTTTCTTTTTAATGTCGGGAAGCCGGGAATCGAACCCGGGCAGTACGCACCCCATGCGCACACACTACCACTATGATACATCCCGAATCGCTACTAGTATACCGTATGCTATGATTTTTGGAATAGTGTGGTATAGTTCTGCGGGTTCAGATAGGAAAGGAAGACCTTGTGGATATCAGAGCGCACTTTGAGGCTATCTACGACAAGCAGGAATTCAATCCCGGCAATCTGCTTCAAAATGAAGTGGTGGTGCTGCGGAGCTGCCTGGTCCTGGATAGTCAGGACTCTTTGGGGGAAGTGATGCAGAAGGAGGCGAACAAGATCTTTGCTGCCGACCCCATGGCCAGTCGTGGCTATCGCCACCGGATCAGGATATTCGGTATGGAGCTTGACGGCGGCGGGTTCAGCGCGAATCAGAACATGAATATCGCGGTGAAGATGAACCAGACTGCGTAAACCAAGGGGTGGCATCACATACGATGCCGCCCCTTTACCATTTGTATACTCTATAGTATTGTACTGGGCATCAGGCTCAAGACAGCTGGTGGTAGGGGGTCACTCTACCGTAATGTATACACAGCCGTGTATATGCCCGCCGAGGTCCAATTTCTTAGATTTTGGGGTCGAAGCCTAGGGTTATAAAAATTAATTTTGTAACCGTGGGCCTGTATTTATAAGATCGTAATCACACAAATTTCGTGGCCATTACAAAAGCAAAGAAGGTAGATATCCTCAGTAAGTTGACTGAAGTAAAAGATACTGCAGACTCAATTGTGTTCGTTCACTATAAAGGTCTTTCAGTAGCTGCTACTACAGCAATGCGCAAGGAACTACGAGAAAAAGGCGTCGGCATGTTCGTAGCCAAAAAGACTCTTATGGGTCGCGCATTTGATGGAGCATTCACCGGCACTATGCCAACACTCGACGGCGAAATCGCTGTTGCATACAGTGTTGACGCAATGGCGCCAGCTCAGAATATGAAGGAGTTTTCAACCAAGTTCAAAGACAAGATTACTATTGTTGGCGGTGTCTTCCAAGGTGCCTACAAGAATAAAGAAGAAATGATTGAAATTGCTTCGATTCCATCACTTGATGTACTCCGAGGAATGTTTGCTCAACTCATCAACTCACCACGTCAGCGTTTCGCTGTGGTATTGGATGCAGTATCAGGAACAAAGAGTTAATTACTAATACATTACACATATACATATGACTAACGATCAAATTATCGAAGCCGTTGAAAAAATGACTGTTCTTGAACTCAACACTCTCGTAAAGACAATTGAAGAGAAGTGGGGAGTATCTGCTACAGCAGTAGCAGTAGCTGGTCCAGCTGCAGCAGCTGGTGGAGCTGATGAACAATCAGAATTCACTGTTGAACTTACAGAAGCTGGTGCGCAAAAAATTGCTGTTATCAAGGTAATCAAGGAAGTACTTGGTCTTGGACTCAAGGAAGCCAAGGACCTCGTTGACGCTGCGCCTTCAGTTGTAAAGGAAAACATGAAGAAAGAAGATGCTGATGCCCTTAAAGCTAAGCTTGAAGAGGCTGGAGCAAAAATTACATTAAAATAATTTTACAGCATAATAAAACACCCCCTGGTTGGGGGTGTTTTATTATGTAAAAATTTTTTAATGTAATTTTTGAACCGGAAGCGCGCATCAGACAAAACAGTCTGGGTGAGAAGTGACTAAATGTCACTTTGCAAGACCTTTTGATAAATCTTTGATTTACAAAAGGTGTACCGCTTCTGTAAGAAGACTGTTTTGTCGCAAGCGCTGAGGTGGGGTCGAGAGCACTTGGCTGATTTGTGAGCTTGCGAGCAAATCTGCGTAGTGACTCGTGACAAGATTACCCTTAAATAATTTAAAACGAAAGTATTTCAAAAAACACTCCCACCTGGGAGTGTTTTTTGTACTTTTAGACTCGTTTACCAGGATTTTGTCCCCAGAGTCTTCTTCGTCGGTATCTATAAATGCTACTATTTTAGATATGACAGAAAAATTAACAGAAATAGTCGCTTTATTACAAATATTACTTTCGCTTGTGATGACGCAAGGTCAGACACTAGCTACCAATAATAATAACGGTGCTCTTTTAGGATCTACTTCAGTTGTGACTGCGACGACTACTGCGTGGACCCAAATTGCCAAAGAAGGTCAAAGGTTCACTGTTTCAGGCACACAAACGGTCCGGTATGGATATGGAACGTCATGGGTCCAAAAAACAGTGACTAATTCAGGTACTTGCTCTAATCGTTTTTTTGGAAAGGATCCGATTGTAAATCAAGTAAAGGTGTGTCAGGTTTCTTCTACAGTTACCCCGTCAACTCCCACACCAGTAACTATCGCCACTCCGTTTAAGATTGGTGACCGGGTGAGTATGACCGCAAACGTTAATGTTCGAACATCAGGTCTAATTTCAGCCACTACACTTATTGGTGTTAATCCACTTGGGAGTGTGGGAACGCTTATTGCTGGTCCCACCCGATCTGCTGACGGCCTTGTTTGGTTTAACGTCAACTTCGACGCTGGCTTTGATGGGTGGGTTGGTTCAAATAACTACCGTTTAGTTACTACCTCGGTCACTCCGTTACCAACCCCAGCACCAACGCCAACCTTCACCACCACCGTCTCTGGTCTCACAGCTACTGCAGCTTTCACGTTAAGTAATGGGTGTGAAGGGTACACCATCCTCTGGGGTGACGGTACTCAATCAGCTAAAGCAGCTTCACCATCGGGCAGTTCGTGTACCATGGCGATTGTAAATGTGTCCCAAGTCCATGCCTATGCTACCGCGGGAACCTATACGGTCACCGTTCAACGGTACAGTAGTGGTACGACTTTAAAAGATACCAGTACCCGAACGGTTACTGTTGCTGGCTCAACTCCAGCCCCAACTCCATTGCCCGTAACTATCAACACTCCTTTTAAAATTAATGACCGGGTGAGTATGACCGCAAACGTTAACGTGCGCTCTACTGGGCTGGTATCTGCAACTACATTACTTGGAGTTAATCCTCTAGGAAGTATGGGAACCCTCGTGGCAGGTCCAACCCAATCTGCTGACGGTCTCATTTGGTTTAACGTGAATTTTGACACTGGCTTTGATGGTTGGGTGGGAGCAAATAACTACCGTTTAGTTACTACCGTTACTCCATTGCCGTCTCCAACACCAACGCCAATTCCTGTACCAGCGCCAACACTTGTTGTGAACGCTAACCCTACGAGCGTTACTACTGGTAACACTGCTGTAATTTCTTGGTCAAGTACTAACGCCACCGCGTGTACAGCGAGCGGCGCCTGGAGCGGTTCTCGAGCGGTGACTGGTTCATTCACGACGAGTGCTCTTAATACCACGGGCACCCAAACATACTCCATGACCTGTACCGGTTCAGGCGGCAGTGTGACCCGTTCTGGTAGTGTGGCAGTAACCGCGGCGGCAACAGTAACTCCAACCCCAGCTCCAACTACGCCAACAGTATTTGGTCCGCGAACCCCAAGTCCACTTTCGGTACGACAAATCCACAGTGGCCACAGCCTCACCGACGGCGGTACGTTCCAAGGTACCTACCCGGGGCACTTCCGGAATATGATTAATAGTATCCAAGCCAATAGTGCCAATGTCGCTCAAAGTACCATTCCGGGTTCTCCGCTCCATTGGCGCTGGAACAACGTACCGGGCTATGGTCAGCCTGATGCCCGCGGTGATATCGGTAACTATCAGTTACTTGTTATTACCGAAGGCGTGCCATTCATCTTCTCTGCCTCCAACCCCGAGTGGACCCTTGAACACCGCACCTGGCTGCGCACCTGGGCCGAACACGCCTGGCGCAACGGTAATGGCGGCGCGGGTGCACCAACCATCTTATACGCCACCTGGACCAACATCGATGATGCGGACGGACCGTTCCGCCAAAACCTCGATACCTACCAACCTATCTGGGAGGATATGGCTGACTACGCGTCTGCTAACCTACCTGCTCAAGCCAAGGTATACATTATTCCGGCGAACCTTTTAATGAAACGCTTCTACGATGACATTCAAGCCGGACGAGTACCGGGTATCAATAACATTAGTGGTTTCTTCTCTGATGCCATTCACCCTAATGGCTTAGGAAGTTACGCGGTAGCGCTTCAACACCTTCTCGTGATTCACCACATTGACCCGCGCGGACTGCGGTCCACTGGTTTTGGCTTAAGTCCTGAACCTTCAGCGGCTCTGGCTAAGTACATTCAAGATACCGTGTGGGATGTGACGACGAAGTATCCACGTAGTGGGGTGACGGCGGGGAATACAACCACCTCAACGCAAACCCCAAGTACAGTTCCAACCCCAACCCTGTCTCTGAGTGCTAACCCAACCAGTCTTACCGCTGGTAACGCCGCTACACTGAACTGGTCAAGTACCAACGCCACCGCATGTTCTGCTGGTGGTGCATGGAGTGGATCGCGGGCGGTAAACGGTTCATTTACTACGGGTGCACTTAGTACTGTGGGTACACAAATTTTCAACCTTACGTGTACGGGAAGTGGAGGAAGTGTGAGTCGTTCTGCAAGTGTGGGTGTGACAGCGTCTACAGTAACCTCTGCGCCTACCGTTACCTCGTGTACGGTACCAACCCTGACCTTTAATCCGGCTGACTTCGACCGCGTGATTGATGGCACAGAAATCACCAGTACATTGACCCTGGATGGATCTGCTTGGAATAATACGCTGATTAGAAATTGTCGCGTGCGTAACACCGCTGGGGATGGAATTCTTCTCCGTAATGTGAGCAACGTGGTAATTACCGGTTGTACGTTTGAAAATATGGGCGGAAATGCGGCGGTCCGAGGGAGTTCAAGTGGCGGGACGTCAAACGTGACGCTTTATAGAAATACTGTGAATGGAACTGCTTCAAACGGTTTCCATTTTGCAGAACGAATTGCTTCGGGAGTGGATCACGTAAACTTGCGTATTATTGGCAATACACTCAGTAATACGGGTCGAGCTTCGTCAGATGGTTCAACCCACGCTTTGTATATCCAAGCGCATGATTCTCTGATTACCCATAACACTATTAATGGTTCGCGCAATGGAAACGGTATCTCCGTTCGCAGTTCAGGGGAAGTGTCGTGTAATACCGTATCAGGCACTTCATCAAATGGTAAGCCAGGTATTCGCTATTACTCAGACCATAATACTGGTTTGACCAATACCCTTATTATCAATAGAAATACCGTAAGCGGAGCAACTGAAGGAATAAATATCTATCAACCAGTCGTCAGGTATGATGGCCAGACTGGATTAGATCACGTGGTGAAAAACTTTGTGATTACCAACAACGATGTCCGGAATAACACCAATGGTATTGGTATTGCCAGTCAGTACAATCAATCACCGTTTACCGTGACGCAGTCAGGAAATATGACTAATTAAGTTCAGAAAATTTATATCCAATTACAGCCCTACGTGTAAGGGCTGTTTTTGTTATTTGACAGGATACAAAACTCGTATTATTGTTCTTGTCCAATCAAAGTAAGGGAGTGAACATGGCCGAAGTGATCCTACACGCTGAGATGGCGTACATCAAATATGCCAAAGATAGGGGAGTGAAAACCCTGGTTGCATGGTTCCGAGCCGAATTGGTCAGTCGAGACGACGCAACGAAAGAACGGTTGGGCGCTCTCTCTGACTCTCGTCTGGAGGAGCGTGAGCACGAGCACGAGACCGAAGATTTGGCGCAACGATGGCGCGCGGCACGGCTGGCACGGTCGCAGGTTAGTTCGGTCGCGTAAGCCGACTATCTTATAAGATGAAACAGGGCCCTCATTTTATTGTGAGGGCTTTTTCTTTTGTGAGGACAAATCTCGTGGGTGGGCATCATGCAGAGAATACCGTCAAGACTGTGGAGAGCTTCTTTGGTGTTAAAATACTCGTACAAGATTCTGATATGGCTGATCCACTTTCCATTCTGTTTGGTAGCACTGCCCGGGTAAAACTCCTTCGGTTTTTTCTATTCAACCCGTCAAAAGAATTTACCTTTGATGAAATAAGTAAACGAGCCCGGTTGGTACGTCGCACAGCCCGGACTGAAATTTCTGCTCTGGAAAAAGCGGGCGTGATTGTGAAGCGGTCAATGTATGTACTGATTGATGGCAAGAAAAAAAAGATGAAGGTGCTAGGGTTTGCGTTAAATAAAGATTTCCAAGAACTTCAAGCCCTACAAACATTTTTATTTGAAACGGCCCCGATTGATGGAAAGAATCTCATTACTCACTTACGAAAGGCTGGGGTCATTGATTTCTTGGTGATTGCGGGCGTCTTTGTGCGGGAGTTTGAGCAGTCGCTTGATGTATTAATTGCTATGAAGAAAATATCTCAAGCTAAAGTAGAGACCGCCATAAGAGCACTCGAGTCAGAAATTGGGATGGAGATTCGTTTTGCGTTGATGTCTGATGAAGACTTATTGTATCGGGTAGGAATGAATGACAAATTGACGCGTGAGCTATTTGATTACAAACACCAGATTTTGGTAGATAAAATCGGCGTGCGAGACGAACTCCATAGAGGATCGTTTAGGAGCTAACAAAAAACCACCGCACGAAGACCGGAGTCTTGTGGGTGGGGAGGAGGTGCCGTGGAAACGGCACCTCCTTTGTGTTTATTTAGACCAACCTAACGGGTGGGCCATACACGGAACCGTGTTGGGGGTTCCAGGTTCAGCTAGTTTGCTGATGGCCCAGGTGTACCCTTTTTCATCGCGGCCAGCAAAGGCAGGGGAGCCTGTCATTTCTTGGTGGTGAGCAGCTGTCCAGATAAAGTCGAGCAACCCTCCCTTGAAGGTGTTTTCGGGGCTCCAGACCATCGGCGGTTCATTGCGAAACTGAATGGTCATAGTGTCGTGCGGCGCACTCCACTTTCCATCGACCAGCTCTGGCCCCGACAGAGTGAATTTCTCAGAAATCTCGAGCTGCAGGTCATCTACCGCCCACTGCAGACAGAACATATTGTCCTGAGCCTGGGCTATGTTTGCGCCAGCAAGTAGCGTGACGACGGCTAGAGTGCGAAGCATTTCAAATCCTTTCAAAGGCTCTTCATAAAAGAGCAGTTGCTTTTTCATTCAAAATTATAACATACTTTATTAAAAAAGCAATAAACTCCATACCCACAAACCTTTCTAATGCAGGGTTTAATATGTAGTATGATAATGGTATAATTACTTTGTTAGTAAAATAAAATAACATTTCATCATGAATGATAACTATCTAGTTAATTCAATTGAACAAACGTTCTCGATGGTAATCACGCAAGTCATATATTACTTGCCGTTACTCATCGCCGCGTTAGCAGTGATTATTATCGGATGGATTATTGCCAATGCATTAAAGGCAGTTATTATCACTATTTTTTCAAAACTGGGAATTAATCAGTTACTCGATGCAGCGGGGATTGATGAGCTGACCAAGCGAGCGGGGTACAATTTAGATGCCGGATATTTTGCCGGGACGTTGGTTAAATGGTTCGTGCTTATCATTGCGTTTGTCGTAGCCCTCGACATTCTCAATTTGGATCAAGTTAGTACCTTCTTGCAAACGGTGGTATTAAGTTACCTCCCGAACGTGCTCGTGGCCGTACTTATATTGTTCGCCTCATTTATCGTGGCGAAGTTCGCGAGTGATGCGGTAGCGGCGGCAACGCAAGCCAGTCAAATGAAAACCCCGGCGATTCTCCCGAAGGCCACCTACGTAGCCATTATTTTCTTTGCAATTTTGGCGGCGCTTAACCAATTACAAATTGCACCAGAGCTCATCCAGATATTATTTACGGGTATGGTGTTTGCGCTCTCATTGGCGCTTGGTTTAGCGTTCGGATTAGGGGGACGGGATGCAGCTTCGAGGTACATTGATAAAACAACGCAGCAATTGCCACCACGACTTCCATAACGATAGAATTATTCACTAAAAAATCGCTCTCATTTAGAGCGATTTTTTAGTGAAAAGTATCGATTGGTACCTAAAAGCGCAGTATTTTGTGGTGTGTATAAAACTGGGTATAAATACACTTTAAATATCCCAAATAAGTGCTTGACTTTATTTTCCTTTCCTATAGAATAGCCAGCACGTAACTATGATATTGAATCGAAAGCAACGCACTCGCGCATAACATTCTCGCTTCATAGCCTGAATTTTGTGCCGCGAAAATCGCGGACTTTTTATTTCACTAGCAAGGAGGTTGCCAGATATTTTACAACTTCATATTCTATTAGAGCACCCTTGATAAGGGGGTGCTCGCAAGTCCTGCGTGTTCGACGCACGCAGGCAGGTTCATAACGCGTCACTAGCAAGCGGCGTTGTTATGAACACAGGTAGTGTGTTGGGTTAAGATCCCATAGAGTTAGCCTTTGCCGGCGCTCGGGTCTTTTCGTCCCCAACACACAACACAAATAGTTTGGAATAACATCGATTAGTATTTTTCGATGCCAGACACTCAAAAGTATCGTGAACTTCAAGAGGGTATAATATATACTCACAAAAAACAGTAGCCTAGTTCTCTGCCAGCTTGACTGGTATGACGAAAGCTCATTGACGACCAGGCGCTGCAGCATCTGGTCGTCACCCTCTTGAAGTTCACGATACAAACAAAATTGTACAGCGGTGTACATAAACATGTTTCTGTAGGGAATTTCGTTAACTAACGGTACTTACTGTGGAGCGAACGAGCGTCGCGCAAAAGTTTACTTTTGCATGACCGAGCAAGCGAACACAGAAAGGAAAGTTGGTGACCAACTTTCCTTACAGGAATGTAAGGGTTTTAGGTGGATGCCTAGGCTTCAAGAAGCGATGAAAGA
Organism: Patescibacteria group bacterium; assembly: GCA_040386275.1. Taxonomy (GTDB): domain Bacteria; phylum Patescibacteriota; class Minisyncoccia; order Phycocordibacterales; family UBA918; genus OLB19. The sequence continues at coordinate 88,128 of JAZKFU010000009.1, forward strand.
CGTGATATGGCTGCGATAAGTTTCGGCGAGGTGCCAAATAACCTTCGACCCGGAAATTTCTGAATGGGGAAACCCTCCTGTCATCGGCAGGAATCTGTGTTATGCAGATGCGCACCCAGGGAAGTGAAACATCTCAGTACCTGGAGGAATAGAAAGCAAAAACGGAACTTTCTTTCTGATCAGATTTATCTTCGGATAAGCCATTATGATCAGGAAGAAGGTTCTTGCGATTCCCTTAGTAGCGGCGAGCGAAACGGGAGCAGCCCAAACCGAGCGTGTTTACATGTTCGGGGTTGTAGGACGGAGTCTGCATTTAGTTGCAGAGAGTTACAAAAGGTATATATAGGAAAACGTGTTGGGAAGCACGACCCCAGAAGGTAATAGTCCTGTATTCGAAATATATACCACTCTCCTGATTCCGCTCCTGAGTAGTTCGAGACACGAATAGCTCGAATGAATCTACCAGCACTAACTGGAAAGGCTAAATATTCTTGAAGACCGATAGTGAACAAGTACCGTGAGGGAAAGGTGAAAAGAACCCCGGAGAGGGGAGTGAAATAGATCTGAAACCTAAAACCTACAAGGAGTCGGAGCCTTCAATTTATTGGGGGTGACGGCGTGCCTATTGAAGAATGAGCCGGCGAGTGTACCTTTATCCTTGTCTAAGTGGCAAACCCACGGAGGCACAGTGAAAGCGAGCGTGAATAGCGCGAATTATAAGGGTAGGGGTACGACCCGAAGCGGGATGAGCTTGCCATGTGCAGGGTGAAGCGACTGTAATAGGTCGTGGAGGCCCGAACCGGTTGGCCGTTCAAAACCATCGGATGACATGTGGTAAGGAGTGAAAAGCTTATCGAATTCCGTAATAGCTGGTTCTCTCCGAAACAGCTTTTGGGTTGGCGTCGCGTGGTCCCTCTGGGGGTAGAGCACTGGAAGGGGCAAACAGGGAGAAATCTCGTTGCCCCTATCAAACTCCGAATACCAGTAGGTTATAGCGCGGCAGTTAGACTATGGGGGAGAAGCTCCATTGGTCGAAAGGGAAACAGCCCAGATCGCCAGTTAAGGTCCCTAAATATATGCTCAGTGCAAAATGAGGAGGTGAGGATTCGCCGACAATCAGGAGGTTGGCTTAGAAGCAGCCATCCTTTAAAGAAAGCGTAACAGCTCACTGATCGAGAGTCCTTGCGCCGAAGATGATCGGGGCTCAAGCATATTACCGAAACTGCGGATTT
>JAZKFU010000010.1:0-45091 GCA_040386275.1 Patescibacteria group bacterium
TTCTGAAATTATTTTTTTAAAATTTTTTATATCGTTTGTGTTCGAAGGCTTCGTTGCTACTAGCACCAATGCTTGTTTCTCATACAACCTCACGGAACCGATAGTAAAACCTTTAAGGCCACAAATTTTATCAAGAATATATCCGAGTGATACTTTAACCAGACCGCCATCGCTTATATAGGTTGGAATATCAGGGTATTTAGATATAAGCTCTTGTGCTTTCACAGAACTAATAATGGGGTTTTTAAAAAATGAACCGGCTGTACCTACGACGTTCCAGTCGGGAAACTTAGCTGATCTGATTGCAATCACTGTCTCCCTAATACGCTGTGGTGTCTGCTCTTCTTTACTGAGCAATTGTAAATCAGCGTACGATAGTTTTGGAGTGGGCACCAAAGAAAGAATAAACGTTACCGAAATGATAATGTAATTTTTATTTTCTTTAAACAGTGAATGTCGATATGAAAACACACACTCATCTTTAGTAAGCTCTACAATTTTTTTAGAAGCAACATCATACACTGTTACGTGCGAAATTATATCTGACACTTCAACTCCATACGCACCTACATTTTGCACGGGTGTTGCACCAACAGTCCCCGGTATATGTGAAAGGTTTTCTAAACCCCACAATGATCGACTCGTTACTTCTTCAATCACTGCATCAAATGATTCCCCTGCTCCAACCACCAATGCCACTGACGTATCGTTAACCTTGTTATACGCACGGCCGGAAATATTCATTTTAATAATTACCCCTTCATACCCGGCATCACTGACCAGCATATTCGTTCCACCACCGAGCACATAAAAAGGCAGTTGCTTTTCATTCGAAAACGCAACTGCCTCTTGTAATGCCTCAATCGTTGTTACTTCAATAAAATAGTGAGCCGGGCCTCCTGTTTTTAAACTAACCCAATCTGCGAGCGATACGTGTTCTAAAACAGTGAGGGACATGATTCCGTTTTACTGACAACCAACTTCTGGAGAAAGTCCTTTTTTGATATTCGCACTAAAGCACTGGGCAGTAGCACCAAATGTCGGCACTGCTTTGGTAGCGCGTTCAAGCGTACTGATAGCGTTATCATTCTGCTTGAGCTGGTAATACACATACGCTAAGCTTGCCCAGTTTTGAGGATTGGTGCCATCAGTTTCCAAACGCGCTTCATAGAGGGTAGCGAGGTAATCAAACGCCTTGGCATCATTCACTGCTCCAACCACAAAGTCACTAGCGGCCAATCGAGCTTCTAATTCTGGTGAAGCATCTTTAATAATAGTTTGAGCTGTTTCTGTATCTTTAGTGTAGAACAATGAGGCGATGTAGTATTCCGCTGCTTCATTATTAGTAGTATCAAGTTCGTAGGCCTCTTTAAAGAAATCGCGTGCTTCATTGTTTTTACCTTGTGATAATTCAATCGCACCTTGTTGCAAGATAATAGCTTGTTTGTTTGGAGACAGAGTTCGCGCAATAGCCATGCGTTCAGCCGCTTTTGGCAAATCACCAATCGTACGGTAGTAACTGGCGAGAAATACTTCCAATCGGGCATCACCTGGTTTGGCCGCTACCATGTTAAGTAACTCCTCTTCTGCGCGGGCCATGAACTTAGCCTTGAGTTCGGGGTCAACGGGGTCAGTAGTGCGGGCAATACCCATGGCTTGTTGGGCAAACTGTTCAGTAATTTCTTGTCGAGCAAAAGAATCACGCGCCAAGGCAATTTCAAACCCAGCCAAACGTCCTTCGAGGGTCTTAGATTGGAAGGCCACAATCACGTCGCCGGCTGCCTGCATACTCGGAATATTTACAAAGTACACGGTCGCTACCGTTGCTACTACCATAACTGGCAAAATAATCTGCGTTACGAGTACAGATGGTAGCTTAAAGGCCTCTACCTTAGGGATAACACGAGCCACATGACTATGGATTAACGCCAAGATGGTCCCGAAAAAGATATAACTCACAATGTTATCAAACACCACCAAGTTATGCGTGACGTACCCGACAATTAACCCAACCAATATTCCCCGCTCTACCACACTTAACGATTGTTCTGGTTGTCGCCACGGCTTGATAACCAAGTAATAGAAGAGCGCTGCAAAAATTGAGAAGTATGACAACAATCCCACAATACCCCCGGCAATCAACCAATCAAAGATAATATTGTGCACCCGATCAAACCATTGTTCTTGTCCGTAGAGCTTTGGGTCGTACTGTTCATTAAACACGTAGTTAAAGTTTCCTTGCCCCCAACCGAGTACTGGACGCTCCTTTACTCCCTCGACTGACATTCCCCAAATCACCGTTCGGATTTTTAAGTCAGAACCCAAATCAATGTTCGCAATACGAGCAAACGCTGGTGTACTTTGAATAAATGCGGTATCTCGCGCCGCAATAAAACTAGCTGCCACTACCACAATAGCAACGAGCGCTCCTAACGCGTACCGTTGCACTTGTTTAAACCGCGCACCAAACACCGCAATGTACGCCACCATAGCAATTGAGCCAGTCACAAGACCGATGGCTGTACCTCGGGTTCCTGTTTGCAACAACACATATACAAACAAAATAAGTAACAACACATACACTACGCGATACGGAGTCACTTTGGTTTGTACAAAGAGATACATCAAGAAAAAGATATGGAAGAGCATGTACACCGCCATGTAGGCAGCGTTACCAAGCGTACTATCTACTCGCGTTGTTCCCGCACCTAGCTGGGACAAACCTTTTAAGGCCACAAATCCCGCGACCATCACCGATGTATGGAGAAAATACGACCACATTTTTGGGGTCTTGATCATACTGCCCAATACCACAAAGTAGGCAAAGACGTGAATTAACGTCACGTAGCCATCCATTCGTTCAAAATTACTCCACAGAGCCGTAGACACGTGCTCTGCTTGTAAACTCGCTACCAACATCACGGCCATTAATATTCCAAAAGTTCCTAAAATCCACGAGAACCGGGGGCGATACGTACTATCATACAGCGCCAACATCACCCAAGCCGCCAATACTACTTCAACAATAATTCTAAATAAAAAATTCTTACCGGTAATAAAAGGGAAGAAAAAATCATTCTCAACATAGAGTGTTAAAAATGGGATTGCGAATAAACCAATAAAAACCACCCCTTTTAAAATATCTTTCATATGGTCATAAATATACCATAGCGCCTATTCCTACCAATCTAGACGAATTAGCACAATAGGTGCGCAATACCCTAACAGGGGGCTACAAAACGACTTCTGGAGCGGTTTCTATCCCCAAATTCCACTCGACGACCATGTCTTTATGAAGCAAATGGGAAAGCTGGGCCGCATCAGCCGCAAAGGTGGCTTTAAAAACCGCCAACTCGGAAGGAGCTAAAAAATTCTGTTGTACAGGAGCCGGTGGCGCCAACGGACCTTGGACTTTTTTGGGGCGAACCTTACGAATTAATGAACCTATAAATCGAATCAACCGAGTGATGCGACCAGGATGCACCGGTTCGTCCGGTGGTGGAGCGTACGCTTCTAATTGCTTGGGAATAAAATCTTTTTTTAGTTCTAAAAAATCATACAACTTTTGCATCGTGACTAGAGGATCTTTAATAAAATCTTCATACACAATCACATATAACTGTAACGGTGAATAAAATCCAAAATACTTATTTAAATGGCGCGCATAAAATCCATCCGTTTGTGCACTCGGATGATTAGTCATGTATTGCGCGCAGGAAACACTACGATCAATTTGTCGGGTCGCTTTTACGTGCTCATACTCTACAATCGCTCGATCAATTGGATTTCGCAGGACAACAAATAATTTTGCATCGGGATAGGTATCGGCAATAAACGCAGCTACTTTCGGTGCGGCTAAATAATCCGGGCAAGACTCCCCTGATTTTGGTGTCGCTGAAGTAAGGGTGAGCGCTTTCTCATACACCGATAAGTCAGCCTGGTTGCCGTGATACCCACAAAAGAACCCTACGTTTGGTAGTGGACCATGAACATCGGGATGCGCTTCAAGCAACCGCGTAATTAAACCCAAGCCGGTACCTTTGCCCCCGATACCGATAAATTTTGGTGCATGTTTTTGAATATGCATAGTAGATAATTATTACTCTAGTATATGCTATTACCTTACGCCTTAGTCTCTTCACTATCCTCAGTAAATAAAGCCGCCTCAACGCTTTCTCGGTATTGCAATCGATACGCTAACGGATCTTCATGTAGTTTCTCATCTATCACCTGGCGTGCATTTTGAGATAGTTCCGTACGAGCACTCAAGTCGTTAAGCACTCGTTTAATTGCGACTGTTAAACTCATCGTATCGGCATTTTCGTAAAATAACGCCGACACTTCATGAGTGAACAAATCCGTGCGTTGCTGGGTTCTGGCGAGCACAAGTGGAATACCCGCCGCCGCTCCTTGCAGAGCCACCTCATCACTTAATGGGTCTATGTCCGGCACCACTAACACATCAGCTGTTTTTAAGTAACTTGAAATATCCTCTACGGATTTTTCAAACACAATTTGCGTAGGAATACCTAACAACGTGGCTCGTTTTTGTAACTCGCCCCGGGCTTCCCCATCTCCCACAATCACTAACCCAACTTTAGGACTGCGCATCACGTCCCGCGACGCATCCATAGCTTGGAATGCTCGACATCCGTGATAGAGATTCCCGATATATAAAATAATAAATGAAAATTGCGTGTATTTATTTTTGATATTAAAGCCTGTGTCGTAGTGAGTTAAAGCGGCAAAATTATGAAATCGAGGCAACGTCTCTACGTTTGTCCCCTCTGGCACTTGTTTACTCACGGACTCCCGTAACACATCCGTACTGGTACGGATACTGGTAAAGCGCTTTATAACATAGCGATACAAATGTCGCGTCAGTCGCGGGTAATAAAACTTTTTTAAAAACTGACTATTGGTGTAATCATCAATGATATGGAGCTGGGACGGACGATTATATTTTTTACTCGCCCACAACGCGACTAATCCACTCTCAAGCGGGTCACGCGCGACAATTAAATCTGCCCTGAAGCCTTCTGCAAATTCTAATTGTTGAACAATTGCCTTTTTTGCCTCTTGTAATAACGACAGCCCTGACGGTGCGGCAACCACGTACATCCAGACATTATCCGCTACCCGCAGTACCGGATTCCGAGCCGCTCTTCCCCGTTGTAAAATTACTATATGCACCTCATCAAACACATCTCGCATATTGAGATACCCATCGAGACTTTGCGTTGACTGATTTAACAGTGACGTATCTTGGGAAATAAATAAAAGCCTCGTCGTCTCACGACTGGACGCTATTTCAAAATGCGATTCACCATGCCTGGCTTCAGTAATAGAAACTTTTGGAACTTGCTCACGTTTCTGTTTTGCCTGATTAGCTTCAGCCAACACATAATCCAGCGTTTGACGCTGTCGTTCACTATCGTCACTGGTAGCTACATCAAAAGAACGTTTCATTACTCCTAGTATACCCGAACTACAATAGAAAAAAATTATTTCCTCTTTATAAACATTGGATAATTAACGAATAGCCATCACAATATTATTCATACCAAATAAAAAGCGTCGGGGCGTGACGAGAGACGGTGTGAAGCCAGCTTCCTCAAAAGCTGCCTGCAACATCTCAGAAGAAAAATATTGTTTATGATCGGCAATTTCCTGCTTATCAATTATTCCTAACCTAAACGCTAAAAATTCTAAGAGTGGTTTTGATGTTGGGCCGGGTGTTGTCAAAAGAACAACTCCGCCCGGTCGTACAATTCGATAAAGTTCTTTAAGAAATACCTCGGGTGAATCCAAATGTTCCAGCACTGCTAATGAAAGGGCCCCATCAATTGAACTATCAGCCAATGGAATAGGCTGATTGAGGTTGGCAATTGTAAGCGTGAGATTGGGTACCGATGCTAGTTCACTTTTAAATTCTGTATCAATAGCAATAGCTTTGGTAATTACAGTATCGTTAAGTAAAGAGATGAGTAACCGACAATCATACCCCGCCCCGCAATCAGCAATAATTTTGGCCGTAGTTGGGATGCGCTTTACTACCTGTCGTTTTCGTAAATAAAAAATTACATTATCAAGCAACGAGTATTTGTCCACCCCAAAAGCATATTTTCGATTTTCCATATTTACGAAATAAAACGTTGTTTAATAAGAACTTGAATTGCCTCTACGCCATCACGCCAATTGATTTTTTTACCCTCAGTTACACTCCGAGGGTAATACGATATGGAAATTTCTTTAATTCTAATTCCTTTTTTTGCTACTCGAGCGGTTACCTCCGGGCAGAATTCAAATCTATTACACACCAGAGGCAACGAAGTAATGACCTCATGTTTGAACATTTTGTAACAGGTTGGCTCATCAGTTAACCGCTGATTATAGAGCACATTAGTTATCAAAGTTAATAGTTGCCCACCCCAATAAAAACTAAAACCCGCCTCTTGATTTCGCCCTCGATGCAAACTACGTGAACCATAGAGTACTGGCAAGTCTTCTGACACCATGTGTTCGAGCATCCGCACCAAATCTTTAGGATCGTATTCTAAATCAGCATCTTGAATCACAATATGAGAACCACGAGCTTCACTGAGACCAGTTCGGATTGCCGCTCCCTTGCCTTGGTTTTTTTCATGGTACACCACGGTATGAATGGCTTCATATTTTTTTAATATATCTCGGGTGCCGTCTTTTGAACCGTCATCAACAATGATAATTTGAGTATCGTAATCAAAAAGCGCTGCTTCGACTTTATGGAGCAATGTTTCAATAGTCCCTATTTCATTATACGCAGGTATGATGATGGATAATTTTGTTTGAGGTAAGAGATTATTTAATGCCATAGGTAATAGTGTCAATCAGCACGCGAATATCGGGAACAAAACTAAGCCACACCAATCCAAAGCTTGTGATTATGTAAAATAGTACCATACCAGTTTGCACTGGTTTTGATTTTATTCTGAGCGTACCGACAATAGCGAACACGACGGCCAACGGCACTAACGAGAAAAATAATCGCGACGATACATATCCCCACAGCAAAAATCCAAAAGCCGGAAGGGTCATCGTCAAAATAAAATATTTTATTTCTGGAGTAATTTTTTTCCAGCGCAGTAAGCCATACAAAACTAGGAGCCATCCTGCCCCAAGAAGTACAAAGGTGCTTTTGATTACTGCGGGCACGGTGTACATCGTCGCGTACGCTTCTGGGGCAGCGCCGACCTTCATCCAGTCAAGGTAACTATAAGAAAAAGCAGTATAGACGTGATATTGCCACATCACCCAGGGAATCAACGTGAGCGCACCTACCTGCATCAACACCAGGACTTTCTGCACAACCGTCACTCGTGTGTGAAAACATATTACAAACAGAAATGTCAGCCCAGCTAGAACGGCATATTCTTTCCATAATAATCCGGCTAGTAAGGTCCCGGCTACAAACCAGTGCCAATAGCTTTGAGGGTTTCGATACCACAGAATCATGCCCGCTAAACTTAAAAAATAGAGTGCCCACGCCCCGGTTTCTGTAAAATAATCCAGTCCATATTTGACGATAGGAAACGAGCCGACGATAAATACTGCAGATAAAAATCCTGCCGATTTTTTAGCAAACAATACATATCCAAACCAGTAGGCAGCGAGACCGAGTGCAAAATATAACAAAACTGACTGCACCAATACGCCTGAAACTGGATCAATCCCTAATGGTGTGAGTGCCGCAATAACCGCTGGAGCCAGAGGCTTAAGATACCTCGCCCCATTAAACACCACTTCCTCTCCGAGCAGTTGTTGAGCAGTAGAAGCATAGCCTAACGTATCCGAGTTAATCGTTACCGTTACAAGGGCCAGTCGCACACTCGCAATCCCAACCATAATGATAGTCAGTAAAGATATCCAAAATCTATGCTGTGTCGATAGCACCCGAACTACTAGTGCACTCGCTTCGTGCAGGCGATGCCAGCGTTCTTCTTCAGCGTGGAAAGTAATTTGGGAAGTAAAAATAAAACTTAATACCGCAACCGCACCGAGCGCCATAAATTGCGCAATCACCGGCCAAAATCCCAAACCATCAACGAGCAACGTCAGTATCGAAATAGTTAACCCTAATCCTAACAAAGCTGAAGTCAGATAGAGGGTCCCTTGGGTAACTGTTCGCTTATGTGAAGTGGCTGTAAACGTCCACCATTTATGCAATGAAAACGTAACCACATAGGCCGCTACAAAACCAAAAACTGCACCATACACATACCAGAGCTTAAGATACTCAACCAAAAAACTGAATACAATTAAATTAGCAATGACGCCTGATCCCCCGGCAATACCATACCGAAGCAGTAAACCAAAATTTTTAAGACAATATTCGTAACTACGAAATATAAGTGAAGTCATACATTACCGGGAGGAGATCAGCTTCTCGTTACGCCAGGCTATAATTTTGTATGAAAAACAGACTGCTTCTTGTGGGATTACATATGGTAATTCAATTTGAGATTGTATAGCATAGGTAAAGCCTGCTTTCTCAAGTGTATTTAAGAGTGCATCAAAGGGAAACGTGGTGTGTACTCCGTCATAGTGGTATTCAATAAATATTTTCTTGATATGGCGCAATACGTTACTAGTTGCCAACTCCTCTAGAACTTCCCCTTCTGCTCCTTCTATATCCAGCTTGAGAATATCAACTGGCCCCGTGATATACGGAGATAGTGGTTCAATAGCAACCGGAAAAGATGTAAGTTCATAATTCTTGGTCGCAAGATGTCCCGTGGTACTCCCACTTTGTGACGCAAGATCATGTACGTCAGTATGAAAGGTAGCAGTAGTTTTTACTTTTCCTAACCCAACTGGATGTATCATCACATTTAGATTATTTTTTTCTACATTATCCTGAACAATAGTATAGGTATGCGGATTGGGCTCGAAGGCTGTAATTGTTGCGTTGGGAGCTTGGGTACGAAAATATAATAGAGACACTCCGATGTTGGTCCCACAATCAATAATGGTGAGCGGCTTATCTGTTGGTTCAATATAATAATTCTGCTCAATAAAAATTTCTCTAAACATTCCGTATAAGCTCGCTCGTTTTGAATAGGTAAAGGTTGAGGAAAGTATTCGCTCAGTTCCTGATGTGGCGGCTGCAATAAAACGATTTCGAACCAGCATACTCAGGTACGTTTTTATCACTGCTCCCGCAATGTGTGGCAAGTAATGGTTTTGAACAGCACGCAGGTGGGAAAATAATTTCATGTTATTTTTTGGGTAGTATACACGATGCCGCTTCCTTCATGGTAGAAACAAAGAAATTAGGCCGATACGCAGTTTTTGGATAGGTTTTTTCGTTACCAATGTATACCGTTTTTACATTCGCAAAACGTCCCGCTTCAACATCAGTATGACTATCGCCAATAAACCAAGATTTACTGAGATTTAAATTTTGCTCGGTAGCGGCCTTTACAAGCATTCCGATTCCCGGCTTGCGACAGGTACAACCTTCAATAGGTCCGTGTGGGCAATGGTAGATAGCAGTAATTGTAACGCCGTGCTTTTTAAAGTAAGCAGTCATTTTTACATGCAAGGCAACCATCTGTTTTTCAGTGTAATAGCCTCGAGCAATACCTGATTGATTAGTAATAATTATCAATTTATAACCCGCCTTAACAAAAGCTTTAAACGCTGGCATAAGGTGTGGCATAAAAACAATATCCTCCCAGCGGAATAAATATCCAGTTTTATTTTCGTTAATTACCCCATCACGATCTAAAAATATTGCCCGACCAGTTTGTTTAGACTCGGAATTAATAATTTTTTTAATTAAATCACTAGTGGAAGTTACCCATTGTTCTGCAACTGTCACCTTTCCAATCGCTACCTGGCCACCATACGATTCTACCGTCTTTCGCTCTACACAATCCTTACCCCACTCGCTCACATTAATAAAAATATCTGGCTTAAGTCGCGAAATTATGTTTACAGGAGTCAAATCATCAAACACAACAATGTGGTGTACAAAAGGTGATTGAGCAATGGTATATGCCCGTTCACTTTCATGAAGGATAGGTTTTGAGGTTCCCTTATATCTTTTTACAGATGCATCACTATTGAGAAATAAGAACAGCACATCACTTTTTTTAGAACACTCTTCTAAAGATTTAAAATGATACGCTGTTACAATATCAAAAGATCCAGACATAGCCCCAATGGTCAGTCCTTGTTTTTTATAGGCACGAACCATCTTCTGTGCTACCTCCAGGGTGATAATTTTCTTTTGTGGGCTGTCAGTACGCATATACGATTACAGTAACGCCAATAATTCTTCTATAGTTACAACCGCTGTGTGAGGTTTAGAAACTGAAATACCTGCCGCATAATTAGCTAAAGTTACTGCATCCAACATAGTCAGCCCGAGCGCCAGACCAATCACCGCAAATGCTATCACGGTATCCCCGGCTCCTGACACATCTCGTACATCAGTAGCAAAAGAAGGGAGACTAAAATTTTTATTCCTATCACCACCATCCGCGTAATATACACCCTTGGCTCCGAGGGTGACGAGAATGTTTGATTTAGTCTGTGAAGCTAGTGCTTGGGCTCGTTCTTCAACAGTTCCTGATTGAGTCATATCCATGAGTTCACTTTCATTGGGTGAAATCAGTGCACAATTATAAAAATAGGAAATATTTTTTGGCTTCGTATCAACCACTACAGGAATTTTATGGCGAGCTGCAATGGTCAAAATCATTTCCATTAAGTTTGCGGTGATAAAACCTTTTCCGTAATCAGAAATACAAATTGCATCGAGACCTTGTAAGTGAGCTTCTAATTTAGCCACAACTTGGTATATCACACGCTCTCCCACTGAAGTTGTGTCCTCGGTGTCGATTCGTAGTAACTGCTGATTACCCGCCACCATTCTTTTTTTAGTAACGGTCGGTTTAGACGGATCTACAATAATTAAATGCTCTTCCTGAGTTTCTTTGAGTGAACTGAGTAGTTCCTTAACCGCTAGTCCGGAAGCATCATCTCCGACCGTACTAATCAGTGATGCTCGAATCCCCACTGTAGCTAAATTCCCCAGTACATTTCCCGCCCCTCCTAAGACTGACATTTCATTCACAATGTGAATTACCGGTACCGGCGCTTCAGCGGAGATTCGTTCTACTTTACCGTAGGTATAGGTATCAAGCATCACATCACCAATAACCCCAATTCGAATTGAGGGAAGTTTTTCAAAAATTTTACTAATACTTGCTTTATCCATGAAGTTCATCAACCGCACAACACCATGAATGGTAAATTTGTTGGTGAATTTCTTGTATGTGCGCGGTAACGGTACTTGGCACTACCAAGGCCACATCAACAAATTCTTTAATAAGTCCTCCATCGTTACCAAGCAACCCAATAATTTTCATATTTTGCTTCCGAGCTTCTGAGCAAGCGTGGACAATATTTACCGAATTCCCACTGGTTGATATCCCAATAAATAAATCTCCCTCGCGACCCAACCCTTCAAGTTGACGAGAAAAGACCCGAACAAATCCATAATCATTACCAATTGATGTCAGAGCTGACGTATCGGTCGTCAGAGCAATAGCGGGATAAGAGCGCCGTTCTTTTTTAAATCGTCCCACAAATTCTGCAGCAATGTGCTGTGCGTCAGCAGCACTACCGCCATTTCCGGCAATAAAAACTGTATTACCTTTTGTAACCGTAGACTCAATTAACTCAATAGATGCTTGCCACTCTTTACCAAACGACTCATCTCCTTGAATGACAATCATAGTCTGCATCAGTTCCCCCATGTATTGATTGAGTGTCATCATAATGTTCGAATATAGTACACTGCACGTTCAAATGCGTAGTATTTACAATGGTTAATTCTTCTGTTCCAATCAAATCTATCTAGGGTTTCTTGGCAACTCCAATTAAAATATCTCGCATAACTGGATGCAACGTTAGGTCAAGCATGGCATTAAAAATTTTACGAGCTTTACTTTCGTGAGCTTTAAAAATCGGAGTTTCAGCTTTGAAGCCGGTTTTCACTACCCCGTCCTCAAGCCGCAACTTCATAAATCTTCGTCCAAAGTCCATTGATGAAACAGAAATAACGTATTCCGGATCATAGCCATATTCCATAAACATTCTTTGAAAGGCCGTTATGCAGTAGGGATGAATATGGGTGTAGTCGTTCCAAAAATACAATGGCGAAAACGGTACAAACAATCGAGTCCAATTAGGGGTTTCAATAAAAACCCGTCCCCCGCTTTTTAGTAACGTAAAACACGCATCAATCATGGTGTTCGGGTACACAATATGTTCAATCACGTGTTCATTAAAAATAGCATCGTACGTACCAGCCGGGAAAAATTCCGCCGCTGCCCCAGCTTCACATTTTACAAAGTTAACGCCTACGGGCAAAAATGGGCGCATGTCCGTGAGGTCACAAGCATCAATCTGAATATCAGGACGAAACGCCTGAATCAAACAAATAGTTTTTCCCTTACCACAACCCAAATCGAGCACTCGACCATTCTGCGGAATCGAATTAATAAAACCAATTAAGTATTTCATTCGGTACTTTGGTAACCGAGATTGGTAAAAATCTTTACTTTTAGCACTGGTATCTACAGGAGCACTACCAAAGTATCGATCAGGAAATTCAGTGTTGGTTGTATTCATAGGATAATTTTAATCTAATATGGAAACTTTGAATAATTTCCTGTTTTGACATTCATTTATTTCAGAAAATGTATAATTTTTATTAATTTCCAAAAATTCTCGCAATGCTCGTTGCTCCCCCTCATCCTGGCCAAATGAATGCCAATCGTCAAAAATGACAATTGTACCAGTTTGCAACAATGGTTTTATAAAATTAAGAACTGTAACAGTAGAGTCATAAATGTCACAATCAATTAAAATGACCGCGGCCTTAAATGGCATCAATTCAGCTTGTAGCTGTGGCGTCAGTGAATCCGAAAAGTAACCTTTTATGAGATGTTCCTTATGGGTAAAAGCATTAGTCCTCAGTAAATTATTAATTACCTTTTCGTACGTCACTTTAAATCTTTGGAAACCAAATCCCCCTCCTTCGTTATTTTCTGGCATCCCTTCAAACGAATCAAAACCAAAGTGATGTATGTCAGGAGATAATTTCGCTGCCTGCCCAAAGGTGTAGCCTTGATATAATCCGAATTCATAATAGTGTCCTGCAATTTTATGTTGCAAAGCGTAGGTAACTGCTAATACAGTCTGTCCTCCTAAGGGGTAAAAAAAACCAAATTCATCACGTAAGATTTTTTTTACTTTACTAGCAACTCTTGATGATAATGATTTTTGACTCATGATAATTTTTTACTTATTGCTTCTTTGATTTCTTCCTGCGGAATTCTGTACATGCATCTATAATACTTCACCCCATCCTCGTATTCAAAACAATTTCCAGTTTTATCACCCTGACACGTGCAAACTGACAAATTCATAAGGACAGTTACCGTTGGATTATAGTACGGCAACCAACACGGATTTGAGTTATTACCCACCACAATGGTTAGCGCCCCAACATGAGCAGCAATATGAGTGGGGCCAGTATCCACCCCGACAAACAAAGCCGCTCTTGCAGATAAAGAAAATGAATCCAGGAACGACCTACAAATATCTTGGCTGAAATACACCTCAGTATGATTCTTGGGAATTAAAGCTAACGCTGCCGCTCGGTCAGCTGGCCCTCCTGAAATTACCACACTGTAATGAGGATAGGTTGATCGGAGCCAATTAATCAATTCTTGCCAGCGTGCCGGGGGCAATGAACGAGAAATGGATGCTGCAAATGGATGCACTAATATATACGACTGTTGGTGTAATTGAACAATTGGTTCACCATGAGCAAATAATAATTGTGGCGTATGAGCACGAGGTGTAATTCCAGTTGACTGTATCGCTTCCTCTTGTGACGTAAATATAGACTGTTCTAGATTTCGTTTGAGAATCGTAGTAAAGAAAAAACCATTCCTCCAGGTATGTTCACCAAAAATAATTGAACGACTTTGTGGATTTAGTAAAGTAATGATTCTCGTCATCCAGGCATGGATGAGGTTTACTGATCCAAATGAAAGTGGATGGAGCACGATTTGTCTTCGTCCAAATCCATTCCAAACAATACTTGCTATAGTGCCTAATGATTTTTTACTCACCGTCACTAAAGTAATATGGGGATACTGCGTAAGCAAATCGTCATACAAACGCCGATTATCTCCATTGACTACTATAAAAAGCCGCCCTCTTTGATCAGCCGGCAAACCAAAATAGGCAGCTTCAAGGGTATGAATACCCAGCAACGTAACTCCGATACTGTGTCCTACAAAAAACCATACATCTGTGGGGAGCGTTTTTTTAGACATACAATGTTTTAAAATCAGAATTTCGAATGTTACTTCCTTTTACAAGTGTTACGGTATCATACATTATTTTATATTTTGCTGTAATGAATTTGAAAAAAGTAATAACAGTTTAGTATGTATTGATTAATATTCATATTTGTTGTATAAGAACGTTAGATAAGAAGTGTCTAGATTCCCCCTACACCTTCAAAAGGTTCTCAAAGATGTCAAAAAAGCGTCAAGTAATCCACCCAGACTGGCTTCCTGCCCATACACTCAACTATTTAAGAATAACGGAATTCACTCGTCCAGGTAACTCCTACTCTGACATTGTGTTCGGTCGAAGCAATGGGACGGACCTGGCTGTCAAAGCTCTGGCCATAGTTATTCCTGAACAAGTCGCGCACCTGTTTACGAGCAATATGTCTCTGGATGACATAATGCATGAACTGCTTAATCATCTCACACAGACGTTTGTGATTGTGATTCACCAGTACCGACCTATCACCTACCTACCCTGGAGTGATGATGGAAAAGATACTGAGGTCAAATACAATGTCCAAGTTGAGTTGCCTGGAGGCATTATCGAAGCGGGAGAACTAAAAGGTTTCGCCGCCAAGCGTGAGCTACTCGAAGAAGCCGGGTTATGGAACCATCGCATTCTGTGCGTGACGGATCTGTACTTTGGATTCTTGGCTAACTCGGCTGGTCATCAACAAGAACGGTACGGCATGAGTCTCATAATCGCCACTGGCGAAATAGGCTCGGTCACTGCCGAACAAAATGAGGAAGGAATTGTACGGGCGGAATTGATTCCCTTTAATCACGTTCACCGCCATCTTGATACCTTGGCAGAAAACGGATACCTGATTGAGTGGGCGGCGTACCTCGGAACCGACCGACTGGCTCGACTCTTGTTTGAGCATCACCTGTCGTCACTGTCGTAATCGCTTCTGGCAAAAAACTAAAGGCACCTCCCCAGGTGCCTTTTCATATATTAAATTAACTAATATATTTATTTACACAAAGGGATTTTAAATCTTTAAACCGGTAACATAAAACCTTGAAACTGAGTTACAATACTGTCTATGTATCAAAAATCTATAAATTTTATTGAACGTCGTTTTGGTATAGATGCCCATTACTTTGTTTCTAACAGTTTTTGGGTTGCTTGTAATCAAGCTACCACAATTGCAGGATCGCTCATGGTTACGGCTGTTTTTGCACACCTTCTCAGTGAAGAACTGTTTGGTAATTATAGATACTTGGTTGTGCTCGCCTCTTTGTTTTCCGTTGTTTCATTAAATAGTATCAGTCAATCTGTATTACAAACCTCAAGCCAAGGTTACTTAGGCTACTACCAAAGCGCACTCAAGCTAGGGCTATTATCTAATCTAGGAACTACAGTCGCAGCTTTACTTGTAGGTGGCTATTATTTGTATCAAAATAATCAATTGCTAGGGTATTGCTGCCTGGCTATAGCGATCTTGCAACCATTCATTAGTAATTATTTTACTATTTTTAGTTTGTTAGCAGGTCAACAAAAATTCCGGGCTGTAGCAATATTTCAAACAATAAAAGTTATTATCATTACGCTCGGGAGTATTATTAGTGTTTTATTAACTCATAATATATTTATAGTTTTTGTTACTTATTTAGCGCTTCAGTTAGTAACTAACATAATGGCACACTTATTTTTCAAACCTAATCCTAATGAAATTAAAAAACCCATCTCTAAAGAAATAGAGAAAAAATATAATCATTTTGCTTTTCATTTAAGTGTTCAAAATGGAATTCTTTCGGCTGCAAACCGACTTGACTCAATTATTGTATTTCAATTTCTGGGAGCGACTTCTCTTGCTATATATTCAATTGCTTTAATTGTACCTGATCAATTCAAAAGTTTGGTAAAAAATTTCTCCACGTTATTATTTCCTAAATATGTACACTACACCTCAGAACAACTCGTACGAAGTATTCCGGGCCGTAGTTTCCAATTATTTGTAATTCTCCTTTTTCTCACAGGACTCTATATTATTTCTGCACCATTTATAATAAATTGGATACTGCCAAAATACGCTTCGGCGATTATCTATACGCAGCTCCTCTCTCTCGCTATTCCTTCATCTATTTTGTACATCGTTCAAAGTGCACTCAAATCACAAACTAATAATACGCAACTTTATTATATTCAATTTTCTCAAGCAGCTTTAAAAATTATATTTGTTTTTGTTGGTATATATTTTTATGGACTTTGGGGTGCAGTAGCCGCTTATATTATTAGTTCGTATATAGAAGTTGCTTTATATTATGGAGTGTATTTTGTTCAATCAATTCGAAAACACCCTACTGCTTAACCATTACAACAAAATGCCCCAATGGAAGACGGGATGAAAGTGTGCGATATTTTCTTGAGATTTTATTTAAAAACATATCAGATCGTATCGCTATTCTTTTGAAATAATGTTTTAAAAAATCATTAGGCAAAGCACCAAAAATACACTGGTAACCAAGTGAAAAAAATCCTTCTCCCAAAGTAGTGATACTTGTAATTTTGCAATTATTTTTTTCAGCCAATCGTCTATACGCCGATTCGGTATACCGCAAATAGTCATCAGGAGAACCATGAATGTGGTGCATGAAAGGCGTAGCAAAAGCCAATGTGCCACCTGATTTAACACACCTCACAATTTCACTAAAGACCAAATTTGTTTCAAAAATATGCTCTAACACATTAAGACAAATAGCATTATCAAATTGACTATCCTGTAACGGAAAAGGAGTTTCTATATCATGAAATAAGTTAGGCTCACAAGCTGGATCAAGGTTAACAACAAAAAAAGAATGAGTGCCTTTAATTAATTCGTGATATCCAGATTTAGTACTACCGCCAATATCTAAAATAGTTCCTGTTAACGTTAATTTTTCTACTTGAGCATATTCTCCTTCTCTAATTATAGATTTTATATTGGTCATTTTATTTCAGCGTTAAATAGATACCTGTCTGTTCTAATTTGAGTCCATTGCATTGTAAAGTCTTTAAACCAGTATTCAAATTCATCTTTTGTTACTGTACCTAAATCAAAGTGAATTTCACCAATATACGCTGTCGCATAATCCGCGGGATTGATTGATTTAAATATATCAAACTCTGCCCCTTCGACATCAAATTTAATTAAATCTGCTTTTGCTATGGCATTTTTTTCAAATAACTCAGTGAGTGTAATTAAGGGTACGGTAACTGAATGATGTGAATCTTTACGGGCCAAAACAGAATGCCCCAAACTACTTGAGCCGATGTTTAATTCTATTGTCCCATTACTACCACCTACCGCAGCTTGAACAGGTTTTATATTCGCAATAGCTGCTGTGTGTTTTACTAATCGAGAATAGTTTTCAGGCGAAGGCTCTACTGCAATAACAGTTGCATCAGGAAAACGGGCATTATAATAGAGCGTTGTATCACCAAAGTGAGCACCGAGGTCCACAATCACTTTTGGATTTTCTATTGGACACCAGGCATATTCATTATCAATAAACACTTCTCTTAACACTGCAATATCCATTGGGTATTTTAAGTAAAAGGTTATTTCCCTACTATTAAAAACTGAATTGAGTTTGATATCATTTTGTGACTGCTTGAACATTTTTCTAGACAAAATGAAGTAGTACAAAGTAGCCGCAATACGTAATTGCCTATAGAGTGATCCTCCGGACAACAGTCGTGCAAGTGAAGGAATAATACTGAATAAAGTTGTCATATAAATTAAGTACTAGAATGGAGTATCTGAACTAAATGAAACTCCTAAGTCATTTCCATTCTTAGAACTATCTTCATACGTACCGTCAAAATTCCAATACCCTTCTAAACCGACACCACTTTTAACTGCTTTGGGATTGGTGAATAATGATTGGATTTCATTAGCTTGCAATGACCGGCTCCAGATTTTAACTTCATCCAGTGCTCCATCATAAAAATTAGTTCGTGAATCTCGGCCACCAATAACAAAATCGGTATCAGTATCGGCAATACTGGTTGGCATGACATTTTCTAAAGATTTACCAATAGAATTACCGTTCACAAAAAGCTCTGCTGTTCCATTGGCTGCTGTATACACCATGGCGACATGGAACCATTCCTGAGCGTTTTTACCATGAGGTAGTCGGTGTATACCATACCCGTACCCTCCATTTTGAGCATTTAACCCAATCCCAACATCTCCATCTTCAAGATAAAAAAGGAATGAAGTTCGATCAATATCACTCCATTTTGAAACGAGGATTTGGTGTCCTGCTAAATTGTTTTGTTTCACCCATAAAGCAATTGTCATATCTCCAGTAATATCAAGACCCGTTTGTGCCTCATCACTAATGGCCACATATGAACGTTCAGTTCCGTCAAAGGTTAATGATGATTTGGTTGAAGCAGCTAATACATTATCAGGAATGATTACCCATGATAGGAGTCCTAACGCCACCACTGTCACCGGAGCAAGTACAAATTTATTAAAAATCAAAACACTAAAATTTTTATACATGAAGTTTATTTTAACAATTTTAAATAAGAGTACGAATGCCTTAAATATACCATAGGAAAAATTACTCCAATAATGAATTAAATTGCGCCACAATTATTGACTTTTCATATCGATTTTTCACCTCTCCCACTGTGGTTTGAACCTGTTTATATTCGATAGGATTTTCAAGCAAGATTGTTATTTTCCTAGCTAACAAAGCTATTTCCCCAAACGGCACAACGTACTCTGACAGCGCTTCGGTAGCAGTCTCTCCTACTCCCCCTACATCAAACGCAACGAATGGGACACTATAGGCCATGGCTTCAATCAAGGAATGGGGCGAACCTTCTTCTTCTGAAGGCATAATGAAAATATCGGCTGCTTGATATAATTCTTTTACCCGCGCTCGTGGTACAGACCCTAAAAAGTGTACCTGGTTACGCACTTCCGAACCATTAATTTCATTTTGCAATTCTTGTTGTAATGGACCGTCCCCCACTACTACCATATGAACATTCGGGGCAGTTATTTGCTTCATTATCTCCGGTAAAAAATTTGCGCCTTTTCGTCTCGATAATTTATGTACAAATAATACAATCGGTGCCGTTTCGGGAATTGATAACTCGTCTCTCACAGTCTTTCGCAGTGACCTGTCTTTTGTTACTTCTTTGATATCAATCCAATTTGGTATCACCGTTACCTGAGAAGCGTTTAGACCATAGGTTTGGCAATACCCGGGAATGAGTGCCTCTGCACCCGTTATTAACCGAGTGATTAATCGATAGGCTACTTTTTGATACCAGTCCTCTTTCCAGGAACGTTTGTATAACCAGGGCATCCCGGCATTCCAGTAGAATACCTGACCTCCAAACAGTTTAGTAATTACTCCCGCTGAAATAGCACTCAAAAATGAATAGTGCACATAAAACGTTTTAGTCCCTCGCCATCGCTCTCTTCCAATCAGCCATACATTTTCAAATATTCTCAATAAGGGAAATTTGTAACGCTGCATTATTGCCCAGGCTGGTATTGCCCCTGCGCTTGGCTTTTCAATTATTAACGTTAACGGTAACCCTTCATCTTCTTTAAGGGTACGGGCCATTTCATACACATAATCCATATGTGTACCCGGAGTCACATGTTGCATGATAAAACAAACGGAAGATGCAGTATTGGATAATTTCATACTATGAAAAATAGGGGCTATCAACCAATTCTTGAAGGTTGTTAAAGATTGCGGTTGGAGTGATACGTGGTTCTTCTTGTATCTTTTTTAATTCACTAGGTCGTTCAATTAAAAATGCCAAGTGTCCTAAGTGGATAGGCTGGAGAATGTCATCGTTTAATTGGTTACCAATCACCATTACTTTTTCCTCTGGTGCAATATCGAGACTCGAAAGAATACTTTCCCAAAACCGCACATCTTGTTTTTGATACCCCACATCAGTGGCTGCATATATCTGAGAAAAAAATTGTACAATACCTGTTTGCTCTAACATTTCTGTACGCGTCGCTACCGTATTGCCACTGGCTACCACTAAATTAAAACCTCTTTGAGTTAAAGTTTCTAGACACATACGAGCATCGGGAAACAGCGCGGGTTTAGTATGCGATTTTTTGTAGGCTTCGGACCATTGCGTTGCTAATGTATCTGCCTCAGCTTCACTCGTTGCTATCCCGAGACGTTCACCCACCATTTTCATATACAATGAAATGTTGTTTTTTAGATGTGGATTTTCTTTAGTAACTTCGTCATTAATGGCAAAAAATGCGTAGAGTACTGCCTGCATCTCTGCTTGCGAACCACCAAAATGGTGGGCGACTGCTTTGGTTTGGGCCAGTAAACGATCTGACTCAACGACCAGAGTACCGTCGACATCAAAAATAATTATTGGTTTTTTAATGTCAGACATAGAGAATGTATGCAATTAGTTTAGGCCTCTAGAAACCGAAAAGTTGCAAACCCCTCAGCGTATTCAACATGTGATTGATAGCCACGGTACAGGTTTAATCCTTCGATAGATTTGGCTTTTAATATTTCTTTATGTCCCTGACTGACGTGTGCTTTAATAGCATCCATTTTTTTGTCGATATAGGGTGTGATATCAATCCAATAGGTGGCGTTAAAGGAATTATAACTTGATGGCTCCTCGTACTCGAGAATTTGTTTTACTTTTCGACACGCTGACTTGGCTACATGTGAGGTAATGCGGTGATCCTGATGCGTATCATTACCGTACGGCAAATACACGCGATCGGGTTTAAATTCCTTAACGATTTTTTCAATGCGATTAATGAGTTCGACGGTTTCGGGAATTTCTCCATCTCGATACTCCCAACACTCAACCGTCACCCCCATCACATCAGCTCCAGCCTGCGCTTCACTGCACCGTGTTCCGACTAAGGTTTCATCCATGGTAAATCCACTATCACCACCACGACCACCACCAGTTAATACAATGGTGTGAACCGTATCTCCGGCCGCTTTATGTTTAAGTAACGAACCGCCACAGCCAATTTCTATATCATCAGGATGGGATCCAATAGCTAATATTTTCATACCTGTAATTTATACCTTTTTATACTCAAAATGACCAACAATAGTTACCTCCTCCCAGGATTGCGTGGCTGGCTCTTCCCCGTTTAATTCTGACATGACCGCTGTTATAGGATTAACGCCAGCCAAAACCGTAATCGGTAACCCACCAGATAACCGAGGGTTAATTTCAATTAGTTTTGGCACACCCTCACTATCAGCGCGCCATTGCAAACATATCGGACCGTAAAAACCAATGGCGTGACAGACCTTATTTGACAACGCGATAAGTGATTCGTGCCTGACGGTTTTTCCTTTAATTGATATTCCTCCAGCCAACCCGATTCTCTCTCGAGGGACGGTATAGACCATCTGGCCATTTTTGGAACGATAGGCATCTACTGTCCACTCTGTTCCCGGCATAAATTTCATGACAATAAAATTCTCTTGATTTTCTTCGGAGTTTTTTAAAATATGTAATTCTTTTTTTGTCACTTTCACACACCCTCTACCACCTCGTCCTTGGCGTGGTTTAATAAATTGCACTTCATCAGCTAACCAGTCCTCGCTCCAATCTCGTAACAGGATAAATGGAATGGTGTTGTCAGGGATATGCACTTCGGCCCATTGGTACAGACCCAATTTATCATCTCCTAAGGTAATGGCGATTGAATCAGAAACCACCGTGAGACACGGAAGTGAATCTTTAAGTGAACTCACGAGCGGCAATTCTTCATGAACCGTAGGAATAAATAACGCTATCTGCTTTGCTGCAATGATATCGGTAAGCCAATTTGTATAGGCTGTGACCTCCGATACCCGCGGAGAAATTACAAATTCATTAACAAAAAAACGACCAGCCGAAAGAGCGTCAATATCAGCACCAATCACCCAAACATCTGGTTCGTTTTGTAATAACCGCGCCGCGTTAATGCCGGCCGGTCCACCCACTCCACTGACGAGAATTATTTTTTTATTTGACTGAGGCATACCATTCCATATTTACGACTGCTAAATGTTTAAGTGACCATAGTTCGGCTTCTTTCTTTCCATTTTCTACCAAACTATTCCATAGTGTAATATCGTTTAAAATTGCTTCCGTTGCCAACACCAGGCCCGCTTCATCGTTTACTGGCACCACCATTCCCGTTTCCCTATTTCTGATTGCCTCACCCGCACACCCGGAATCAGTCGTTACAACCGGACAACCCGCAGCCATTGACTCAATCATCGGCATTCCCCACCCCTCCCAACCAGCGGTATGAATATAACAATACGATTGAGCGTACACATTTGAAAGCTCTCGCTGCGCCAGCGCACCATAAAATGTTACTCGGCTCGACAACCCTTCTTGGTTAAAACGATTGACCATTTCCTCTTTCAAAAACCCGTCCCCCGCTATCCCAATCATAACATCAGGGTATTTTTTACAAATGGTAGAGGCGACATTCACAAACAACATTGGTTCTTTTTCCGGAATAAGCCGTCCGACAAATAATAGCGTTTTACTTCTTTGCCTATTTTCTGTCTGACTAAAAATACTTAAATCAGTTCCAATTGGTATAGAAATTAATGTACTTTCTTCAATTCCTTGTTCGCGAACAATTTGTGTAAGGAGACGTTGAGAAACCACTCGGATAGCATCAGCTCGTCTCAAAATCCATTTACCAATAAAGTTCATTACGCGATTACCGTACCCAACCTTACTCGTAAACCACGCGGGATTATCTAGGTAGTCACCATGCAATTGTACATACAGGGGCTTTCGTTTCAATAAAGAAACTATGTACCCCACCACTCCGGCGTAGAGCACATCTTGAGTAGTGACCAATTTTATATCAGGGTATTTTTTTATTTCTCTGAAGGCTACCCTAAGGGCGTTAAAAAATGCTCCGATAAAACTTTTTCCGCCGGCGGTTACTACGACACTTGTACCTATCATTATTTTTTTAGGAGCACCAACTGTCATGATTACATGGATAAACGTGTGGTAGCTATCATAAAGCGTGAGTCGTTCGTATAACGGTGTACCGGGAGTTAAGGCCGACACATCACGACCTATTGCTAAAATAGCTATTCTTTTCATAGGATTTAAGTATACACAATGCGCACTATTTAGCTAAATTGCCTCATTTCTGCCTAGTGCAAGGCAGTAAACACTTTAGCCATTTCTTCTATAACGGTGTTGGATTTGAAAAAGGTTACGCGGTTTTTAGCGGCGGCTACCAATTGATCTCGTAGCGTGGCGTTGGTTTGTATTTTGGTAAGGGCGGCATCAATGGCTTGCATGTCGTTCACCGGCACCAGTAACCCCTCTACCCCATCAGTGATGAGTTCCGGATTGCCCCCAATGTTGGTAGTAACAATCGGGGTGCCGATATCCATGACTTCAAGTAATTGATGGGACAGTCCTTCGTACGCAGTATTTAAAATAAATATATCTGACGCGTAGACCACAGCGGCCATGGCGTCACGAGTGAGCGCGCCCACAAAACGTACCTGCTCTTCTATGCCATGAGTTTTTACTTGTGCTTCAAGGGCCTTTCGTTCCGGACCATCGCCCCCAATCACGAGCGTCACGATGTCACCGCGTTTCTTTCGCTCAGCTACCAGGTCAATTAAGGTGTTCATTCCCTTCCACGGCGTGAGACGGGCGACACTTGATATCACGAGACCGGTAAATAAAAAGTCGTCACGTAAAATCTGTCGATCATCCATCGGAGCGAGTGGATGGAGAGCACTATAGATAACGCGAATGGTTTCTTTCTTGATTCCCCAGCTACTCACAATCCCCTGCATGTAGTTACTCGGCACAATGACGACGCGCGCTCCACGCACCACGTGGGTTTGGAGCCAGGCCATAAAGCGTACCGGCAATGGCCGGGAGGATTGATGACTGGTATAGGCATCCAAGGTATCCTTGATACCGTACCGTTGTACTCCCTGCTCCCACGCATAGTCTCCACCCAAGCGCACCACAAAATGTTTCCGGCGCACAAAGGCCACAATCCGTGCTGGCACCCCCACACTCATGGGATCAAGCGCATAGATAACCGAACAGTCCGCGGCTGCTTTCCATAACAAGCGCATATACGCGAGATGGCGGATGGCTTTTGGGAGTGAACGAACAAGTCCGTACGGCACCACCGTCACGTCTATCCCCGCCTTAGGCAGTTCATCATCAAGCATCTGCGCGTAGGTAGCAGGCCCGCCAATATCGGGTGGAAAAATACCCGCCGCCAAGAGAATTTTCATATGAGGAAAGTATAGCATTTACGCTAAAGCCTGAAAAAGGACGTAACTAATTGCCCTGGCGTTGGGTACTAACGTAAATAGAGTATAATTACCACCATGCGATTCACGATAATCTCCCCGCTGTTCCCACCGGATACAGCCCCTCCTGCTCTCTATACTAAAGTGCTTTTAAGCAAACTTACGAGCACCACTAATTCCGTTGCGGGTGTTGTGTATGGTCACATACCAGAATCAGTACGGGAAGCTACTATCATACCCGTAGCTAAGCGGATGAATGTCAGTGGCCGCCTATTACAAATGTTTAAGACCATACGAAGTACAGTGAGTACGACAGATATGTATATAGTATGTAACGGTCCCTCAGTGGAGGTGCCGTTCTTAATTGCGCAACTCATTACCTCAAAGCCATACATCTTTATTGTTAACGATATACAAGCTGAACGTACATCAAGTCAATCGTGGTGGAAACATACACTCATGGTTCGCCTGAAAAAAAATGCCATCCGTACGTTTACGATTGCGGAAACAATTACACCCTACTGCCCTCCCGAAATTCATCCCCTCCTTCCTCATCCGACTGAAGCCGTAGAAAAATTCACTTCGCTATGGGAAATACACAGCAAAGAAATTTTAGATACCGCGTATGGAAAATAATACTACTCACACCTGGAATGAATATGTGGCCACGCAACTAAAGTACGTAACCGATACGTTACTGCCACTTGGCTACACTCTTGATACTACCCAACCACATTTGCTCGGGGAACGTTTTTTGATGCAAGCAGTTACCACTACTGGTGGCCGAAAATTAATACTACAAGGAAAGAATCAAGACAACCAAAAGGTTATTATCAAAGTCGCATCCGATACCCAAGGAAAAGATGAAATTAAGCATGAACGCCTCTGTCGTTCATTGATTAATTCACTCAATTTTGCCTATGGAGTATTTACTGCACCACAAGAACTTTTATTCATCGAAAAAGATGGTCGAGTCATCGCCATTCAAGAATTTATTGAACAGACGAGCACATTTTTAGAACGACCCCTCCTGGAACAATTTGATTTTGCTCTCCACTCATTAAAAGCACAAGCACAAGCTCAAATTACGACCCGCGGACATTTTCGTTCGATTAGTAACACCTTTGGCTACTATGAAGTAGCTGACTATTTCAAAAATGCCGACTTATTTATCGACACAATTTCATCAATGTTCAGTGATCAAACTATACTAAATACACTGACTACGGCCCGCAATTACTTGCATGAACACAAAGAACGGATTGCTCAATACACTGGATTTTTAACTCACACTGATTTTGTACCCCATAATTTTCGCATCCGTGACAATACGGTCTATTTATTAGATTTCTCTTCTATACGTTTTGGAAACAAACATGAAAGCTGGGCGCGCTTTTTAAATTTTATGACGCTGTACAACCACCCTCTTGAACAGGCAGTACTAAAATACGCTGACCAGAATTTTTCACCGGAAGAACGAGAATCACTGCAACTCATGCGTGTCTACCGACTACTGGAAATAATTGCTTATTATTGTACGACCACTAAAAATAGTACCGGCGATTTACTAACCCTTAATCAAAATAGAATATCGTTTTGGCATGAAGTGTTAATGGCCGAATTACAGAATCACCGAGTAGAGAGAGCCGTTGTATCTGCCTATCAATCGACGCGTGATGAGTTACGGAGCCAGGGTGAAAAAGAACGACAAAAAGGACTCCACTAAGATGTTTCGAGAGCTTTAATAATTGATCCATAGCGATCAAGCAAGGGGTGTTGCCAGACTTTAGTGAGTTCAGTATACAATCGATTTTCAAACCACAGCTTTGATTCTTTTCCTCGATTAAAGACACTCCAGGCTTCGTCGCCTGCGACCGCTATATGATCAAGCAAACTTTCAGCGTTATGAATTTTATCGGCTACGGACACCAGCCAGACTGATTCACCACCGGCAACTACGGTATGGACATACGCTTCTTTCCGCTCTTCCCACGGGAGATTTTTATTTTCAGAAACTGCCTCTACAATGTGTAGTACCGTTTCCCCACCCTCAGCCTTCACTTCTGCTGCAGTCACCTTGGTATCCTCTAACACGTCATGAAGTAACGCGGCCACGATAACATCTTCAGATACATCATACGCAGTGAGTAGCTGCGCCACCATGATGGGATGAATCACATAGGGAGAATTGTCTGT
This sequence comes from Patescibacteria group bacterium, assembly GCA_040386275.1. GTDB lineage: Bacteria > Patescibacteriota > Minisyncoccia > Phycocordibacterales > UBA918 > OLB19. The sequence continues at coordinate 26,904 of JAZKFU010000010.1, forward strand.
TTTTCGTGTTTGCAAAGCGTGGGCACTCATCGCTAAGCGCAGAGCTGATTCATTTCGAGTCATATTATTGTAGTTGATTAAAAATTTCTGACTGCATACGCTTGGCGATGATGTCCCAATTGTAGACCTCAACCACCATGGCGCGCGCATTATCAGCCACTCGTTTAGCCTCGTCGGGATGGGCGATAATATCTTGAACTGCATCAGCAATGGCTTTGGCATCATCTACCGGCACCACCCAGGCAGTACGCCCATACGGATTTTCTGTATCAGTTGCAAATGAATATTCAGCCAACCCATCTACCGCAGTGGTAATAAATGGCAGTCGTGAAGCGAGTGCCGAGAGGCCCGAATTTCCTAATCCTTCAGAACGACTGGGCATAACAAAAATATCCGAAGCCAAACGATATTTAGTCACCACCTCTCGATCAACTTGCCCCGTAAAAATTACTCTGTCTTCAAGACGGAGCTCGGTAACCAGAGCCTTTAACATCTGTTCCTCTTCACCTTGGCCCACGACCAAACATTTCACTTGCGGTGGTAAAAATGTCAAGGAACGAATCATAACGTCAAATGCTTTTTGATGGACCAGCCGTGCGGTATTAACCAACCATATTTCACCTGGCTTTTTTCCCAGTTCAGCCTTGAGCGTTTCGATTTCTTCGCTACGGTACGAATCTTCTTTGATAGCAGCGGGATTGGCACCATTATATATTTTTACTACCGGACCACGGTACCCACGCGTAGCCGGCCATTTTGCGAGATGATTAGAGATAACTTGAAATACCGTGGCATTACGAAACCCTCGGTCTATAAACGGTACAAATGGCTTAATTGATGTACGCTTAAATACTTTGTCATAGGGGTCTCCATCTTGGAGCGTCATTACATAGGGTTGTTTTAACCCCAGCAACCGAGCAAACGTAATCGGAATACTCATGTACGTCATCAGTCCCCACATTCCCGTAAAGTGTTCTATTTGGTGTAATTTTTTGGCGGCTCGGGCGGCCTGGAAAAGGAAAAATATTTTAGCAAACCGTCCGCCCCCATTACCTACTCGGTGTACAGTAACGTTTCCTATCTGTTCAAGGGTTGGCGCCGTGGCATCAAATCGAAGCGTGAGCAGATGAAAGGCAATGTCACGAGGTGCAATACGATCGGTAATTTCTTTAACAGCTGCTTCGGCACCGGAAACAAAACTTGGGTAATACGCGAGCGAAAAGATAAGTATTTTTTGTGACATATATAATGGCTCAAGTATACAAAAGTTTAAAGCCCCGCGCGACTGATAGGTCGCGTGGGGCTAGGTTTGATTTAGGTGACCATTTTCGGCACCATGATTTCGACACTCGTCATATGGTCTCTAACATCAGCAGGGATGTCTTTTAAAACCTCTCGGTCATGTTCGACATCGATACCCAGGTCTGCAGTCTGGATGGTAACAAACTCAGCACCAGGGGTAGTAAAGACATCATGCCAGGTACCCGGCAGAAAGGTAACGCTTTCCCCTTCACCAATTACTTGATGTGTTACACTCCCTTCCTTTAACCAAGACACCAAGGCGATTAAACCTTTGGTTACAGCGTACGTCTCGGTTTGGAGTTGATGTCGATGAAGTTGCCCTTGCCAGGTTAAAGCCACGGCTTTGGTGACATGTACGGCTTTCACCTGCATATCAAGTGCAGGGTCCGGTTTCAGCCGACAGCGTATCTCTCCTCCAGGCATCGGCTTCATCGTGGCGGAAATAAACAGACCATTGAGATCTTCACGAGTAATTCCCATTATCACTTCCTTCTGTGATGATATATACCGTAATCCAAACTATATTAGAACATAAAAAATGTTACTTTGCAATGTATTCAGAAAGAGTGTGTTTTTGGCGCCAGCCGAGCGCTTCAAGATTTGTGGTGTCGTCCGCCCCCGAGGATCGAGATGAATCTGTGGCTGGAGCATATGTTTTTTCGATGCCAAACATATTAGCCACCTCATTAAGGGAATAGACTTCTTTGGCAGAAATGGCGTACTCCTCTCTCCCACCATTAAAGGCAATGAGTACCAGCGCTTCTACAGTATCAAGCACATGGGTAAACGCGCGAGTTTGAGTCCCATCTCCATTGATAGTACATTTTGTCCCCGTAAGGGCACACTGTTTGAAGGTTTCTACCACAGTCCCATAGCCTCCATTAAATTGTCCCGCCCGTTCACGCGGACCATACACGTTATAAAAATATGCTATCGAATAGTCGAGGTTATACCACCGTCCGTAGTTGTGCACTAATTCAGAGTTAGCTGCTTTAGCGAAATTATAGGGGGCTCGATGACGCCCCTCTACCTGTCCTTCCTCTACGGCTGTAACAAATTTTGTAGATGATCCGGCGTATACCAACTTACACTTTTTCTCTCGCCAATACTCGAGCACTCCATGAGTACCGCTAATATTTAAATCCCACACCACAGCAGGCTCATTAAGTGAGGGTGCGATACGCGAATACTCACCCAAATGGAAAATTACATCCGGTGTTTCAGGGATGAGGGTAGCGATATCTTTAGTATGACCAGTACGATACTCAACTCCAGGCACGTGATTTTCGACACTGCCGGTAAAATAATTATCAAGCGAGATAATGTGATGTCCATCTTTTACTAGTCGCTCACAGAGGTGTGAACCCACAAAGCCAGCTCCGCCGGTGACGACAATCGTTTTTTGCATGTACTGTATACTACCAAATTTTACGGAAAAACGTTACGGATGCTAACTTGGATTACCGAAAGGGTGATTTTTCAGGGGCGTTACTACGGAGGATTTTAGCGAGTTGTTTCGCATCAATACCCGACTGGTTGGTTGGTTCTGGGGCCTTTGGTTGCTCTAAAGCAGGCGCACTCACTACTTGTTTTGGCTCTGGTACGGGAGGGTTGGGTGCTGTAGGCGGAGGGGTGGCGTGTGTTTGCTCTAGACTCGCAAAGGTAGCCTCGGCTTCACGATTAAGTTTTTCCATCACTTCACGGTCACTGACTGACGCTGGAGTAAATCGCGGCAACGGGAATGGACGTGGCGGGAGTACCCGATCTGGATTATTGGTTTCGGTATTTTTTAATTCTGCTAAGGCTGCTTTTAGAGGACTAATGGTTTCATTAATTTTTTTAAACGTAGCGGGTTCCGTACGAGGTGGATGATTGGTTTTATTTTCGGCAGGTGCTGTTTTATCACTATGGGCCGTTTGGGCAATTTTAGCGAGGATAGCCCGTAAGTCTTCGGATCGTGGTGACGGCGCTGGTTTCGGGATATTTGCTTGCTTTGAGGTATGTGCTTGCTTTGACGAATGAGCCCCCTCTTTATGCGGTGGTCGTGGTCGCTCGGTGCGCTGTGGCTGGTCTTTGTTGTTTTTTACAAAAGGTTTAGGAGCAGGAGCAGGCGCTGGTTTAGCAGTTGCAACGGGGACCGGTGGTTTTTCCACTACACTCGGCACACTTACATGCTCGACACTCGGCACATGCGGTTCAGCCACTACTAATGCGTCCGACTTAACGGGACTCGCGACGGTCAGAGATGACGTCTGACTCGGGACTGCCGTGCGCACGGGCGACTGGTGTTGCGGGGGTTTGGAGGTGTTTGGCTTGCTGTTGTTGCTTACCGTTTTTTTTTCAATTTTTTCAGGTGTATGCAAATCTGTCACGATTTTTTCTACTTCCAATCGAGGCTTAGTGAAGTTACGTCGAGAAGCGGCAATTACCATGTCTTTGCAGGACACAGAAGGAACAGCAATTGGTGGCAACGTCACTGCAGAAAATGGCTGGGACCCAATTCCATCAATCATCAAGGTCAGGTAAATCTGAGCAAACCCTAAGTTCACTAAATCAGCTGCCAAAAATCGGGGCGTAAATACAGTTTCTAACACTTCAGCATCAAAGGGTCCTACCCGAAACGAGATAGTCGTTCCGACGTTTCCAAACACCGCATCACGCACTTCCTCTTCCATCTGTTCGATGTACTGGTGGGCAATAATTAAATTGAGGTGGTACTTTCTTGCTTCCGAAAGAATGTTCGCAAACGTTGCATTAGCAAAACTCTGAAACTCGTCCACATAAAAATAAAAGTTAGGCATCTGCTTCATTTGGGCAACCGGTAAATCAGCCCGACTCATAGCCGCCAAATAAATACGCGTCGTGAGCATAGACCCCAATAGATTGGCATTTGTCTCCCCTACCAATCCCTTGGAGAGGTTCATAATCACAATCTTCTTTTCGTCCATACACTTTCGAAAATCAAAACTCGAATGTGGCTGCCCGATAATATTTCGAATCAGTGGGTTTCCGGTAAATTGTCCGATTTTATTTTGAATCGCCGGTAAGGCCTCGGCCGCAAACCGTTCCGTGTAGTTGGCAAACTCATCAATCCAAAACGATTTAACCGCTGGGTCAGTACAGTAATCAACGACTTTTAGACGGTAGGCTTTATCATTAAAAATTCGGTTAACAGACAGTAAGGTAGTATCCGGGTACTCAATCAGTACCAAGAGTGCGTTAGTGAGGATGTACTCCATACGAGCACTCCAGGCATCCACCCAGATTTTCTTAAACGTCGACATCAAGCCCGACACTACTAAGTGCCGTTTGTCCGGACCCACATCTTCCATCACGTTAAAGGAAATAGGGTTTTCCAAATCAAACGGGGCAAAATATATCACGTCATTCACCCGGTGTTCAGGAATATAGTCAAGGAGGGTTTCAGCCGCGGAACCGTGTGGGTCAATAAAGGCCATACCTTCTCCATTTTGAATATCCTGCACTGCCATGTTTTCGAGTAGGGTAGATTTACCCATACCAGTTTTCCCGACGACATACATATGTCGTTGCCTATCCTTGGCTTTAATACCAAATGATACATCACGCCCTCGCGCGTCGGTTTTAGCAAAAAAAGTAATTTTTTCAGGATCCAAACTCATGTAGTTAGTATAGCAAATGTCTGTTACGAACCGAAACGAGCATTCGCATACCCGATTAATTCGGTCACGTCCGCATTACGACTATCAGAACCCAAGAGCACAATTGCAATCACCCGCTCGGCACCTTTCACTTTAATTTTATGAAGTGTCACTGACGTTTGTCCGGCAGCAGTGGTTTCACCCACTTTTCCTCCGATAAAATTCTCGAGTCCTTCTACCTCGTTAAAATTACTCAAGGTACCAAATTCACCACTGACGTAGGCAGTTGGTAAATCTTGATTGGCCGTTAACTCAACAATAAATTGTCGGGTATTATAAATATACGTAATTAACCCTAGCAAATCTCGGACAGTGGAGGTGTTATAAGCACTTAAGCCTGAAGGGTCTGCAAAATGAGTATTAGTTAAGCCAATTGACTTAGCTTTCTCATTCATATGCGCCACAAATTCAGCCCGGCCTGTTTGGGAGGCAATCACTTCAGCCGCTTCATTAGATGACTCAACCAAGAGTAACTGCAAGAGACTGTACATAGACACCGTACCCAATCCGCCCAACCGTGGAATAAGAGACTGTACAAAGGTAGGCTGGGCTACTGCGACGCGGGCATCGAGATTAATATACTCAGACGCAACAACAGCCGTCATGAGCTTAGTCAAAGACGCAATCGGCGCCACGCTATCAAGATCACTACTAGCAAGGACTGTATTACTTTCTACGTCGGCAATCAAATAATGTGGGGTATCAAGTTCAGGAATTTTTGGTTCGTACAAAAAGGCATCGGGTTGTGCGGGCACTTCGTGCACAAGCACCGGAATTTTTAAGGCAACTAAATTATAAATTTTTTCGGCGTCTTCATCGGATAACCTGATACCTCCACCCGGAAAATCGGCCGGGACCTTCTCCCCTTTTTCGGTGTACGGCCAACCATGGATAATAAAGTTGCCTTGGAAGGTAATGCTCCACGGGGTATACATTTGTCCAAATGATGAATAGAGCTTTTGTTTTTTTGATTTAACTTCGTACAATCCCGCCGGAGTTTCCAACCATGAACCTTTGGCGCCTTTAGCTAGAATAGGAACTTGTAACTCGAGCACTCCTTCTTTGAAATACCGCAACTCCATTGTCGCTAAATCTGCTTCGATAAATGTTTTGGATTGATTAATAAAGGCATCGCGCGTTTCAGAAAAAAAGTTTGGCTGACTGAATGACATCTGCACACCGTAGTTAAGGGCAGTTTGCGCTTGGGTATACGGATTTTCTACAATCACGGGAGCTTGCGCAGGGACCGCGGAGAATAACTGGGCGAGAATCGGACGACCGGCTTCGGTGATAAACGGCTTTGAAAAATATGAAACAGCGAGCAATACCGCTACCGATAAAAATACTGTCACCACTTTGACCGACACGACATAGGGACTCGGGACCTCGGTACTAATTTTTACAATCGCGGGAGTAAACGAAACGGCATCAGTTTCTACCTGAGATTTCTTTTTGCGTGGTGGAATAAAAGCGCCGAGAGAGACGGTTGGTTCATCATCGTTGTAACTCACGGCATAAAAGCGCCGAGCGACAGGCTCTTCGTTGTACATACCGCCATTGTACCCTACAAAAAAATCAAAAAAGGTCTGTTGTGTACAGCTATTTTAAACTCCAGGTAGTAATGTCAGGAGATACCTTAGAATTTCTCGCAACCCCACAATGATTTTAACTGATTCCTCGGGAGTTAGATTTGCCAAATCTGCTTCATTTTTAGTTAGGTAGTCTATCAGATTACGAACTGACTGGATAAATGATTCTTTAGTTACCGTGAGTGGAGTTGAGGTTGAAGATGGACTGTAGAAATAACTTTTAGGTCGATCACCCACGCGGGTGGCGGAACTGCCACCCCCGCTGGGGTCGGCTTCGATGATAGCTGAGACGGTAAGATTTGCTTCAAGATTGGTGTCGGTGCGGGGATTCTGCGTTGATTCATCTGACCACTTCACAAAGCGGAAACCGGCATCGGGGACCACTTCTACTTCAGTACTGTCTTCACCATCAATAACGGTTTGGGTACCTTGCCCAATCAGCGTAGCATTGAGTCCTGCTGTATATGAAATTGTGAAGCAGGGTGTTGAACCACCGTCGTTGATAATCCAGTTGTATGTAGTCACGAGGATATCGCGGGCTGCTTGCACTGTATCACAATACGGTGTACGAGAACTTGACTGACCAACACCGTACAGATTCATGTTATTTTGTAATGTTGGAAGTGCTGCCCAACGTTCGAGCGTATCAGAGTAGTTGAGAGTGGAAATGTTTGAGAGATCAAATATATAAGCAAAGTTAGTAATATTACGTATGTCCCAATTGCCCAGTGTCTGATCAAACGAGGAATTATAAAACATGCCATAGAGGGAATTAGTAACAGAGATGTCCCAGTCGTCAAGTGGTTGATTAAATGCAGTTGAAGCAAACATATCAGACATATACTGTACTGACGAAACATCCCAGTCATTGAGAGGTTGGTTGAACGCATTGATACCATAATTACCTCCGGAAAACATAGAATCCATATCAGTCACATTCGAGACATCCCAGTTACTGAGAGATTGGTTGAAATTTAAGGCATCGCGAAACATTCTTCGCATAGTGGTTACCGCGGACACATCCCAGTTATTAAGAGGTTGGTTGAAAGCTATAGCACTGTCAAACATACTTTGCATGTCGGTCACATTCGAGACATCCCAGGTATTGAGAGGAGAGTTGAAATTTTCGGCTGCTTCAAACATCCCGGCAAGACTGGTTACATTCGATAAATCTGGAACATCAGTTGCATTAAAGGTAAGGTCATATACATATGAAAAGCTGTATTCGAGTGCGGTCCACACACTATTTCCCCACTGTTCAACGGTTCGAAATTTATTACGATTTGCTTGACCGCCAAAATTAACGCTCGTCCAATTACCTTTAAAGTCAACGCGGTATTCTCCCGCATACGGAAATGTAATTGTGGTAAGGCCAACCTGGCATGTATCAGTACCATTATTTGCTTCGTTGCCCACCTCCTCCCAGTAAACATCCTCACCATCATCACAGTCACCCAGCGTAATCGTTATAAATGTATCACTCCCTGTACTCCACGTAGTTGAAAACGCACCTGGTTCAATTGGAGCTGCAGATGCAAATGTACCCCACAGCATAAAAAATCCCATCATACATAAAACTTGCCGGGAGAGTAATTTCATACCAGAAGTATACCAAAAAAAATTACTGATAATCATTTTTCCACCTTTTTTCTCAAAAGATTCGACTGGCTATAGTTCTCATGTGAGGGTGCATCACTAGTCTCAGAAACTAGTTAATATAATACTGCAGAAACCACTGAGCAAAATTTGTTACACCCGTTTTAAAATCAGTCTCAGCTTGAAAGCCTAATAATTCTTTTGCTTTAGTGGTGTCAGCGTACGTTTCAAATACATCTCCCGTCTGCATCGGTAACATCCGTTTGGTAGTTGTCTTCCCTAATACTTCCTCTAACTGCGTAATAAAATTCAAGAGTTCTATCGGCTTTCCGTTTCCGAGATTTATAATTTCATACCCGAGTGGCGTATGCACGGCGGCAATAAAACCACGCACAATATCACCTACATACGTAAAATCTCGACGTAATTTTCCTTCATTATAGACATCAATTGGCTCACCCTTCATGATTGCGTCGGCAAATTTTAGCATCGCCATATCCGGCCTACTCCACGGTCCGTAGACGGTAAAAAACCGTAGGCACGTTGTTTCTATCTGATACTGATGGTAGTAGGTGTGAGCAATCATTTCGGCGGCTCGTTTGGTAGCAGCATACACCGATACCGGTTTGTCTGCCGCTTCCGTCTCTTTAAAAGGAGCGGGAGTGGTAGTGCCGTAGGCAGAAGAGGTAGAGGCAAATACCATCCGTTTAATTCCTGTTTCGCGCATCACTTCAAATAACGTTTGTGTTCCCAAGACATTAGCCTCAATATACGAGGCTGGAGCTTCGATGGAGTAACGCACTCCCGCTTGTCCCGCGAGATGGCAGACAACATCAAAAGAGTGCCTGGTGCACAACGACCGCAATGCTTCAATGTCGGTAATATCAATTTCTTCTACTGTTACCTGCGGTAACAACGCAGCCACGCGGGCTCGCTTGAGCGCAACATCATAGTACTGATTAAAATTATCAATGACGACCACCTCATGCCCTTCTTTTATAAGTTGCGCCGCCAACGTACTGCCAATAAATCCTGCTCCACCGGTAACAAGTAATTTCATATAAAAAGTATAACCATGCACTACATATAAAAGTAGCATTGGGGAATTAATGTTAGTTCATAATTTTCAAAAGGACAGGCATGTATAGTGCCTGCCCCTCCCGTACTACACCCGATAACTCAGGGTGCCATTAACCCAGTGCACCCCGACGTAACGACGTTCCGCAAGGATGGTTTTTGCAAACGTGAGCCAGACAAACTCGTCTACAGGTAGCGCGCGCTCCTTCTCTAGCCGAGCCTCTAATTTTTCTACCCCCTCTAACAGATCACCGTCCGGCATGGTTTCCATTTGTTTTTGAAGAGAAATAAACATAATTCACCTCATTCATGAACATTCGATAATTATTATACAACACTTTAAGCTTCAGGTCGAAGCGTACTGTTTCAATTATTCCGTTTTAGTATTCGCAAAAAGATTTTGAGTAGTCTCTACAAACGTATCGCTAACTCGTTCCCCATTCCCGCGATCAATTTCTCTAAAGTATTGGGCGCGTCGCAACGCGTAGCCTAGCAAGATTAAAACCACACCGATACCAACATACGCATACTGTTTCCAGGCCGACGGTATACCGAGATATGGAAGAACCACTAACAGAATACCTACTAAAAATGTCAGAGTACCTTTGCTCATTCCGGACAGTATACCCCATCCCTCCCATGGTCACAAAATAATTACCTAAACCACCCTATTCTTTTGTTATAAAGTCAAAATAAGCACGAACTCTCCCTTTTGCTTCACACTGTGTTTCTCCAAAATATCCAAAACCTCAACCGGCGTTCCCACCAGCATCTCTTCATGCATCTTAGTCAGCTCTCGCCCCATATAAACGGTACTCGTTGGGTACAACGTCACCAATGTTTGTAGGGCTTTTACAATCCTGTGAGTCGCCTCCAAAAATACAACCGGATGATCATACAATTCTAAATCAGCAAAGAATGTCTCCCGACCCTTTTTACTTGGCACAAACCCCAGGAAACTAAATTGATTCCCTGATACACCCGCAATTGAAATCGCTGCGGTAATAGACGACGCTCCGGGAATGGCATCAATGCGTATACCCGCTGCACGGGCCATTCGGACTAACATCACCCCCGGGTCAGACACTCCTGGCGTTCCTGCATCGGAAACTAAGGCCACACTCTGCCCCGCTTCTAAATCAGCGATAATAGCTGCGTGCACGGCTTCGCTTGCGTGCGCGTCGTATCGTTTTAATTTAGCCTTGATACCATGGTGTTTCGTCAGGTTGCCCGTTGTGCGAGTATCTTCACACAATACATACGCCACCTCACGAAAAATGCGCAACGCGCGCAGCGTAATATCCTCCATGTTTCCAATCGGCGTAGCGACAATATAGAGTGTTCCCGTTTTTTGCATTAAATTACTTTACCACAATTTTTAAAAAAGTATAGAGTACTGTATGATACAACTCGAGTACTATAGCCCCAGATTCAACCAAGGAGTTCTATCATGTCAGACCCCGCCATTCCCCTGCTCGCAGCCTATACCCGGGCACTCGTACATCAAAAAATTCCCGAGACCGAACAGCAGCTGGCTCTACTGTTTGCAAAAGATTTTCTGCAGCGTGTTGTCGATGAGCATGGTCGGCTGAGTTTCGGCGAGCTGAAATCAGCCAGCCTGAACGACCTCAACCGACAGCTGAGCACACACAGCGAGATGCTTATGCAAATGCTTACTGACCCTGAGCAAGGTTTTGGCTTCATTAACAGCCAAGGTCGACCAATTCTGATTGAACGGTAAGACATGAACCAAAAACCCGCGCCAAAAGCGCGGGTTCATTTTTATTTTGTAAATAATTTTAAAAACTAAAGTTAATGTAAACTCTTCAGATACGAGGCGGGCAAAGAAAATTATGTGAGCCGTACTCCTTGTACGGTGAACGTAATTTTGCTGTAGCCCAACAAAGTAGCTGATAGTTTACATTAACTTTAGCGCCAACTAAAGCCTCGGCCAAAGTGCCCCCACGCCGCAGTGTCCGCATAAATCGGCGCCTCCAACCCCAAAAAGTCTTTTATGCCTCTTGGAGTGAGATCATATCCGGCCACATCTTCAGCAACTCCATCAACCACGGCGACCGCCATCAATGCTTGCGGGTAGCCAATAGCGTACGCGAGTTTTACTAACACAGTATTGGCTTCTGGTCGTTGCTCTAGATAATCAACTGCAATCCGACGGGCCATGTACGCAGCTGACCGATCAACCTTGCTCGGGTCTTTACCCGAAAACGCTCCACCACCCACTGCTACCTCTGGACCATAATTATCAATAATAATTTTGCGTCCCGTTAAGCCTGCATCGGCATCAAACCCGCCCTGAGTCCAATCCCCCGCTGGATTAATATGATACTCAGTGGCGTTAGGAATAACCGATTCAACCAAAGAACGTAATTTTGCCTGTGGCGCATTTTGAAAACTGCACACCACCGAAAATACCTTCCCCGCTTCATCAACGGTGACTTGAGTTTTACCATCATACGGAAATACCTCGTACACTTTTTGGCACAATGTCCGCGCTAGTTCGTACTCCCGGGGCATATAGGTAGGTGTCTCACGTGTCGCATAGCCGGTCATGATTCCCTGGTCCCCAGCGCCACCTGTATCTACCCCTTGAGCAATTTCTGGACTCTGCGCCACCACGTGGGTTCGGATAGATAACCCCGGACCAGCAATCGCGGTCACAATCGCGTTGATATCAATATCAGTAGCGGTAGTAGTAACTTCACCCGTCACCCACACTTCCCCGTGACTGCCCACTGACTCAATCGCTACGCGGCTTTTAGGGTCCTGCGCTAAATACGCATCAAGGATAGCGTCTGATATTCGGTCACACATTTTATCGGGATGTCCCGGCGATACACATTCAGCAGTTTTAAGCATACATTAATTTATATAATTATTAATAAGGTCTTCAGAAACGAGTTCAATTCGAGACGTCCAAATAAAATATGACGAGTCGTACTTTTGTACGGTGAGGATTATTTTATGCAGGACAACGAAGAAGTGGACCGTTTGTGAAGGCCGTAACAAAAACAACGCTAACGCGTTGTATCCAGGAGTCAGATATCTTTCACTGTCCTAATGACAGTGTTGAACGTCGCACCTTGTTTATAAAAACAGGTTGCGGATGAAGTGGTGAATGTTGAAAACATTCGTCGGGTCAATTCCCTTCTTCATGCTCTGGATACAAATATTAAGTTGTCCGTATAGAAACTATGTCTATCTTAAAAAAGTTACTTATAAAACAGGCGGCCTTGCGGTCGCCTGTATGTCTTGTTCGTTAACTGCGTACACCCATTTTTATGAGCTGATCAGATGCACTTGCTTTGCGAGCCAGTGCTTCAGCTTCAGCATATAATCGTGCCCGATTTTTGTCACTCCGGTGAAGCAAATTCGCAATGGCTCGATTGACGCGAGCGGCTTGAGCAAAGTCTGCTTGTAACGCGGTAGCACTTGCTAGCATCTCAAGTTTAAATACAACATGCTCATCAATCTTACGACCGCTCAATTTATGAGCATGTATCATCAGGAACGCTCGGGTGTGCGGGTTACATTCTTCTCCTGCCGTAACCCGCGCGTGAGCATGCTGAAGAATATCATGACGCTTCTCACGAAGAGACATAAGAATAGGATTGCCAAACCGACTCCAGATTGCTGAAACTACATCAATGTCATCCAGTGACAGTGATTTAAAGTTGTTGGCCCGGCCTGCAGTAGTAGCCAAATCCATTGCCCTATTGGAGCACCACAGCAAGCGAATAACGTACCATACGCGTCCGCTTTTAATTTCCGCAAATGCCCTTGTCGCGGCTGAATAATAAACCGATGCAAGTCTTACATGATCTGATGGTGTTTTGCGGCTCCGATCAAAGCGCGCTGCAGCAATCTCAATCGCACCTTTATGACCCCAGTAGTCACCTTCAAAACTCATGATGCATCCTCTGTTAGAGTGTGTAGTACGGTCCTTGACTATAAAACTATAAATAATCTACTTTGTCAATTCTGACGCCACCGCGGTCACCTCCCCCGCCCCAATAATTACGATAACAGATGGTTCTGATTGATTGAGTGATTCACGAATGGTCTGAGCAATTCCTGAAGCTGTTTGCATCACAATTGCTTGCGTACCCTTCGCTGTTATCGCCTCCGCTAATTGTTCACTACTTACACCCGAAACATTTTCTTCGCGCGCTGCATAAATTGGCAAGAGGTACACCTGATCGGCTTTAGTATAGGCAGTTACAAAATCGGCAAATAATTCTTTGGTCCGTGAGTACGTATGTGTCTGCGTGACCACAATTAATTTTCGATTGGGATACAGTTCTCGCGCACCTTGTATGGTGACTCTAATTTCAGTCGGATGATGTCCATAGTCATCATACACCGGTGTGCCCAGGACATCTCCCTTAAATTCAAATCGGCGCCACGTTCCCGCAAAATTTTCTAACGCTTCATTAATCACCGGGCGTTCTATATCTAAAAATTCTCCCACGGCTGTTGCTGCGGCCGCGTTCATACGCGTGTGTAGTCCTGGTTGCTTGAGTTTAATTGTGAGATCAAGCGATTTGGTGTAATCAATAACAGTCGCTTCCACCCTTTCTAGTATCGGCGCAATTGCAGGGTCAGTGGCAGCAGTGATAATCGCCCCCGTCTCGGGAACTTTTAACGCGAGCTCACGAAAGGCATGCTGGACATCAGCCAAGTCTTTGTAGTAGTCCACGTGCTCATACTCTACATTGGTGATAACAAGCACATCTGGATTGAGGCTCAAAAAATCTCGTTTGTATTCACACGCTTCGATAATCGCATACTTACTTTTACCAGGACGGAAGTTACTCCCCGTCTTACTCCGCAATGACCCGACAATCACTGTCGGATCAAGACCCGCCTCTTCTAACACGTCAGCAAGCATGGCTGTTGTCGTAGTCTTTCCGTGCGTCCCGGCAACCGCAATTAAATAGTACTCATTAGCAATAAGCCCCAGCGCATCAAAATAATTCATCATCGGTACCCCAAGCGCGCGAGCCGCGACCATCTCCTCTTGATCGTGTGCCATTGCCTCGGTGTACACAATAAGTTCGAGGTCTCGCCTCGAACTTAGGTTGGAGGCTGATTGGGTGGGGAAAAATTGTACGCCTTCTGTAACGAGCGCATCGGTGATGGGACTAGCAGCCCGGTCACTGCCCGAAACCGTTTTTCCGTCATGGAGGAAAAACCGTGCCAGCGCGGACATACCGATACCGCCGATACCAATAAAGTGAATATTCTGTACGGTGCTTATATTTATAGAGTGATTTGACATAGTAGCGGTATCATATAGTATCAAATTTAGACGTACACAACCATAAAAGGAATACCACCATGCCTATCGCTATTGCCGTTGACCCCACCAAAGTGCTCCGGACGGAAGGCTTCATTATTGCGACCTTTGATGGCAAAAATGCGGCTTTAGCGAGCGCCATTGCGTTTACCCATCAGCCTAAACACGCCATCAAACACCTGGTTTCTCCCCCGAGCAGAAGGGGCGAACTCGGTTTTAAGGAAGTCGTGACTAACCCACGTGACTACAATATCAGCGCTGACGGTATTGTAGTGACCAAGAACCGGGCGGCCGCGATGTACAGCCGGGATTGTCCGATTACGTTTCTGATGGACTCAACCAAGAAAATAGGTGTCCTCCTACACTGCGGGCGACCCGCCATGACACCGACGCAAGGAGAGAGCAGTCGCACACATACCATTGTGACGGCAGGCCTAGAGACACTCAAAGCGTACGGGAGTGACGTTAAGGACATCAGTGCCTACATCACGGCCGGCATTTGCGCCCAGTGCTTTACGCACAACCTGGAAACCGACCAAGAACTACTCTTTCCCTTCATGGCCTACTACCCCCAGTTCGTTAACCAGAAAACTGGTGATCTGGACTTGATTGGTATGATTACCGCGCAACTGGTAGAAGCCGGCGTGGCCAAAACCAACATCCACCACGATGAGATGTGCACCAAGGAACATGAGGGACTTGCAAGCAAACGTGGTGGTGATTCAGACAGTAACTTAGTGAAAGCCTATGTGGTATAAAAAATGCGCAGCCGATACATAATCGGCTGCGTTTCTTTTTTATTCGGTATAAAGTGCTTGGATAAAGTATCGTGCCGTTCGTTCTTGTAACTTCTCCTCAGCAGTTGATTCTTCATCATCTAGTATTGCCCAGGCGAGGGCCTCATCTTTGGTAAATCCGGCGTCTTTTAAAATTCCGAACGTGAGCTGTATCCACTCCTCTGAACCATGTTCGGCTGTACGTAGTGCATGTACTCGACTATCAGCTACCTGCATATCATTATTTCCGAGAATGTCTTCTAACTCTCCCATATCAGCTATCGCCTGTTGGCAGATGTTTTTATTTTCATGCCCCTGGGCAATAAGCTCCGTACGATGGTTGGCAAAATACGCCACAGGATCAGTCGCAAAGGCCAGGGCTTTGAAGTATCCCGACTCCCTATCAATAATGTACATTTGTTCTGCACTTTCTCCCTGCAAGGTAAATTTTTCACTCATACATTATTGAGCCTCTGCATCTACTAACGAATCCACCAACGCCATAAACTCATCGTTACGTTCGTATTCGTTTTTGTATTGGGCGAAACTGGCAAAGGCAGGCGAGAACAGAATAATGTCGCCCGCGGTAGCGAGACGGGTCGCCTCGGCAAAGGCGCCTTTTAAATCGCCCATCACCGACACCCCCGTATCTCCACCATCGAGATATCCGAGCAAATTATCGGTGCCGGAACCGGGAATCAAAAAGACATTTTTGCAGTGCTCGGTTATCGCGTAGGCAAGCTTCGTGATATCGATATTTTTATCAGCCCCGCCCGCTATGAGAATAATATTTTTATTACCCTGATCAAGTGACTCAAGCGCGACCGTGGTCGCTTGGGGAGTCGTTGCGTTGTTATCGTTATAAATCCGCACATTGTTTACTGTCGCCACTAATTGCAAACGTCCTTCCACTCCGGGGAAGGTTGCCAGTCCTTCAAATATTTCTTCATCAGTTAACCCGACCGCCCGCAAAGCTTCAGTTGCGAGTGCCGCATTTAAACGATTGTGCTCTCCTGGCATTGAGAGCAACATGTCTTCGGGTAACACAGATACATCAGCTAATACAATTTCTTGACCAAGTGTTTCGTTAGGTAACACTTTTTTCACCCACTCAAAAACCGCTGGCGTTGTAATGAAGGTTCCACTATCTTCTTGATGTAAAAATATTTGTGCTTTGTCAGTAAAATATGAAGCCATCGCGTCATCATGACTTTTACCACCCCGCTCGTAGTAATTGAGGTGATCTTCCATAAACGTCGTAAACACCGCAACGTTCGGTGAAATACTCGCCCAACCAAATCCTTGCAGTTGCCACGAATCTAATTCCATCACACACAGTGAATCTTCTTTTACTTCTTTGAGTAATTGTAAATTTGATACACCTCGAATATTTCCCCCGAGCAAAACCGGTTCACCCGTAATGTACGAGAGTACATGGTGAATCATCATCGTGACGGTAGATTTACCGCGCGTACCGGTCACGCCAATAATCGGAATGCGTGATAACTCAGCAAATAACGCCGCACTTTGCACAAGTCGCACTCCCGCCTTTCGTGCGTGCTCTAGATACGGTGAGTCCATGGGCACACCAGCAGCCACGACAATAAAATCTTTACCTTCAAAATCTTCAAATCGGTGCTCACCGAGCACATAGGTAATGTTTGGAACTCCGTCTAATTGAGCAAGCGAATCTGCCAACTGCTCGGTCGTTTTCATATCGGTCACCGTTACCTCAGCCCCTGACTCGGCCAGGTATTTAGCATCCCCAATCCCCCGTCCGAGCAAACCTAACCCCATAAGGGTGACCTGTTTACCCTTAAAATATTCCTGGAAATTCATATATCTCACATCATAGTGAAAAATATCAATTTAGGCTAGTCCTCTCATGCTATAGTACGAATAATGCAAAAATTTACCTTAGAAAAATATCGAGTCTTCCCGTATGTGGCTTGGTCTCTTATTATTGGCTTCGCAGTGTTTGTGGGGAGTGTTACGTTAGAACTTCGTCATAGCATTTCAGAATTAGAAGTTATTACGCAAAATCTGCAGACATCAGTCCCGCCACATACCCATACACCGTAATTTAATTGGTGTACAATTATACAGTGATTGAGTATAAAAAATTTATTCCCTTTCTCCTTATTTCTGTTGTATTACTGGGAGTAGTAATACTAGCGTTATTCGCCGCTGACACCATCACGCGATCAACCGAAATTCAATCATTCATTGGTAATTTAGGATACGTCGGAGTTATCTTAGTCGCCATCATCGGCGGACTAAATATTTTTGTACCGATTCCCGCCGTCACTCTGACGCCGATATTTACCGCTAGCGGTCTGTCCTTACCGCTCATTATTCTTTCCCTCACCGTTGGGACCCTCATTGCTGACTACATTGGCTATCTATTTGGCACCGTCAGTCGTTCATATTTATTTAACCAATATCCTAAAATTATTTCCTGGCTGGAAGAAAAAGTTACTACCCGACCACATTTACTCTTTCCGCTCACCTTTCTCTATGCCGCTTTTATGCCGTTACCAAACGAGGTAATAATTATCCCCTTTGCCGTATTAGGCATTAAGTTTCAAAGATTATTTTTACCTCTTCTCTTAGGAAACCTCGTAAACCAATCAATGTATGCAGTTGGGTTTCAGACGGTGTTTAATTGGGTGTTTTGAGGGATGTAAAAGAAAGGAGCTGCGGTTCGCACCAACGTCGTAACTGCCATTGGACGCGCTGGTGGTCACGAGTCACTAACCGTATTTGTTCGCTACGCTCCAAATCCGCTAAGTGCTCTCGACCCCGACTCGACTGTCGCAGAGCGACATGTCTCCGTCTCGCACCAACGCCG
>JAZKFU010000011.1:0-65535 GCA_040386275.1 Patescibacteria group bacterium
AGACCTCCTCTAGAGGAGGTCTTGCCTCCTCCTTGGGTTTGTTATACAACCTCAAATTGAGCAGTGGCTAACTTGTGGCCGTTAATTTGTATAGTTACGGTGTGGGTTCCAGCATTAAGGTTAAAGGTTGTTGAGTCGGCTTTAAGTAGGTGATTTTTTTGTATCACGATTGTCTCACCCTCTTTAACTGATACTTTCTTAATCTTAAAAACTTTGGGTTTAGTGCCTCCATTCTTTTTTACAAAATCTATTACATAATCAATCATAAGATTTTGGGTCGCAGTCGCGGTCAGAGTAAATGAAAATAGTAGTTTGTCCCCTTTCTGCACTCTTGGAAGCACGGTCAGATTTGAAACATCAGGCAAAACATGATGACTATATCCCAACAAAGCGAGTGCTTCCGTATCCCCTTTCTTTACCAATGTTCGCAGTGCGTGCCGAGTAATCCAATTAAGCTCGGCTGGTTTTTGCTTTTTTTGTGAATGCCATTGTGTGAGTGTCGAGACTACTAATGGTGCATCTTTCTTACTAATATCATTTAAGTGATTGGCAACCGATCGGGTGACATATCTTGTCGGGTCAGCATGAAGTATATCTAAGTAACGCAGAGGCACAGTGTACTCAAGCGTTAATTTCTTAGACCACGGCAAACTTGGCCGTGTACTCTCACTTACTAATCGTCTCACATGATAATTTTTGTCAGTCACCCAGTTATCATATTGTGCTAACGTTTCAGTGGGGAAATTATTCAAAAACGCTCGCATCGCATCTTCCATCGAAAACCGCATCGTTATTTGTTTTAACGTTGCCAGTGATTGTTTGAGATATTTTTTGGTGCAGCCATTTTGCACGACGTATTCCCCCAGGGGAGCAAAAATGAACCTGCCAAAATCATCATCAGTTTTATTAGGGTCTAATGGCGACGGGAGTGCACGAACAATTAACTTCATGGCATCACCTGGGTCGCTTGGTAAATGGCGAGCGAGGACTTCGGTAATCCAAACAATACGCGCCTTTAGTTCTAACTCCGGGAACTTCCCCACTACTTCATTTACAAACTTCTTTTTATTAAAAGTAGCATCCACCGCGACAAACAAATCCGCTAAATACGTAACGGTATCCTTATTAAACAAATGATCTTTTAAAGAAAATCTTTCTTTCATATTTTTTGCAAATACTATCATGCAGAATAGTATGTTTGAAGCTGAAAAGTTTTAGTAATAAAATTTTAACCCCCAGCATATGACTGCCGGGGGTTAATGTAGCGACATGGAGGAATGCTAATCAGTCCATATGAAGTATTGAACAATCATTCCCACGATAAAGAACATCAACTGTGCTGCCCCGACCAGCCAAATTCCCACACCAAGAACAAAGAATTCTTGGAGGAAACCCTCGGGATTGAGCATGCTTCTCGCCCCCAAGAAGAACCACAAGGGTAAAAACATCAGTCCTAGCACAATAAGTGAGAAGACTGTCTTTACTACGACGATGTTCATTGTTGGTTTCCTTCACTCAACGTAACCTTAGAAATAGTACACCAGATACATTCGCTGTATAGATATTGACCAAATAGTTCATCCGTGTTATTCTCTTATCACCTTAAGATTCTCGTGTAGGGCATCTTTAGTGGCAGTAGAAGAATTTTGTGGCTACTTGCCACCCTACCCCTTCGATTGGTTTATAACCTGCACATTCGACCTCTGTAAACGACACATTTCGTCGTTACGCTGCTCAAAATAATACTCACCGTACAAGAAGTACGGCTCGCATTATTTTGTTTGCGTGCCTAGAACTGTATTCGTTTACAGAGGTCTCTAAAGACATTTACAAATATGGATTCATCAACAAGCCGACCTGGTCGGAAACCAGCTTTTTCTAGTCGTCCCCGCTCTGGCGGAGCGTCAACTGGAGGAGCGCGACGATTTAGTAGTTCTGGAAGTCGCGGTGAAAGCGCCTCAGGCGGGCGTTCAAATGAACGTCGTTCATACTCCGCTCCTTCTGCTGACCGCTCAGGTGGTGGACGTAGTTTTTCTAGTCCAGCACAACGTTCTGGCCGACGTCCTTTCTCAAGTGGCAGTGGTCGTGGATCTTCTGCTCGCTCAGGCGGCGGACGAGGCGGACGCAAAATGCAGACGTTTGACGTTTCAAAATACATCAACCTTAACCCGGTAGACACCAGTGCTACGGAAGAAGTGTATAAAGCGACTCACACATTCAAGACATTTGGTCTCGAACAACCACTCGTTACAACAATTACTAACATGGGACTTACTATCCCTTCACCAATTCAAGATCAAATCATCCCGCACATTATGGATGGTCGTGATGTTGTTGGGTTGGCACAAACAGGTACTGGTAAAACAGCTGCGTTTCTTATTCCCACCATTAACAAAACCCTCAAGCAATATAGTCGACAAACATTGATTCTGGCTCCAACTCGCGAACTCGCGATTCAAGTTGAACAAGAACTCAAGCGTCTGACTGAAAAAATGAAAATCTTTTCTACTGTCTGTGTAGGAGGAATGAACATCCGTCCACAAATTATGGGCCTTAAGCGTCAAAACCATTTTATTATTGGTACTCCAGGACGAGTACAGGATTTAATTGACCGTGGTCACATCAAGCCAGCTGGATTCTCAACTATCATCTTAGATGAAGCTGACCGAATGCTCGACATGGGATTCATACACGACATGCGCGCTATTCTTAAAGACGTACCGGACCCACACGAAACATTATTCTTCTCTGCGACTATGTCTGACACAGTGAAGGGATTGATTCATGAATTCATGAATGACCCAATCACTATTTCAGTACGCAAAAAAGATATTACCGGCAGTATCACCCAAGACGTTGTGTACTACGAACCACACACAAAGTTTGATACACTCACTGCCCTCCTTAAAAAAGCTGATTTCACTCGTGTCATTATCTTTGGAGCAATGAAGCACAGTGTAGAAAAGTTATCTCAAGAACTTTCACGCGCTGGTATCAAATCAGACGCCATTCACGGAAACAAGAGTCACCCACAACGACAACGTGCTCTCCAGAACTTCAAGACAGGTCGCGTGCAAGTATTGGTAGCAACCGACGTAGCCGCCCGTGGTATTCACGTTGACGACGTCTCACACGTCATTAACTACGACCTACCAAATGCCTACGAAGATTATGTTCACCGGATTGGGCGGACTGGACGGGCAGATAAGAAAGGGATGGCTTTGACGTTTGTGACCAAGTAGAGACAACTCCCAGAACTGGCGCATTCCGTTGTTGTGCGGCGCAAAATTATTCTCACCGTACAAAAGTACGACTCGAACAATTTTCCTTGCACGCCTAGGACTGCATCCAGTTCTGAAAGTTGTTCGATGTTTGGCAATTCAAAAACTACCCAACCTTTAAGTAACTTAGAATGAAAACTAAAAAACACCTCCCGCACAGCGGGAGGTGTTTTTATGTACAAATGGAAAAAATATGGTACTCTTTTGGGAATATGAAATTTCTAATTTTAGCGCTCGCTGGCTTTGTACTCTTGATGATTGTTAATTCATTTTTAGTTGGAACTCCAGTCTAATTTCTTTTTGTGATTTATCTTATTTCGCTGTTTCTTATTCTGTGCTCGGCCACGTTCTCGGGTTTGACGTTGGCGTATTTTTCGCTTGATATTGCCTCACTACGAAGACGAGCAAACGCCGGTGACCCGCAAGCATTGGCTATCTACCCTCTGCGTGCGAGGGGTAATCTTTTACTCACTACCCTTTTGCTCGGTAATGTGACAGTAAATACAATTTTGTCAGTCTTTCTGGGCTCACTGGTAAGTGGCGTATTCGCTAGTTTCCTTGCTACTGCGCTCATTTTCCTTTTTGGAGAAATCGGTCCTCAAGCTTTGTTTTCACGACATGCCTTAGCCTTTGGTAGCAAGCTAGCTCCTCTCACCCGCTTTTTACTTTTTATAGCATATCCAATCGCCTTTCCCGTAGCCTATTCTCTTGATCGTCTCTTGGGACATGCAACGCCTTCAATGTACTCCAAGCATGAAATCATGCAGATTATTTCTGAACACGAAGAATCAGAACATAGCCCCATTGATGCTGATGAGGAACGTATCGTGCATGGCGCCTTACAGTTTTCCCACCTCCAGGTACGCGAGGTTATGACACCAATTGAAAAGGTGGCGATGTTTGATGAGAATCAAAAATTAACCAATACTTTTTTTGAAGAAGTTTCTGAATTAGGGTACTCCCGCTTCCCCGTTTACAGCGGTAACAATAAAAATATTGTTGGTGTGTTATTCACAAAAGACCTCTTAACTGAAGACGAGGATATTTCAATCAAACAAACAGAAGATGCCTTTGAGTCAGATATCATGCGTATCCGCCCGAGCGCATACCTCGATACGGTACTTGCCCGGATGCTCAAGAAAAAACAACATCTCGCCATTGTTGAAAAAAATTCTGGCGAAGCCATTGGTGTAATTTCGCTTGAGGACATTATTGAAGAGATAATTCAAAGTGAAATTGAAGACGAGGAAGACGCCGAAAACTGAGCCAACAAACGAAGAGCCTATGGCGAAATTTGTTCCCAATTTACCCCTTATTCCTAGGGTAAATTGCTGGGACTGGATATCTATTCAATATTCATCAACCTGCAATACTTGATTTTTTCCATAATCTATGGTATTATACTGCTCGGTAAGTGCGGCACTAATGCTCGCACGCCAGATTGAGGGATCAAATGAAACTTATCGCAGCAGCAGTTCTTTCACTTTTCGTCGGCAGCCAAGGCATCGCTCAAGAGCTTTGCACGTGCACCGACCAGGACTTTACCTTCACCACTGAAAACCCCGACCATGAAATATACATGGAGGAGTATCTTTGGGAAGTAAAATCATGTTCAGGGTCAAAGGTGATCGTGAACCTGATCGGCGAAGACAGCCCTATCCTCGATTCGTATTCTCTGGACGAGGACGGCAACCAAAAATTGTACTATGAAGGACGTTGGATTCGTTACGACGAGTTCAATCCCATCTGTCAGGATATTCCAACATCCTGAACTTGGATTCTAACGCAAAGGAGCTGGCATTCATTTGTCCGGCTCTTTCTTTTTTATGCTAGAGTACCAATATGCAAAAGTATGTCGTGTTAGAAAAAGGCGTGGGACAAACACCGCTTGAATGTGCTGAGTTATGGCGGGCGGCTCATCCTGAATTTACTGGTGTCCCCCTAGCGTACGCTGGACGACTTGATCCAATGGCCTCGGGGAAACTTCTCGTACTCATTGGAGATGAGTGTAAAGTTCAAGAGCAGTACCACCACCTCGACAAAGAATATGAATTCTCTGTTTTATTTGGCGTATCGTCTGATACCGCCGATGTATTAGGTAGACTCACCATAGCCCTCAAAGTGCCGTCTGTTTTGAAGTCTAAACTGTCACTCATCGTTAAAAAACTAATCGGTTCAGTCACTCTCCCCTATCCTCACTTTTCATCTAAAACCGTACACGGCAAACCACTGCATGTCTGGACACTTGAAGGCCGACTGAATGAAATCACCATCCCAACCAAACAATCAACCATCTACTCTCTCAAGGTCGTAAAGATTGAATCAAAAAACCGAGCAGAAATTTATGATGAAGTGAGCACTAGAATTGAATCTATTGCTCCCGTTACCGACCCCAGTAAAGCCCTCGGAAATGATTTTAGACGTGTGGACGTTCGCAAAGATTGGAAGCTTTTTATAGAAACCGGCACACCAACTGACCAATTCACAATAGTTACTTTCATTTGCACAGCCAGCTCCGGCACCTACATGCGTACACTGAGTGAAGTAATCGCCAAAGAAGCCGGCACCACCGGCCTCGCCTATCATATCCACCGCACCAAAATCGGCCAATACCAAAAAATCCCCCTCAACCAAGGCTTCTGGAAAAAAATATACAAATAATTTCCCTTCCGTTCGTCCGTTTAAGTAATCAATTATTGTTTCAAAAGTGCTTTAGATACAAGGCGCATGAGTTAAATAAGCTGAGCCGTACTTTTTGTACGGTGAAGAATATTTAGCGAAATGCAACGCCGTAGATGAAGTGCTTTTGAAACAATTACCGCAGGCTCGATAATTTCTTCAAGTAGGAATCTACTGTCAAAACATACTCGGCATGACTCCAAATTAGTGGCGACGTCGAAAGATGCTCTCTCGTATGCGGATGCATCTGCTCTGAAAGAGTCCCGGTTGATGACGCGTGTGAGGCGGTCCATTCTAACAACTCGAGCGCTGGTTTTAAATCAGCTGCTTTTTTAGCGTTAACTATATAGTACTGAGCAATCCACAACGTACAAATCACCCACGGATTGGGACTTCCGGCTTCTTGCATCGTGTAGTAGCGATCATGCTGGTATCGGACAAAGCCTTTGCTACTACCTTCAACTTGTAATACCTTTTCAATCGTTTTAAGCGACGTTTTGACAAGAGCATCATCTGATTCGAGAACTCCAAAAAATACTACCCCGTGGAAACTACTGGCATCAATGGTGCGATCAAACACCAATTCCCCATCCTCAGTGTGCGTAACATGCTTCACAAACATTTTGATATCAGGATCATACAACACACCCACAATCGCTTTTTGCATACGTTCCGCTACGGCCAAACAGGTTCGAGCGTCATTTTCCTTTCCAAGTAAACTTGCAAACCGAACAGCGGCCATCAGTCCGCCATAGACCGATGAAGCAGTGTAGGTTGAGGTACCATACTTTTCTTCCCATAAATCAAAAGATGCGGATGGTAAGCCCGTTAAAGGCTCGATGTAGTCACACAGGAACTTGGCCGCCGGCTCAATAAAAGAATTGTAATGTGCTTCAATAAATTCTAAATTTTTGGTGAGCTCATAGTGCCGCCACAACATAAATAACACACTGGCCGTTTCATCTTCTTGAATTGGTAGGAAAGCTTTTCCATGTTGGAGCCACGGGTGCCAGGAACTACCCAAACTACCATCGGTTAAATACTTATGCATCAAATACCCAGCGGGTTCTTGGCACCGTGCCATAAAGGCAAAGAAACGTTCCGCCACTTCACTGTATCCAACAGCATCAAGGGCGTGCGCTACCAGGGCGCCATCACGTGGCCAGACGTAACTATAAGTGTCGCGGCCATGGTGCAACATGTCGGTATCTGAGCTCGCAATAATTCCTCCGCGGTTGTCAGTATGAACCCGGATAATTGCCAAAGACCGTCGGTAGAGGGTTTGCAAATCTTGCCCGAGCATTGAAATATCCCGTCCATTTTTATTAAGCCAGGCTTTCCAGTAGGCGTCCGTTGCTTGCCTGAGTCTATCAGGGGTTTCCTCAATCACCATCGCATCGAGCGTATGTACAGCCGGAATAGAACGACCACACGCGATCCAGTAAGAAATATCGGCGCTCGCACCTGCTTCCAGCTGACACGTAAACCCAAGTACTGAATCGACTGATCCGTGTTCAATTGGGTTTCGCTCCAAGACACCATCATGGGCGTCATGCCACGCACCGTCACGCCCCTCGATACCAAACAACCCAATGGTGTAATCTGTAAATTGTTTGCCGTTATGGGTGGCGTTTATTAAAAAAGTATCTTCACCTTTGTAGTGAATAATTGCTCCCACCCGTGGATCGTAAAAAGCAGTGTCGCCACGTCTAGATTCATCTATCCGAAATTGCTGGGCGAGATATAATTTGATTTCTTGCGCTTCATTCGACGTGTTCGTCACGGTAAACTGACGAATAAATACATCGTGTTCATTATGGACGGCGTCACGACTCGACAGAGTTACACCTAAACCTTCATGAACAGCGGTAAAATTACCCAAGACACTATCCCCGACTGCTCCAATAGTAATGTCCCACGCAGGGTCATCAAGCCAGGAAATTACTCCCTCTACATACACACCAATACGGTGCACAAAAATACCACTCGCTCCACTGACGTGATTAGTTTGCCCAACGTACGGCCAATACAAATCACGTACTTGCCCGCGGTAGTCCATACCGACCAGCATGTTTCCGTTCCCTAGAGTAAGTGCGCGCGCCATAGTTAGTAGGAGTACTTCTTGAGGTGTTTCACCACTACCGCTTGCGCTGTTTTGGCAGTTTTGCACGTCCGTAAATCTACCGCACAGTCAATATCACCCAACACATCATCCACCCAATTAGCAAAATCGTGTCGTCCGTTATTAGTGTGGTATTTATACACAGCTGCATCCATTCCCCGCAAGGCTCCTGCTAAAGCCACCAGTGTATTTAAAATCTGTCCATCGTTCATCCAAAAAGAATTGTGACTGGAGGCCACGACGAGCGTTTTGAGAGCGGGGGCTGTACTGGTTTTTTTGGCTACCGTTTTAGGAGCAGCTAGTTTTTTTACCGCCGGCTTTACTGGTTTTGTTATCACTTTTTTAGCAACCGCTTTTTTTGGAGTAGCTTTGGCCACTTTTTTTGCTGCTACTTTTTTTGTTGTTGTTTTCATATTAAAGAACTAATTATTTACGATGGAACATTGACCAGATCTTCCCTCCTATAACCGACCGTCGCAACCATGATTCCAATCTCATCTTTAGGGTCAACTGTACGGTGACTAACTCAATTGGTGGCGTCGGTTTGTGATTGACCGTCAATATCGTTTGCGCCACCTCCTCTTTTACTTTTATTTTTTTGGCTTGCTCGACTTTTTTAGCCCGAACTTTTGCGACTCTCGCTGCTACTCTTAATTGTAAATCAGAAAGCGCATTCATAAAGGCGATATACGCGTCATATGGGGATTGGTACGGACTGAAGTACGCGTGCACATCGCCGTCGTTTGACCATTTGGTACACATGTAATAAAAGTGGTCAGAGGTTTGGAGCTTCCGCCAAATTTCAGTCAGTTCCTTATCATTAATTTCCATGATGTCAGCTTCAAGCGCATAAATTTTTCCAAGCGCGTCACGCTGAATATCATTCCCCGTCCAGGCAGTGAGATCGCGATCAGTATCAGCCCAGGTCAACACATCAGGTACATCATACTCACCCGTTGATGAATAACTTTGAATTGTTTCCGTAGGAGTTTTAAAACTAGTATCAGGGTGTTTGAGAATATTCGCTGGTAACGCGCGCAAAAAATTAAAAATACCAGTATCTTCCCATTGGTGTTCACCAAAGGTTTCGTAGTCCATAAAAAGATTGACGGTCTCGCCATTCCCATGGTGTGCATGGACCCAGTCAGCAAACGTCTCGGCTTGGAGGGGAAAACTTTCCCATGCCTGGTTACCAAATCGAAAGGCTACGTCATCCGAAAGCTTATAGTTTTTAAGCAGTACCTTAATTTTGTCACAGCCTTTTGGTGAATACACGTAATTTGGACTTCGCCATCCGAGATACTTGTCCCAACCTTCAGCCATGATGCCTAGGTAGCCATTGTCTTCACACCATTTTGCCAAGTCATTACGATACGACAATTCAGTATTTCGAAATACGCGGGGCGTGACGCCAAATAATGATTTGATACGCTTTTTGTGCTTGTCTACCTGACGCTCAAATTCTGGCACCGAGTAAAAGAACGCCAGCGAGTGGTGGTAGGTGTCAGCCAAAATCTCTACCCGCCCGGTAGCGACTAGTTCTTGAAACGATTCTAATACGTCAGGCACATACGCTTCGAATTGATCAAGAGCGGTCCCCGAGAACGACAGGGCAAATCGAAATTCTGGATGTGTATCAAGCAGTTCTTTTAAGATTTTATTAGTGGGACGATATGATTTATTCGCAACCTTATCAATAATGCGACGATTGTTTAAATCAGTTTCACTATTGTCATTAAAATACTCAGTGTCGTTTCCAATATCAAAAACACGATACTGCTTAACGCGGTATGGTTGATGCACGTGAAAGTAAGGACAAACAGATAACATAACTAGGCAGAAATATACGACACAAGATTTTTATAGAGGGTCACTACTTTTTTGGCTGCTTCGCGCCAGGACAAACGATTAATTTCAACACGACCTTCTTTAGTTAATTGGGCTCGCAATACATCATACCGCATCGCTGCCAAAATGTGATTAGCCATTCCATCCACATCCCAAAAATCAACTTTAAGCACATGCGTTAATACTTCTGCTACTCCCGACTGTTTTGAAATGAGTGACGGCGTACCGTGTTGCATCGCTTCCAGTGGCACCAAGCCAAATGGTTCTGACACTGACGGCATTACCACCAAATCTGCCGATTGATACATCCGGTCTCGTTCATCCTCCCAGAGCGCTCCGGCAAAAATGACATGACCAGATAACCCTGACTCGCCAACCTGTCTGATGATTTGGTTTTGCATGTCACCCCAGCCAGAAATCACAAACACCACATTCGGATCAACATCAACCACACGTCTCGCGGCCCGTACGAAATAGTCGACGCCTTTTTGAATGGTAATCCGTCCATGGTACAAAACAATTTTTTTACCTTGAGCTTTAAGTTCGCGTAGCGTGGGTTCATGTACCGGTGGCACAAACGTATCACACCCATTATGGACGACCGTAACTTTATTAGGTTCAATACGATGCTTTTCAATAATGATGCGTCGCGTAAATTCACTCACTGCTACAACAGAATCAGCGGCGTTAAACGCATCTTGTTCAATCCGGAAAATTTCTGGGTCAACGTTATTACTGGCCGCTTGATCAAATGACGTAGCGTGCACGTGCAATATCAGCGGCTTGCCACTGACTTTTTTTGCTGCCACTCCGGCGAGATACGAACTCCAGTCGTGCGCATGAATAATATCAAACTGATGCGTGCGCGCGATATGCGCCGCTTGCAACGCAAAGAGATGCACCTCATCAATCATTGACCGGGTAGCGAATCGTGGGGTTCCGTCAGTGTGATAACCAATAATACTGGTCACCTGGCTTTGACCGCTATGGTACGGAGCAATTGCCGACTGCACCTCAATCACCGTTGTCATTCGCTCGGCACCCGCAAACACAAATTTGGGAGTGCCGATTGTCTCTTGTTTCTTAGGCAATACAAAGATAACTTCTATTCCTTCATGAAATAGTTCCCGGGTTAATCCATGGCAAGCTACGCCAAGACCACCGTTTCGTGACGGTGGGAAATCCCAGCCAAAAGTGAGTACTTTCATGGCAAAAAGTCGGCAAACATTGAGTTTATTTGCTTACCAAGCCATCATAACACGGTACTTTTTAGCGCCTGGTTTTTCGAACCTAATAGCTGTGTATAGTCTTACTTTTACACATATTATTGACTCAAAGTGCCTTATCTGCTACAATCGTCACCACTATGTCACAAGATTTACTCGTAAAGTTGGTTTCAGCCGGAAACGCTAAAGGCGTTGGTAAAGGCCACGTTTACTACACTCGTTTTAACAATAAGGTAAAGAAAGACCCAAGTAAGAAGTACGAAACCAAAAAGTTCAACCCAATCGCCAAAGAACACACAGTCTATAAACAAAAGAAGTAACAAAAAGCCCCGCAAGGGGCCTTTTTGTTTTTCTTTCATAATTTAAAACTCTCAATCATCGATACGTGTTCATAAAATCGATAAGCTACAAGGCGGCAAGGAGTACCGGCCGGAGCCGTTCATCTGAACGGTGACAACGGTACGACGCTGCTAACGCAGTAGATTGCGGTTTTTGGACGCGTTCCCTACTTTAGCTTTGAGTCCTTCGCTGAATCGTATTCGCCCTTGGTAGCGAGAGAATTCATCTTACACACATGAAGCAGCATACTCTGCGCTGCCTCTTGGTTCTCAGGCTTCCCTTCCCAGGCCATAAGGAACGGTTCTTCAATGGCGCGGGAATATGAAAATGTTATTGGCCATGGTTGTTCTCCTAATTTGGCGATGGCGTTGAGATTTTCTGTCGCTCGCTTTGGTGTTTGTCCACCAGAGAGAAATACAATGCCGCCAACTGCATATGGCACGGACATATGGAAGGTGCGCAAGGTTGCGTTAGCAATTTCTTCAGGTGTTGATGGTTGAGGGTACATATCTCCCGCAAGCACCATTGAGGATTTTAGAATCAATCCTTCTAAGTCTACGTTATAACGCATCATAGCTTGGAACAATATTTGAATAGCTCTCGTGGTAACTGTTTCGGCACGGACAATATCATGTGAACCAGCAAAGATAACTTCAGGCTCAAGCATTGGCACAATGCCACAGCGTTGCGCAATCTGAGCGTATCGAGCCATCATCACCGCGTTTACTTCAAGACACTGATCGGTAGGAATGGTGTCGTCAATTGACACAACCATCCGCCACTTAGCAAACCGGGCACCGAGATCATAGTACTCTTTAAATCTGTCCTCAAGGTTATCGAGCCCTTGGGTAATAACCTCACCTTTAAACCCTTCAAAATCCTTAGTCCCGAGATCTACTTTAATGCCCGGAATAATTCCGCGTGAAATAAGCAACTCTCCAAATGGTGTCCCGTCATCAGTACCTGACTTTAAGGTTGAGTCATAGAGAATCACTCCAGAAAGATACTCTTCAATACCCGGAGCGGTAAACATCATTTCTCGAAAATCCTGCCGGTTCGCCTCTTCGTTGGGAAGATGGACCATCTCCAATCGCTTCCCAGCGGTACTATCACTTTCGTCAGCGGCGAGAATTCCCTTGCCGTGTGCCATCAACGCTGCAACGGTTTCATATAATTTTGGATTTTTATTCATACTGTTAAAAGTATAACAGCCCGCAACTAAATTGTATTTTTGATATGGGGACTCATTTACCAAAAGACGCTCATTGTGCTTCTATAAAATCACTAAGCCTTAGATGGGGGTCCAGTGATTTTCCCAAGGAAAGAAAAAATCAGGACATAAATTCAGAATAATCACTACGTTCATTTCTTCATTCAATTTTTTGCGAGTTTAAGATCGGATTTTCCAACCTCGTTTAAATATCTGCGTAACCACCGTCCCCAACACCAACACCAAACCAACAGTAATGATTAATCCGACTACTTGATTTGCTTCATGATAGCCAATCATTGAACCACGAATTCCATCAGCAAAGTAGAAGAATGGGTTAAGCACGGTAATTTGCGCTGCGAGTGCTGGCAACATGGTAATAGAATAGAAAATTCCGCCCAAATACGTTAAAGGTGTAATCACAAAGGTATTAAGCATTTGTAATTGTTCAAACCCTTCAGCCCACAGAGCTACAATAATTCCTAACATCGCAAAGATGGCTGAAATGGCGGCGACGTAAAATATGAACATGAGTGGATTGGTGAGCGTCACAGCCCCAAACAACATTCCGACAATGAGAATCAGAAACGCCACAATCATCGCCCGCGCAACCGCACTCCCCACAAACCCGAGCAACATCTCAAGATACGAAAATGGTGTTATTAAAATCTCCTCAATGCCCCGGGTAAATTTCATAAAGAATAGTGCCGACGAAGCACTGGAAAAACTCGCATTAATGATTGAAAGCATCAGTACTCCCGGAAATACAAAAGAGATATACGGCACCCCAGCAAAGCTTTCTATTTTTGATCCAATCACGGTACCAAAAATAAAAATGTAAAGAGCTGCAGAAATCACCGGCGCTGCCAAAGTCTGCACTGACACACGCAAGGTTCTTTTAACTTCGCGTCTCAACATCGTATATAACCCAATCCAATTAATAGTCATAATTATTTTTTATCAGACTCACCAATAACTGCCAAGTACGCCTCTTCAATTGATTTACCATCTTTCATAAATTCTTCTTTGGTACCTTGCGCTACAATCCGTCCATGATTAATAATCGCAATGTCTCGACAGAGATACTGAATTTCCTCTAAATAGTGCGAGGTAAGAATAATTGTTTTTCCGCCTTCATTTAGTTCCTTGAGGTACGCCCATAATCCTCGCCGTTGTTCAACATCCACTCCAGCGGTTGGTTCATCGAGAATTAGTAGGTCCGGTGTATGCACGAGTGCTCGTCCCAACATCGCTCGACGTTTTAGTCCGCCGGATAATTTTTGGAACTTAACATTTCTGTGTTCTTCCAAATCAAATTGTGCAATCAATTCATTAATTCGCTTCATTTTTACCTCGTGCGGAATTCCATAGTACCCACCAATAAAATCCATAAGTTCCACCGGCGTTGAAAAAATGTCCACGTTAAATTCCTGCGGTGAGAGACCGACTTTAGTACGTGCCAATTTATAGTCAGCCACCACATCCACCCCATCAATAAGAATTTGACCGCTAGTAGGTTGGGCGATGCCCGTAATGCAGTGAATCGTCGTCGACTTCCCCGCTCCATTGGGACCAAGCAATCCAAAAAACGCCCCCTTAGGGATAGAGAGACTTATTCCATCAACGGCAGTTTTATCATCTTTTTTCTTCCCCCCTTTGTACACCTTCACCAAATTCTTAATCTCCAACATCGGCACGTTTGAATTGTCTGACATATGTATATAATTATCACCAGTATACCAGATTTGCAAAATTAGACGTAGAAAAGGCGACACCGCGGTGTCGCCTTTATCAATTTTGACCAAATTATTCATCAGCGCTTGACGCTTCCACTCGATGACTCATGTACAACTGGTAGTCTTCGTCCGTCACTGAAGCAAATTCCAGTCCTTGTCGCTTCAAGATGTTTCTTATCCGAGCCACAGTGTTGTAAGCATGAATTATCTCATACGCCTCATCCTCACTTTTGATGAGCAGTTGACCTAATGTGACAACACCAGCCGCAGTAAGCGAGCGTTGCGCTGACTTAGGAACTTCTTCGAACCACCCCAGCTCAAGCAATGGTATATGCCACGGCACTAGTGGTTCTGGAACAAGCCTTTCCAACTGAGGGACTGGTACGTACATTTCAGATGAAAACTCGAGTTTAAAGCTCAATTTGTATTTGAACGCGATACCAAAGGCCATCAAAAGTACCCTCTGTACGTATTGATTTTTTGGCCAAACGAGACTCCAATATTTTTCGTCTTCTTTTGACGAAACCCATTCATAAAGTCTATTTACTCTGGTGATATCATCCCAGCCAAACAGTTTACTGATTTCTTCTGTCGTCAAGAGATTAAGCTCAACAACTTCAAACAACTGCTCGCAAAACCACCTTTCGGTGATTTTGTCAGAGCTTATATCCGTACAATTATTCACCAAATCATTTACGACCTGGGTCACGAGCGTTCGGAATTGCACTTCTGCAGCATTAAAATTCATGTTGGCATCTCCCTTGATTTTCACAAATCAGCTTGTTTTCTAAGCTTCCGTGTAGTACCATGCCATAAATTCGATGAAAAATCAAGAAAAAGCCTGGCTTCTGAAGGAAAAATATCAAGGCGTGGAAAGCTCCGCTTTCAACGCTGATTGTGTCCGTTTGGAGGCTGGAGTACCACTCGCCTACCTCATTGGTTCTGTGCCGTTTCTTGATTGCACCATCCACCTCGACTCCTATCCCCTCATCCCCCGCCCGGAAACAGAATATTGGGTAGAAAAAGCCATCACCGCCATCAGAGTGCATAGTTCGAGGCGAGACCTCGAACGTACTACCGAAGGAGGTCCTGCCTCCTCCTTAAAAATTCTTGACCTTTGTGCTGGTAGTGGAGCGATTGGGGTGGCGGTCGCAAAAGCTGAATCTTCCGCTCACGTGACATTTGCCGAACTCGACCCTGCTCACCTGCCCACCATTGAAAAAAATATTCTCTCCAACCTTTCTGTTAACAGAAAGGTTGGAGAGAATGAAATAAACATCATCAGTGGTGATTTGTTTGAAAATGTACCACCGGGGCAAAAATTTGATTTCATTCTCACTAACCCGCCCTATATAGATGCTGCTGCCAATACGGTAGATACTAACGTTGTCGAACAGGAACCACATCTGGCATTATTCGGGGGTGATAGTGGGATGGAAATAATTGCTCGTATTATTACTTGTGCACCCCTGTACCTCACCCCAATCGGACAACTCTGGATTGAACATGAACCAGCACAAGTTGCGGAAATCGCTTCCCTCGCGCTCGAACATGGCTTCTCTATAATTACCCACCCTGACCAGTACGGAGTCCCTCGTTTTAGCGTGCTCACTATGGCACAATAGTAGATATGGCAAACATTCCTTCACTCTCGTTACCTCTCGATTTAATAACCAATGTTATTTTCTTAGTCGCCGTTATTATCTATGTTATTTTTACCATTGTGTTTTACTATCACTGGCAAAACTATTCAGTAGAAAAATCAGCTACTATCCAAACGTATCTAGCGTATTTTGTGATTACCCTTCCCCTCCTGGCCCTGATGGGACTAAGCGTGTTAATTATTTAAAATTGTATGTTATTTGAAAAAATACAACTTGAACCAGATGAATTGGTAATTAAAACGGTACGTAAACACTGGTTTGTAATTACCGTAGAGTTACTCGTTATAGTCCTTTTTGGGTTAATGCCGGTATTTGGATTAATGATTGCCTTAGCTTTACCGCCGGAATTACTGATTATAAATTTTCTTGAAACGCAGACGCCCATAATTATTTTTGGATTATCTGCCTGGTTACTGATGAGCGCCATGGCCACTGCAACCGCTTGGACTCATTACTATCTTGATCTCTGGGTAATTACCGACAGACGGATTATTGTGATTGATCAGGTAAATTATTTTAGTCGTAAAGTGAGTAATTTTAGATTAGAACGATTGCAAGATATTAAAGTCTCTATCACCGGATTAATTCCTACCTTACTTAACTATGGTACAGTTCGCGCCCAAACCGCCTCTGCCGCAGAGAGCAACTTTGAAAGCCGTTTCCTTCCTGATCCACGAGAACTCCAGGCACTCATTCAAACCGCGATGGATGAACGACTCCAAAAACTCGGAAATAATGTTCCTTTGGCTGATTAATTTAAAAATAATTCCACTAGTATAAATCTGCAGGGAAACTATATTTTACTTGCCATTTAAGCCTTCCTCCCCTACAATCAATCCATTATGACTGACAAAACTCAACCAACTGATTCATACAAAGGGGTACGCGACTTCTACCCAGAAGACATGGCGGTCCAACGGTACATTTTTGATGTCTGGAGCCAAACAGCCGAGAGTTTTGGGTTTGAACGGTACGACGCGTCGGTACTTGAACCATCTGATTTATATAAAGCGAAAGGGGCAGAAAACGAAGAAATGGTGAATGAACAAACATACACCTTTATTGACCGCGGAGAACGAGAGGTAACACTTCGTCCTGAAATGACTCCAACCGTGGCCCGGATGGTAGCCGGTAAACGGCGTGAACTGTCGTTCCCCATTCGTTGGTATTCTATACCTAACCTATTTCGGTATGAACGTCCACAGCGCGGTCGGTTGCGAGAACACTGGCAATTAAACTGTGATATTTTTGGCGCGACAGACTATACCGCTGATGTTGAAATGATTGCGTTAGCTTCACAAGTAATTCTTAACTTTGGTGCTGACCCGTCATTGTTTGAAATTCGAGTGAACGATAGAACCGAAATGCGTTCGCTCTACGCTGGCTTTGGTGTTACTGATGAATCAGTGCAAGACAGCATCACCAGACTTAACGATCGATTTTATAAGATATCAGCTACCGAATACAAAATTGCCTTAGGTGAAATTGTCGAGGATGGCAGTGCGGTGGAAAAAATATACACTCTGGTTTCAGGTGGTGACAGCACTGACAGCAACGCAGTGGTTGAGGGATTAAAAGAACTTGGTATCACCAACGTCAAAATCGATCGCTCAATTGCGCGAGGGTTTAATTACTATACCGGGACCATTTTTGAAATCTTTGACGTCTCAGGAGAAAACAACCGTTCAATGTTGGGTGGTGGTCGCTACGACAACCTCACCTCCATGTTTGGCGGTGAAGCTATTTCTGGAATTGGATTTGGTATGGGTGATGTCACGATGCGTGATTTTCTCGAAACTCATGATTTAATTACTGCCAATATCACTGCTCCCGATTTGATGGTGATTCCGATGGACCCAGCTCAAAACCTGCAGGCACAAAAAATTGCTATGCAATTCCGCGAGACCGCCGGCTTAAGTGTCGCGACCGACATCAGTACCAAAAAATTAGGTAAAAAGATTGGTGATGCCAGCGAGAAGCTTGTAAACTATGTACTCGTGGTTGGTGAAAACGAAATCAAAGAAAACACCTACACCCTTAAGAATCTTAACGAAGAGATGCAAGTTAAAGGAACTATAGAAGATATCCTTAAAAAATTCACCGACGGAGACCTGTAGGCTTCGAAAGCACTCAATATCACCCATTCTGCTTTGTTGGGTGATAAAAAATTTTGTTCAATGTGCAATAAGCACACCTCACAATATTTTTCATCACCCGTCGCGCATCTCGGGTAATCTTGAGCACTCGTGATATAATTGATTTCTCAACCATTTTTCTCTTATGCGCTACATTATATTCGACCTCGAAACCCAGAATATTTTCCAAGAAGTTGGCAGTAGCGATCCGGCTGCCCTTGATATCTCGGTGGGGTCTTTTTATGACAGTGCGACTGACAAATACCTCACCGTCACCGTTGATGAAATCGCCAAAGCCTGGCCACTTTTAGAGCAAGCCGATGCGCTTGTTGGCTACAATAGTAACCACTTTGACATTCCCCTTTTAAATAAATACTACCCAGGAGATTTAACCCAAATTAAAAGTATCGATATTCTCGAATCAATTCGCGCTTCCCTCGGACGACGATTACGTCTTGATAGTATTGCAGAAGCGACAATTGGCGCCAAGAAATCTTCCAACGGACTGCAAGCTGTACGCTGGTGGAAGGAAGGTAAAATTGATGAAATCAAAAAGTACTGTGAGCAGGACGTAAAGGTCACGAAAAAAGTATTTGATTACGCCATGAAGCACGGTCACGTAAAATTCAAAGACGGCTCCCGCAAACGCGAAATCCCCTTAGACATATCAACCTGGATGATCAAAGAAGACACCGCCATGACCCACTCGCTGTTGTTTTAATTGACAAAATTGTCTGGTGAGCTAGCATGCAGTAAGAAAAAAGGAGACGAAAATGTTGGACTTTCCTCCACGTGGAAGCGGGTCAGATAAGCCAACCTGGGATGATATCGAAACTTTAATTAAGTCTCATATCGACCACTACCTAAAAGTCTGCAGCTACGCAGTAAAACATACGACGTGTTTCGTAGGTGGCGGTTCAAAGATTATGGAAATAATCGCCCTAGCAGGTAATTCAATTTTACAAAGGGTGATCACAGACATCATTGCAGAATTAATTGCCACAGATCCCCACGACATCTGCTTCAAGCAGTTCATCAAACGACTAAAGTTACGACTTAAAAATTACGAACTGATGAACACCTCATAACACCAAAAGGAGCGGCCCCCGCTCCTTTTTCATATCAATAATTCCAATTTCAAAGTAACAACAAGTAAGCAAAATCTAAACGTCTTAAATTGCTTTAGCTGCTAGGCGCGACCGAGTGAGCGTATGAGCCGTACATCGGTACGGTGAAAAGCGAGCGACCGAGCAACAACGCAGATGAAGTGATTTAGACGTTTAAGCCACCAAAACCGTGTAGGCTACGAATAGTGCAAGTAAAAGTCTATACCAAATAAACGGCCACAAAGTATTCCGCCTCACAAAGGATAACAAGAAATGAATCGCAAATAATCCGGTCCAAAATGCTATAAATGACCCTACCACTAACGCGCCCCATGATACATCCCCACCGACTTGAATCAGGTCAATTAATTTTTTAGCTCCGGCCCCTAAGAGAATTGGGATAGCTAGGAGAAAGGAAAATCGTGCCGCTTCCCCACGTGTAAGACCAAGGAGCATACCTCCCGCAATTGATGCTCCAGAGCGAGACATACCGGGAATCAAAGCCAGACACTGAAATAGTCCAATCTGGAAACCTTTCTTAATAGTCATTTCATTTTGCGGAACGGTTTTACTATAGACCCATTCGGCGTACATAAACAAAAATGAACCAACCACCAGCACCCCCGCAACCAAAAGCGGTGAACGGAATAGTGTTTCCATCGTTGATTCTAAAAGTAACCCGGCAATCACCGCAGGAATGGTACCGATAAGTAACGCATTTAGTAACGTCAGGTCTTTTTGATTGACCGGTAACCGTCCTAATTTTCGTAACGCAGTTTGCGTTAGAAGCCACAAGTCGTTTTTAAAATAAAACATCACCGCACAGACGGTAGCGAGTTGTAATACGGCGTCAAATGCCAAAGCCCCCTCTACTTCCATCCCCAAAAGACTTCTAATTAAGATTAAGTGCCCGGAAGAAGAAATCGGGAGAAATTCGGTAATTCCCTGGACGAGTCCCAAGATAATGGCTTCAAAAATAGTCATAATTTCCACAAAAGTATATCACAGTCCTACGAGTACCCTTCTTAGTAGTGTATAATTCCGTAAGTGGACGTCTGTGCACTATTAATTAGAATCATTTTAATACCTATGCAACCTCAATCTAACCCCCCATCTATAGCTATCCCTGTTGCGATTGTTATTGGCTTTGGACTTATTGCCGCTGCCATTTTCTTTAGTGGAAGTGGAAAGGCACCAGTGGCTGTCGTTAATAATGTTCCGACCGAAACAGCAACGGAAACCACTGTTCGCCCCGTTGATGACACTGACTATATTCGCGGTAATCCCAATGCTCCCATCTTAGTGATTGAATATTCTGACTACGACTGCCCATTCTGCAAAAGTTTCCACGAGACAATGACTCGAGTAATGGAAGACTATGGTGTAACGGGTAAAGTTGGTTGGGTCTACCGCCAATTCCCTCTCGAACAATTACACCCTAACGCACCGCGGATTTCTGAAGCGGCGTACTGTGTTGGTGATCTTGGTGGTGGTGAAGCGTACTGGAAGTTTTCTGATTTAGTATTTGGTGAACGAGATGTGAACGCTCCTACCAATATGACTCGTTTGCCAGAATTTGCCGGCACAGCAGGAGTTGATAAAGCTAAATTTACTGAATGTCTTGATAGTGGAAAATTCAAAGACAAAGTTGATGCTTCAATCGCTGAAGGAGCTGCTGCTGGAGCACAAGGTACACCGTACTCGATTGTGACAGTCGGTGGTCAGCAAGCAGTGATTAATGGCGCACAACCATATCCAGTGGTAAAACAAATCATTGATAACTTGGTATCTCAACTCGAAGGAGAAGGTGCGTAATCTGCACCACACTAAAAAATCCCCGACATAAAAGTCGGGGATTTTTTATTATTTCGTTTATTCATTGTTATGAACGTAACAAAGAAATGTAATGAGCGTAGTTACTGGTTTCCGCCAAAGCTTGATCATGTATGTAATCACCTTTTATGATAGCTTTAACTGCGTCAATTAATTCTTGTGTAAGTACTTCCACTTCTGCGTCAGAAATGGTAAATGTTTCTTCATGAAGCACTCCCTTAGCATCAGGCTCTACAAACGACAACGTGCAGGTATTAGTTTGGTAACGCTCATCATTATTTAATTTTAATAGTAATGCATAAAAAACTAATTGTCGTTTATACGCACCATCGCTACTAGCCGTTTTTCCTTCAATGTCGTTACGTGTTTTTGGTTTACCAGTTTTATAATCAAGTACACGAACAGCGTTACCCCGCGCGTCAATATCAACCCGATCTAACTTCCCTGTTAACGGGAGCTCAGGAAATTCTGGAATGCCCGTCTGCAAGAGTGTTTTTATATTTAGTTCCTCTTTAGAAGTCTCCGTAAGAGTTTGCTTCATGTGATCAATATAGGGGTAGATAACGAGTAACCCTTTATCAAGCAAGCGCACAAATTCATTGGTCGAAAGTGGTAACCGTCCCAAAGCTGTTTCGAGTTTTTGTTTGATTACCGTATCACTGGGGAAAGTGCCTGACTGTGTATGGTTCTTTGTAACATACTCTAAAACACTGTGGACGGCGGTACCAAATTGCATGTGAGCCGGCTGCACTTCAGGAACCCTAAGAACATTTCGATAAATATAATCCCAAGGATTTTTTAAATAGTTATTAAATGAAGTTGCAGAAAAGCCCCGGTCACGTAACACCGAGGTGATAAAGTTACTATCAATCTGCAACCCCACATCATTTTGTGTTAGCGTATTAATAGGATTAAAGTCACTAGCTCCTGCATCACTTTGCTCAGTAACATAGGAGTCATCAATTTCAGTAATCAATCGACTCTGAACCAAAGTTTTACCGCTTGTGTTACTGCTAGCACTAGAAAAATGTAGGGCAGTTTTAGCGCGCGTCATCGCTACGTAGAGCAAACGCTTTTCATCATCAATACTGTCCATATCGTCGAGGACCACTTTTTGCAGCGGTATAGTGAAATACGTTCGGTTAGTTCCCCCACCCCAGTTATTGTCCTGAAGATGTGGGATGTATACCACTTCGAATTCTAGTCCTTTAGACTTATGAGCGGTCATTACTTTGACCGAATTGGTATTACTTTCTATGTAGGGTGCTTCCATGGACACTCCATATAAGCGGCGCTGAGCCAGTTGATCACGTACGACTTGCAGCGTACTCATGCCGTCATTTTGAACTAATGATTCCACTTCGTCATATATCCGACGTACTATCCGCACACCTTCAAAGGGGCTCTGCTTCATAACGTGTGCCAAGAACCCACTTTCCTGTAAAAGATACTCTAATACTCGGTGCGGGGCATGGGAGATACTGCGGGCTCGGGCTGTTTCTATCACGGTGACGATATTCATAGCTGCTTCCACATGGTCTACCCCCAATTCAGCTAATTTTTCTGATGAAGATAAAATAGAGAGCAAGGTTGTGGAGTAGCTTCGAGCACTACAAATTTTAATCACGTCATGGAGCGACAATCCCCAATAGGCTCCGTGAAGCACTGTAAACAATGCCTCTTCGTTATTAGTGGTAACTACTACTGAAATTAACGCTTCAATAGTATGCGTGATTGGATGCTGCAAAATATCACCATCAGCGGACGCTGCCACTTGCATGCCTGCTTTTCGAAGTTGCGTTGCAAGCGCCTCCACTTCTTTATTAGTGCGTACAATCACAGCTATTTCCTCGAGGGGAATCCCCGCCTTACTATTTTTTACAATTGATTCAACTACCCATGAATCTTCAATTGCTGTGTGCGCAAAACTTTGAGTAGTAACGAGTGACGCTTCCACAGTTTGAGCGAGTAGCGGAATACGTAATGCTGTAAGCGGACCATCCTCAACCGCTACCAAGCTATGGGCCGCATCTAGAATAATCTGTCCCGAACGATAGTTGTCAGTCAGACTAATGACTTTAGTTCCCATAAAGCGTTCTTGAAAGTACATGAAGTTCGTCAACGACGCTCCTTGAAACCGATAGATAGCCTGCTTCTCATCTCCTACCACAAAGATATTTGGTGAGTCATGGTATGACGCTAAGAGTTCGAGGATCTTGTTCTGCGCCCCGTTCACATCCTGATGCTCGTCCGCTAACACATACTGGTATTGCTCCTGCAAATCGCGCACCATATCTTCATTATTAGACAAAGCCACCACCGTTTCCGCAATCATATCTTCAAAGTCATAGAGTTTAGCCTCCCGTAAACTTGCTTGGTAGTGACGATAGATATGAATGAGCTCCCTATTTTTAACAACCACTTGTTCTAACTTTGTGTAGTCACCTCGCACCTTACCTTTGTGCGCTCCTTTAGTGTGCGTTTTTTCAGTATTAGCTAATTCGTCTTCTTGACCATCAACGATTTTAGCCAACCCATCGGGGGTTATATATTCCTTTTTTAAATCAGCAATAATCCGCAAAATATGACGTACGTAGTACGAAGGGTCGCCACTCGGACGAAGCTTCTTAATAGTGGGATTATCTAAAATTGATTCAATAATAGAAATTTTCTGTATCTCGGTGGCCGGCTTCCCGCCAATAATGCGGTCATACGCGTCAGGATACTCTCGAATTAATCTATCAGCAAAACCGTGAAAGGTATAAATCGGCACTTGGTACGCGCGAGCGCCAATATATTTTTGTAGCCGGGTACGCATCGCTTTGGCTCCAGAGTCGGTAAAGGTGATTGCTAAAATACTCGACGGGTCAGTGTCAGTTTTAAGAAGAATATTGGCAATGCGCAAGGTAAGGATTTGTGTCTTACCTGTTCCTGGTCCCGCAATTACCATAACGGGACCTTCAATAGTATCAACCGCTTCTTTCTGGGCGTCGTTGAGGTTATTGTAGGCAGTATCAAATGAAGCCTTTAATTCTTGTTTTTCTTGAGTGATGGACATACAAAAAAGTATATCATTATTAACCGGTCGCGACTAAAAACACCCCAAATACTAGTTGCCTACTGCAGACAACAGGAGTATAGTGGCACCCTAGTAATTTTAAGACCTCCCATTATGCTTACTGCCAATGCAACTTTAGCAATTTTCTCTATGTTAGGAATCTCGAGCCTAGCTATATTTTGGGCAAAACGGTTTCGCTTACCGCATACAGTATTTCTGGTAATTATCGGTATGGGTTTAGGACTACTCGCTACCATTCCTAGTTTTCATTTTTTTGCTGAGTTTAAACTCACGCCCGAACTCCTCTTTTTCCTTCTCCTCCCTACCCTTATTTTTGAATCTGCCTACAACATCAATGTGCGTCGGTTGGTAGAAGAGACGCCGATTGTGCTTGTGCTCTCAATTGTGGGGTTACTTATTTCAACTATTTTTATTGCCGTACCTTTATTTTTCCTCCTACAATTATTTGGTTTATCGGTTCCCTTTATTATTCCCTTAATATTCGGCGCACTTATTTCGGCTACCGACCCCGTGGCTGTTCTGGCACTCTTTAAAGAGTTTGGTGCACCGGGCAGATTATCGCTTATTTTTGAAGGAGAAAGTCTCTTTAATGATGCGACGGCTGTGGCGTTATTCTTGGTGTTACTCGAGATTGCTCAATTTGGATATCATGGGTACGACACGATTATATCAGGTCTCGTTAGCTTCACCTCGATGATGGTAGGCGGAGTTTTATTTGGAGTTTTGTGCGGTGGAGTGTTTTCCTACCTCATTGGTCTTACCCGAGAAAATGAAACCGCCAGTATTACGCTGACTGTTGTATTGGCGCACGTGACGTTTATTTTAGCGGAAATTTTATCCCACCACCTCTCTATTGGTGGCATGGAGTTACCGCTCTCCCCTATTATCGCTACCACTGTCGCTGCTTTATTACTCGGTAACTATGGCCGACCAAAAATTCATCCTCGGGCAGAGGAGTTTGTGGAGAAATTGTGGGGGCAATTAGCGTTTTTTGCCAACTCACTGATTTTTATTTTAATTGGTATTTTGTTTGTCGGCGGTCCAGCCTTAACATCCGAAATATTTATCGTGGTGCTCGTTACGATTATTATCGTCGCGATAGCTCGTGCTGTATCTATTTACCCGGTCATTGGAGTATTTAATAAACTGGTAAATAAAAAGCAGCATATCCCACTCGCCTGGCAACATTTGTTGTCTTGGGGATCACTGCGCGGAGCTTTAGCTGTGACGATGGTTCTCCTTATTCCTGCCGACTATACCCTACCTAATTGGACTTTGGAAATGAGTGTGCGGGACTTTCTGCTTGCTTTAACAATCGGCTGTATCTCTGCAACCTTATTTATTAAAGCGCCAACGATGCAGTGGTTTATGCGCAAATTAAAGCTTGATACCCTGACTGACATTGAACAAATTGAATACCAAGAAGCGCGCGCCATCATGCACCGCGAAGTATCGGAAAAACTAGCTGTCTACAAAGAGCGTGGCTATATCCAAGCAAACCTAGCTGAGGCACTACAACTAGAACACACTAAATTATTTACTGAATCATGTGCCATGGTAAGCACCCTATCAAAAAGTGCAAAAGATGCGGTTGCAATTCAAGTATTACGATTGTTTGCCATCGGTATAGAAAAGCGACACCTCAAGGAACTCTACCATCATGATGAAGTGAACGAATCAGTCTTTAAACGTTTGACTGGTAAACTACAACTCCAGCATGAATCAATTTCAGCGGGTGAACTCAATTCCAACATGTCTATTCATACCGATAGTAAAGATGTGTTTGAACGCATGGCTCTTGTACTTCGAAAGTTCCTTGGACAAGAAACAGTATTCACCAGTATCCAGAATAACTTTATGTACTACCGCGCCC
Source organism: Patescibacteria group bacterium (assembly GCA_040386275.1). Classification (GTDB taxonomy): domain Bacteria; phylum Patescibacteriota; class Minisyncoccia; order Phycocordibacterales; family UBA918; genus OLB19. The sequence goes on from JAZKFU010000011.1 coordinate 26,132, forward strand.
AAACGATTATTGCTCGAAAGGTACTGAAAGAACTTGATTCGTTTTCAAGCAACACCCACGCTAGTATTTTTACAGCCGAAGCAGTTGAGCATACTAAAAATCTCTACGTAGAATTCCGCAATCAGTCACAACAAAAGATGCAGCATATCTACGAAAACAACGTCCAAATTATTGAGGCCCTCTCACAAAAACTAGCTCAACGTACCGTACACAAAGTAGCTGAACATGTACTCCACCGCGTGACTGAAAATGAATTGATAACCCCGAAGCTATCGGTAATTTTGCAAAGTGAACTGGCGACCGACTCTCACAAATAATAAAACTACTTGCTGTCGTCGATAAACATCTCATATATCATCACCACGCCAAACGGAATAAGCAGTAAAAGCAGCAACTCCTCAAGCGGTACAATACTGCCGTTCCAGGTAAAGTACCCCAAGTATTCATTAACGTTTGCAAAAATTCGAATCTCATTTTCTACCATAACCCATTCGTAAATGAGCGATAACGGGAAAACTGCTAACGTAAACATCCCCGCTTTCTTAAACAGCGCTGCGCTTGGGAGTGTTTTATTAATGAGAATAATGAGAGCAAATAATGAGCTCATTAATGCCAACAAAAACGCAAACGGATAGTTTACTAAGACAGTCGGATCGAGGTACAACATTCCCAAAATGAGTGAATATATAATCCCTACAATTCCGAGACCCCGCGCTGATATCTTTGTTCGTTTAGCACTCACGCCATCGTCAAAAAAGTACTCGTAGAGAAGTATCAAATATAGGATATGAAGCACTGAAAATAGATAAGCCTCAAGCGGCGCCCCACCCAAAATGGAGATAGAAAGCGGCGACAGTTCATACCACAGACCACTTTTATAGGCGTATAACTGCAGTATAGCCGTGCCTAAGAGCGTAAAGGTAGCTATGAGGGGTATGAGATGCGATTGCAGGTGCAAACGGTTCCACACCACAATTAAAGGTCCGCCCAAAAGCAAGGCCGTAATAATCAAAAACGAAGCATCACTCCAGACCAACACAAACGCCGTACACAGCGTGTACAAGGTCAAAAAACAAACAAAGAGCAAACGAGCATACATGGAAGTATTGTAACAAACCCGAAGCCCGAAGCCCGGCGTTTGTTCAACACCCCTACCTAAATAATTGTAACCAGTCAAAAACCGCCAAAGGCGGTTTTTGCTTTTTCTAAATTCCACCATCTCCGAAAAGGTTTCAAAACGTGGGTAGATGCAAGGCGCGCAAGGAAGTTGCTGCGAGCCGTACTTACTGTACGGCGAGCTTCAACTTGCCGCAGTCGCAACGTAGCAGATGCGTGCGTTTTGGAAGCTCTGTTTAGTAGCTCTTTAATCTCCGCGCTTTCTCGTGCTGTCTGATTTTTTCGAGAGCCTTCGCCTCAATCTGTCGAATACGTTCTCGCGTTACCCCAAACTCCTTCCCTACTTCTTCTAATGTATGGTAGGTTCCATCGAGCAGTCCATGACGCATTTCGAGAATCTTTCGTTCTTTTTCTGAAAGCGTATCGAGAATTTCGGTAATTTGATCAGTTAAGATACTGTGTGATACTTCTTGGTCTGGTGAGGTAATTTTATCGTCAGCGATAAAGTCAGACAATCGTGAGTTATCGTCCTCGTCTCCAATTGGGAGCTCGAGCGAAATGGTGTCCTGACTAATTTTTTCAATTTGATAAATCTTTTCAACTTCAACACCCATTTCAGTGGCGATTTCTTCAGGCATTGGATCTCGTCCTAAATCTTGTGACAAACGGCGTGAGACTTGTTTGTACTTGGCCATAGTTTCCACCATGTGCACCGGAATACGAATCGTTCGTGACTGGTCAGCGAGCGCACGGGTAATAGCTTGTCTAATCCACCAGGTAGCGTAGGTAGAGAATTTAAAACCTTTTGTGAAGTCGAATTTATCTACCGCTTTAAAGAGACCGAGGTTACCTTCTTGAATAAGGTCAAGGAGAGTCAGATCCGGAGACCGACCAACGTACTTTTTAGCAATCGAAACTACCAATCGTAAGTTAGCGCGCGCGAGTAGGTTACGAGCTTCTTCATCACCATCAACAATTCGTTTAGCTAAAACTCGTTCTTCGTGCGCATTTAACAGTGGGTACTGTCCAATTTCGCGGAGGTACATTTGAATTGAATCGTAACTACTTTCATTTCGCTTAAACGCATTCTTTTGCGCGAGTAATTCTTCGGCTGGATCGTCCCCCAGCATTCCGCCAGATTTTAATACATCAATCCCCGCTACGTTAAAACGCTCGTAGAGATCATCAAGAAACATCACATCCTTTTCAATTTCAGGAAAAGAACGAAGTAGTTCATCGTACGTCACATAGCCTCGTTCACGTCCAAGTTTCATTAATTCAGCTGCTTTGAGTTCAAGTACTTTTTCACTCTTGGTTAATTTTTTCGGAATAACTGGTACTACTTTTTTAACCACTGGTGCAGGCGTAGCTTTTTTTACCACGACTTTTTTTGCCACTGATTTGGTCGGAGTAACTACTTTCTTGACTGCTTTTTTAGGCACGACTTTTTTAGCCGCTACCTTTTTAGGTGCTGCTTTTTTTACGACCTTCTTAACCTCCTTCTTCACGGCAACCTTCTTTACGACTTTTTTTGGTGCGACGACTTTTTTGTTAGTCTTTTTTGCTACCGGTTTTTTTGTGACTTTAGGAGCGGTTTTGGCCGCTTTTTTACTGCTTGAATTGGCTTTTTTCTTGACTGCCATAGATACGCACTACTATACAGAAAATCCCAAAAATGTCCACCCTGAGCTTCACAAATGGCATATTTCGTTGTTGCTCTACATAAAATAAAATTCACCGTATAAAAATACGGCTCATCTTATTTTATTTGATCGCCTAGAACTATGTCCATTTCTGAAACTCAGGGGATTTGGTTAGCTATTTTTAGGGAAGATAGTTACTTGGTATTCGGCGGCTTGCAACTGACGTCGTAGTTCGTTTACTCGCAGTAGTACGGGCATGGTGTCGCCTTCTCCGTTGGCTTCAATACTTCGCAGGGCGGCGCGTTCGATGGCTATTTTTCCTTCGATGGTTAGCTTGTGGAGTTGGTTTAGTTTATGGGTGAACTCTTCGATTTGTAATCTATATGAACTCTTTTCAATAAATTGTTCAATTTGAAACGTGAGTTTTGAGATATGGTCTGCCCCACTGATATTTTCTTGCATAAACACCTCCTCACCTACAATGGTTTTAATTTCTCGCTCGAGAATTTCTTTCACAGGAACAGGCACGACGGTTAAGGCCGCGAGTAAATAATGTAACGTTCCTTCTTTGCGTAAAATAGTTGCGATAGGTTCGGGTTGTTTATGGGTGGGAGTAGACTCAGAGTGGTCGGTATTTTTTATGGGTTCACGTTTCTCGACTTCAAGGACCCGCAACACTTCTGCGTGAACCGCGTCTTTAGTTGTCCCAAGAGCCGTGGCGGTTATGCCTTCAAAATGGTCGCGGTCAACCATATTGGGAATGAGGGTAATAAAGGGAACAACTTCGGCAGTGGCTTTGAGTTTATACGCTCTATCGTCAGGGGTAGTGGCGCGCAAATGTGCGAGCAGGAATTCGATAATATGTGTTGCGTGCCCAACGGCTGTTTTAAAAGATTTAGGGTCTTCTAAAATCATATCCGCCGGATCAGCGCCGTCAGGCATCGCGGCTACTTTCACATCAATCCCACGCCTGAGCATCAAGTCAGCAGATTTTTTCATCGCGGCAATTCCCGCTTTATCTGAGTCTAATGCCAGCACTACTTTATTTGATAACCGCTCGAGTAACTGCACATGATGCAAGGTGAGGGCAGTACCCGATACGGCAACGGTATTGGTGTATCCGGCTTGGTGACTCATCACCACATCAAACTGCCCTTCCACAATAATCCAAAACCCCAGGTTACGAATTCCCTGCTTGGCCATATCGTACCCGTAGAGTAATTCTGATTTATGATAGAGCTCCGTTTCTGGTGAGTTTACATATTTAGGCGCCTCAGTATCCTTCGCTAAAATGCGACCCGAGAAACCGACTACGCGTCCCGCCTGATCCCGTAACGGAAACATGATGCGATCCCGAAACGTATCAAACGGCTCTTTACCCCCTTCCGCACTTTTTATCAGACCGGCTTTGAGCATCGTGCCCGGCAAAAACTTTTCATTAATTAAATGAGTCTTTAGTTCTCGCCATCCTGCAAGCGGTGGCCCCGGAGCGTACCCAATGCGCCATTTTTTAATAGTTTCTTTTGTCACCCCGCGCCGCTCTAGGTAGGCAGTAGCATCCACCATATTTGGTAACTGATTTTCATAGTAGGCAGTGGCCGCTTCAATAACGGCTACGAGCTCATCACGTTCTGTTTTCTTTTGTGGATTTTCTGGCACCAATTCAACCCCCGCTTTTTCAGCGAGCGTCTTTAACGCATCTTTAAATTCCACTCCATCAATGGCTTGAATAAATGAAAAAATATCTCCTCCCACTCCACACCCAAAACAGTGATAGGTTCCCCGCTCGGGAGACACATGGAATGACGGTGACTTCTCTTGATGAAACGGACATCGTGCCACAAAATGCCTCCCCGACCGAGTTAATTCCGCATACGGCGAAATCACATCAATAATATTGATCCGATCCTTAATCTGCTGAACCGCGTCCCCTGATGCCATAGTTGCACTAGTATACTTGATTGCCCGAAGTATCGTAAGCTATTGACTTTTTTAATTTTAAAGGTAAATTATTATTGGATTTTGGCTGGCTTTTTCACTGAAATCCACGTCATCAACACGAAAGGATACCTAATGCTTAAGTGGATACTTGCCGCTTCATTTATTGCAGTAGCGGGAACAGCTTCAGCCAACCCCGCAAACTGCATCCGATTCGAAAACAATGGCTACGGCGGCCAGAATGTCGCGAATTACTGCAATGAAGCAGTGATTCTCGAATGGCGATCGACCCATGGTCCATGTTCTTCAGGACAGCTCTGTGGCGCTTCCGTTGCTGGAAGGTCACAACAAGGCACTTCCAATCCCGCAGGATCTGGGGCCAGCTGGAGTGCCTGCTGGTATGATGATTGGGTCAATGGGTATTGCACCTTTAACTGAACCCTGAATTCAATTTTCAAGTAGAAGGCCGTGGGATCTCCCATGGCCTTTTCTGTTTATAAATCAGTACTAAACTTATAACAAAACAAAAACCGCTGAAAGGCGGTTTTTGTTTTCACTAAATTCTATACTCCCCACTTTCGCAAATTAGAGGAATTTCAATACGTATTCAGATGCTAGGCGGACAAGAAAAAAGACCCCGAGCGGTACCTGATGTACCGTGAGGGTCTTTTTTCGCAGGCCAACAACGCAGATGAGTGCGTAGTGGAATTTCTCCTACTCGCGGTCGATGCGCGTTGCGCCTCCCTGGAGATTCTGCATCATCTCATACTTCCGACTCCCCTTAAATCCTGATCCAGCTGGAATAAGTTTTCCGATGATCACGTTTTCCATTAGACCGGCGAGATTATCTTCACTACCGCGAACGGCGGCGTTAATAAGTACGCGGGTGGTGTTTTGGAAGGACGCTGCTGAGAGGAAACTCTTTCGTGAGAGAGAGGTTTCGGTGATTCCGAGAATCAGACGATCCGCTTTGGCTACTTCTTTACCGTCAGCTTTCAACTTGTTGTTCGCTTCGATAAAGATCCATTCTTCTACCACGTCTCCGTTTGTGAAGTGACTGTCGCCAGTACTATTTACTTTCACGCGAGACATCATTTGCTTCACGATAAGTTCAATGTGTTTGCGCGCAATCGTTACTCCTTGAAGTTCGTAAATCTTGTTTACTTCAGAAATGATGTATTCCTGAGCCACTTCTTGACCACCAAATTTAAAGAGTTCTGGTAGTAACGCTGATCCATCAGTGAGGAGTTGTCCTGAGATAACCGTCTCACCTTTGTTTACGATTACCTGACGACGGTAGTGTACTGGGTATTCAATGTTGTCTTTCTTCTTTGGAGCGCCCTTTGCGTTCATATCAGGAGAGACTACGATGATTTTTTCGCGACCTTCAGTTCGAATATCAACCACCAGTCCTTCGCATTTACTCACGATAGCAGGCACCTTTGGTTGACGCTTTTCAAATACTTCTTCTACACGAGGAAGACCTGAAGTAACGTCTCCGCCTGCTGAGGCTGTACCTCCCGCGTGCTTGGTGTTCATGGTTAGCTGTGTTCCTGGTTCCCCAATCGCTTGGGCGGCTACCGTTCCTACTGCTTCACCAATGTCGATGAGTTGGTTGGTAGTAAGGTCAATACCGTAACACTTCTGACACACACCACGAAGGGTTTTACAGGTCATTGGTGAACGTACTTCAACCATAGGACAGGTTGAGCCTTCTACTGCAATCGCGTCACGTCGTGAAAGCAAGTGTCCTTTCGGGAAGATTACATTGCCTTTACTATCAATCGCGTCTTGAGAGAGTATACGTCCCTTAATCGCTTTACTAAAGGCAATTTCAATACCAGACGCACTGATGCGACCAATCTTGGTACCGTCTTTTGTTTTACAATCAATTTCCGTAACAATCGCATCTTGCGCAACTACGAAGAGACGTCGAGTAAGGTACCCGGCTTTCGCAGTTTGAAGCGCCGTGTCGGCGAGCCCCTTTCGAGAACCGTGAGTCGTGTTGAAGTATTCAATTGGCGTCATTCCTTCCTTCATAGAAGAAAGAATTGGGAATTCCAATGTTTCACCTCGAGTGTTAACAATAAGACCCTTCATACCCGCCATCTGGGCAATCTGACCCAAAGATCCTCGAGCACCAGACTTCCACATTTCGTAGGCAGAACCGTTTTCATCAAGTGTCTGTGGAAGTACTTTTTCAATTTCAGTTTTCGCTCGGTGCCAGATAGACACAATCATGCGACGACGTTCATCGCGAGAAATAAGTCCTTCATCGTAAAAGGCAAAGGCACGTCGCTCTTCTTCACGTGACGCTTCCACGATAGCTGCTTTTTCTTTTGGTACTTTTACTTCATCAATACCCCAGGTTGTTCCTGATTGCGTCGCGTACTTGAATCCAAGCTTCTTAAGCTTGTCGACAATAGCCGGTACCGCTTCTGGACCACGGTCGTCGATGATGTCGATAATCACATCAAACATCATGCGCTGTACCACAACATCGTTAATGAAGAGGTGGTCTGATGGAAGCACACTGTTGAACAAGAGTCGTCCAACGGTTGTTTCAAATACCTTACCTTCAAATTGTTTGTATTTCTCAGTATCAGTAGCCAGTACTTTAACCATGGCACGGAAGTCGATAACACCGTAGTCGTACGCGTTAATAGCATCGTTTGGTGAGGCAAAGAATTTTCCTTCACCTAACGCACCCTTTACTACTTTCGTCATCCAGTACGCTCCCAAGGCCATATCAAGTAGCTTTTCAGATACTACCGGTTCTGCTGATCCTGGCTTAAGAATGTTCTTGTTCGCAGAGATCATTTCACGAGCTTCCAACTGTGCTTCTTCTCCTAGTGGTACGTGTACCGCCATCTGGTCCCCGTCGAAGTCGGCGTTAAACGCACGACACACGAGTGGGTGCACCTGAATCGCATTACCTTCAATCAATACTGGACGGAAGGCTTGGATACCCTGACGGTGCAGTGTAGGCGCACGGTTAAGTAACACGTGCTTGTGCTTAATAATATTTTCCAAAATTGCCCACACTTCTGGCACTCCGTCTTCAATGAGACGACCCGCTCCACGAATGTTGTATGCCAGCTCTTGTTTCAAGAGTTCAGCAATGACAAACGGACGGAAGAGTTCAAGCGCCATGTGCTTTGGAAGACCACATTGATCAAGGAGCAAGTCCGGACCAATTACAATTACCGATCGTCCTGAATAGTCCACACGCTTTCCAAGCAAGTTTTGACGGAAGTATCCTTGTTTTGACTTTAGGTAGTCAGACAATGATTTAAGCGGTCGACGTTGTGCTTGACCCATCGCTGAGTACGCAGCGTTCCCATGACGGATTGAGTTGTCGATAAGTGCGTCTACCGCTTCTTGCAAGATACGCTTTTCGTTACGCAAGATAACGTCAGGAGCCATAATATCAATCAGTTTCTTCAACCGATTGTTACGGTTAATCACGCGACGATAGAGGTCGTTCAGGTCAGATGACGCGTGACGTCCACCTTCGAGCGCTACCATTGGACGAATCGCTGGTGGGATAACCGGGATACGTGTGAGGAACATCCATTCTGGTTTTACACCAGCGTGAATCATTCCACGTACCAATGAGAGTCGCTTGTCGAGTTTGGCTCGTTCCATTGCCCCAGCTGTTTCTCGTTCAGTTTCAAGACGAGCCAATAGTTTTGGCATGTCGATGTTTTTGAAGAGTTCGTAAATTGATTCAGCACCAATCTTCGCCTCAAACAAGGTACTGTATTTAACAGAGTATTTGTGGAAGGTAGTTTCATCAAGCACAATTCCCTGCGCGATTTTTTCAATCTCGTGCTTCATGTCTTCCATTCGTACCTTAAGTGCCTCTTTTGCATCTTCGTTTTGGAGATCCTTAAGCTTGGCTTTAAATTCAGTATCAAGAGCTTTGAGGAGTCGTCCTCGTTCGTCTTCACTTACTTTAGTAACGATGTACCCCGCAAAGTAAATTACTTTTTCAATTGACGCAGCGGTGATTCCGAGAATCAACGCGATACGTGATGGTACTCCACGAAGGAACCAAATGTGAGACACCGGTACACATAAATCAATGTGGCCCATGCGTTCACGACGCACAATTGCGCGAGTAACTTCTACTCCACACTTCTCACAGACGATACCTTTGTAACGAATACCGCGGTATTTTTTACAAGAACACTCATAGTCTTCTACTGGTCCAAAGATTCGTTCGTCAAAGAGACCATGCTTTTCAGGGCGTTGGGTTCGGTAGTTGATGGTCTCAGGCTTGGTAACTTCGCCGTATGACCACTCAAGAATTGTTTCTGGAGAAGCAAGTTTAAGACCAATCTCAGTAAACTGATTTGGAGTCAAAGCTGGCTTCTTAGGTGAAAATGTTGACATATACGACTAAAAATTATGCAGGCTCATAAGACGACTCTTCTCTGTCTCTTCGTGGTCGAACTGGTTCATCTTTGGTCAAACGTACGTCAAGTGCGAGTCCTCGCAATTGATTCACGAGTACGTTAAACGCAGCTGGTGTGTGTGGGTGACCAATCTTTTCACCGCGCACAATAGAGTCGAAAGCCGCTGATCGTCCGACGATATCGTCTGACTTAATAGTAAGCATTTCTCGTAGTGTATAGGCAGCACCGTAACCTAAGAGTGCCCACACTTCCATTTCTCCAAAGCGCTGTCCTCCCACCTGTGCCTTTCCTCCGAGTGGTTGTTGGGTAATCAAAGAGTACGGACCAATCGATCGCATGTGGATCTTGTCCTCAACCATGTGGTGGAGTTTAAGGATATACATCATCCCCACTGCGGTGCGTTGTGCAAACGGATCTCCCGTTCGTCCATCACGGAGTTGGATTTTACCGTCTTCAGGCAAGCCTGCTTTAACGAGCTCAGCTTTTACATGCGTCTCACTGGCTCCCGCAAATGGTGGCACGATAGCTTGGTACCCAAGAGTGTTAGCAGCCATACCTAAGTGAAGCTCGAGGATCTGACCCAAGTTCATACGAGATGGTACCCCCAGTGGTGTAAGCAAGATATCAATTGGGCGTCCGTCTTCGGTGTACGGCATATCTTCCTCAGGAAGAATGCGAGAAATAACTCCCTTGTTACCGTGACGTCCAGCCAACTTGTCTCCCACTGAAATGTTACGCACTTGTGCAACCGTTACGTGGATTCGCTTGATCACGCCACTTTCTAGTTGGTCTCCGTTTTCTCGTGAGAAGATTTTTACTCCAATCACCCGACCACGCTTCCCAGCTTCGAGTCGTAGTGACGTATCTTTAACATCTTTCGCTTTTTCACCAAAGATAGAGCGAAGAAGTCGTTCTTCGGGAGTGAGTTGTGTTTCACCTTTTGGTGTTACTTTACCAACCAAAATGTCTCCCGGACGTACTTCCGCACCGATGCGGATGATTCCGTTTTCATCAAGATTACGGAGTTTCATTTCTGAAACGTTCGGAATATCAGCTGAAGTTACTTCGGGGCCTAACTTCGTATCACGGACCGATACTTCAAGTTCATCCATGTGGATACTGGCAAACTTACTCTTTTTAACGAGACGTTCAGAAATAACAATCGCGTCTTCGTAGTTCGCACCGTTCCAACTCATAAATGCTACCAAAGCATTTTGTCCTACCGCGAGCTGACCTTGGTCAGTTGACGTAGTGTCTGCAAGTAAGTCACCACGTTTGACCGTAGCACCAACCGTTACGGCTGGGCGGTGGTAAAATGCAGAAAAGTCGTTTGTTCGCTTGAGGGTTGTCAGTGGATATTCTTTCTTCTTCCCTTCTTTGTTTTTCACCACGATGTGTTGGGCGTCACATTCCACTACTTCTCCCGCTTCAAGCGCGTACACTACACGTCCAGTATCGCGAGCAGCTACCGCTTCAACTCCTGTGGCCACAATTGGCGCCTCAGCAATGAGACATGGAGTTGATTGTTTCTGCATGTTTGAACCCATCAAAGTACGGTTCGCATCGTCGTGGTTCAAAAACGGAATCATTGACGTCGCAATTGAGAACGCTTGGTTCGTTGCAATATCCATGTACTCAATATCTTTTCGAGGTACGGTTCGTGGATCACCCTTTTTACGGGCTTCAACGAGTTCGTTAACAATCTTGCCTTTAGCATCAATTTCTACCGCTGCGTGTGCAATGGTGTACTTTTCTTCTTCGTGAGCGTTCATGTACGTTACTTCACCCGTTACTACACCTTTCTCAACTTTAACGTATGGAGTTTCGATAATACCAAACCGGTTTACCTTGGCATACATTGAGAGACGGAGAATCAAACCAATGTTTGGTCCTTCTGGAGTGTGGATTGGACAAAGTCGGCCGTAGTGACTGGTGTGTACGTCACGCACTTCAAAACCAGCGCGTTCACGCGTAAGACCGCCGGGTCCAAGCGCAGACAAAGTCCGCAAGTGCTCGATTTCCGCGAGGTTGTTTTGTTGTTGTGAGAATTGTGAAAGTTGGTTGGTACTGAAAAATTCTTTGATAGCCGCTTGCAGTGGTCGTGGGTTTAAGATCTGCATTGGGAGTGACGTTTCCGCCTCAATCGTAGACATACGATCTTGAATGTTTCGCTTCATACGGGTCATACCCACACGAACACGTTGTTGCAACATTTCTCCAAAGTACCGTACGCGACGGAAACCAAGGTGGTCAATATCGTCAGGTAACGCCATCACGTCATGGTTCATGACCACAATGTTCGTCAAAATAAGACGGAGGTCTTCAATGGCGATAGTTCGTTCGTCAGTCGCTTTTTTATCAATTGGACGTCCGTATCGTTCATTAAAGTGATGTCGTCCAATTTCAGAAAGGTCGTATCGTTCAGGAGAAAAGAGTGAACGAACAAATTCCTTAGCTGAATCAACCGTAGCCAAATCACCGTCGCGCAGACGCTTGTAGATTTCGATAAATGATTCATCAACTGATTTAGCAGGGTCTTTTGCGATAGTTGCCTTCATGTACTCTTCACCACGCTCAACACCCTTCATCAGTTCAATCATGTCCTTTTCTTTTTCTACACCCATCACGCGCAAGAGTGAAGAAATGGGGAATTTCTTCTTGCGGTCGATTTTAACGTAGATAACACCATCAACATCAGATTCAATTTCAACCCAGGCTCCACGAGCAGGGATGATTTTGGCACCAAACATAGTGCGTCCTTTTACTTCGTTAGCGGTAAAGAAAATACCGTATGAGCGCGCGAGTTGGGGTACAATCACGCGTTCAACACCGTTAATAATGAACGTTCCGTTTTCGGTCATCACGGGCATGTCAGCCAAAAACATTTCTTGATCCTTTTCACTTTCAAAGGTTTTGTTCTTCAAAATTACCTGGGCGCGCAGCGGGGCGTCGTAGGTCAATTTATTTTCTTTCGCGTACTCTGGTGTACATTTGGGTTCACCAAGTTCGTACTTTTTAAATTTAAGCTCAAACTTCTTTTCTGAGTAGTCAGTAATCGGTGAAAACTCAGTAAAAATCTCCCGCAGTGCAGTTTCGACAAACCATTTAAATGACTCGCGTTGCGGTTCAATCAAGTCAGGCACTTCAATCATTGGCGCTGGCGCAATGGAGAAGATTTTCTTCGGCATCGCTCCGGTTGAAGCGTACTCGTCTGCTTTAAATTGCATATATAACTATGATTACTTTTTGGTAGAAAAGCCAGACAGCAAAATCAACACACACTGGTGTTTTCTTTTACGGCTTGCTTTTTTACCCTATTAATATCGACATCACTACCCCCTGTGATTACCCCGCGATATATCTCCTCTAGCCATAACACAGTCGAGACCTGTTCACGTTTGTGCCGGGATTATATCAGACAAGGCTAAATCGCGCAACCAGAACCTCTTGGTAGCCCTTTTGTCTAGCTTGACAAAAAATAACTTTTAAGTCTAAATGTATTAAATCGTTCCCCCAACAGAGAGATGGTCAATGAAAACCTATCGTTTCAATCCCCTCCAGACTAAAGACATGGCTGTCGAACTCATTTCTTGGCTTAGATACAGTGGCGCTAACGGACAACATGAGTTTGTCGAAGGGTTTATCACAATGTACACCCCTCTGACACATTCAACAGTTACCCCTGATATTGCTGACTTGTATGGAATTGAAATCAAGGAACCTATCGAACAGAGGTTGATCAAAATTCAGAAACCTCTCAGCAGATCCAGGTTCATACGCAAAAATGCCCATTATAGCTGGATATCGATTCCAACAGATATGTGCCTGAGCTTCAACTACGTTTTGCAACATGGTCGAAGCAACGTCTTGTGCACCAAAAAAGGCGACAATTTGTGGCATGTTGATATCGAAATTGCTACTGGAGAAGGTATCCCACTACCACTCTATCGGACATGGAGATACTTTGAACCGCTCGCAACATAAAACCCCCGAAGCTCCCCCGGAGCATTTCGGGGGTTGTTCTTTTTAAAATCAAAACACTATCATATAGGATAGTGAATTTTAATTTTCAATATTCCATTTTCCCTATTCTCTATTTTTGCGCCACTTTTCTATCTCAGCATGATTACCATTAAGTAACACTACAGGAACTGGATATTTTTTCTTTTTATAAACCAATACATCTGGACGTGTAAACGTTACACCTTCAGTTGCCCTATCATCCTCAAGTGAATCAAATGTTCCGAGCACTCCGGGTATTTGCCGAGAGACACTGTCGATAATGGTGAGAGCAGGTAATTCCCCACCCGTGAGGACATAGTCCCCGACTGACACCTCTTCAGCACCCAAAACTTCTTTGACCCGCGCATCAATACCTTCGTAGCGACCAGAGATTAACACCAAATGATCATATTCATCCGCCAATTGTTTAGCAATAGCATTTGAAAAAACAGTTCCGCGTGGTGACATGATTAGCGTCTTTATCTTACCCGCCTTCAAGGAGGAGGTCTTGCCTCCGACTGCCTTTTGCCAGGCTTTTAGAATTGGTTCGGCTATCATTACCATTCCCGGTCCACCACCATATGGTCGCTCGTCAACTTTTTTATGTTTGTCTGTCGAGAAATCACGCGGGTTGTAATAGGACACATCAATTTGTTTCCCCTTCACCTTAGCCCCCTTCCCCTTCTCCACCTTTTGCGCCCGCCCTAAAATACTTGCATTAGTGTAGGCAAGGCAAACTTCTGGGAATAATGTAATAACGTGGAAATGCATAAATTAAATAAGCTCTGTTTTATAAAATGAAAGATTTTTTTCCACTACAGAGTGCAGCGGCTCAGGTAAACTATCGAGCGTAAACCAGCCAATTTCTTCTTTTTTATCCGGTTCTGCATTAAAGACTGTATCTTTATCAACTAATACTTTATATCTAAACGCAATCCAATGAGTTGGTTTGTCATCGTGGATTCTATGAACTTCTTCATGCCCGAGGTATGTATGCTCTAGCACATCAGCTCCATACTCTTCTTTAATTTCCCGCCGTAAACAATCTTCTATATTTTCACCAAACTTTAATCCGCCTCCCCCAAAATCCCACCGGCCGTGTTCATCACGACATGTTGCACTTCGCTTATGCAAAACATAATTACCGTTTCCATCATGGCAACGGAAAATAATAGTAATACCTGTGTAGTCGGTCCCTTTAACCATATGTAAAAATCCTAGCACAAAACCAGCCGGAACCATAGGTTCCGACTGGTTTTGCTTCTTTGCATACTCCTGAATATTTAGGTTGAGTGAAGTGCTAGGAGTCTAGGAATTTTGTGAGGGAGACGTATACCTATACGTTGACCGAATAAAATTTCGTAACGACAACGCAATTTGCCAAACTAAATTTTCAGGTCGTCGATGGCTTCGTCTAGGGTCTTAGCACTTGGTGCTGCTACCATCCCCTCTTCTTGCATTGCTTCGCTCATATCGCGACTCATGCCTTTTCCACCTTCAGGTTCATTAATTTTAAGGTTAACGCGGGCATCGTGCTTCATACCTACAACACGCAAGAGTGTTCGGATGGCTTTGGCTGTATTACCTGAACGACCGATAATTTTACCCATATCGTCCGCATGGACATCAAGCGTCAGGAGAACACCCATTTCATCTACGGTTCGATTAATTTTGACTGATTCTGGATTATCAACGAGAGATTTAACAAGACTCTCGAGAAAGATTTGATCTTCATGCATATCGTATTTTCGTGAACTGATAGTATTTCAATGGAATAAGCAATCGGGATACACTGTATCCAAGAGCTCTACCTATAGTATAGAGGAGTGAATACCCCCGTCAACTAAAAATCGGGAACAAAGTTCCCGATTTTTAGTAAAAAGTTTTATAAAAAACCTTACGCTACAACTTCTTCTTTAACTTCTTCCGTAGCAACTTCAGCTACTTCTTCTTCTACTGGAGCGTTAGCGGCTGCTTCGGCTTCAGCGGCGGCTGCCTTTTCTGCCTCAATTGCTGCAAGACGGTCAGCTTCAGCTTTTTCTTTCGCTTCGGCTTCGGCCTTTAGTTTTGCTTCATCAATAATCGGAGATTTCTTTGGAAGAGCGTTTCGCTTCTTGCCTTCGATAATCTTTTGGCTTACGAGCATGTTATGGACGGTGTCAGAGGCTTGTACTCCTTGTGCCAACCATTGCTTTGCCTTTTCGCCGTTAATAGTAATTTGACCTAGTTTTGGGTTGTAATTACCAATCAAATCGATGGTTTTATTACTTTTTGTACTCGCTCGTTTATCAACCACCACCACGCGGTACGCGGGATTGTTTTTGCGGCCAACTCGTTGTAATCGCATCATTAACATAGTGCAGGGATATTATCAGATAAGACAGGTTTGGTCAATACAGCCAAACATTCAAATACTTGAGATTATTTAAGTTATCAACTAGGCTGGCTCCAGTGAGTGCAGTTCTAGGCGCTCAAGTAAAATAATCCGAGCCGTACTTTTTGTACGATGAGGGTTATTTTGCGCTGAGCAACAACGAAATGCGCCGCTGGTGCCTGCCTTTCACAGTAGCAATTTAGATACGTCAATGGTAGTATTCTACGGCATGGAAACAACTACATTAGAAGGAATCATCATGGTTCGAGGTAAAGGAACGGGGTTTGTTAAAATTCTGGGCCACGAGGAAGACGTGATTATTGAACGAGAAAACCTCGGGTTTGCGCTTGATGGGGATGTCGTTGAAATTAAGCTAAAAAAGCTTGCGCCGGGCAAACGCCAGGAAGCTGAGGTGGTACGTGTCGTTTCAAAGGCCTTCCGGGAACTGATTGGCGTAGTGAAAGAGAAAACTATCGGTGGGAAAAAGGTCCTCTTTTTTAACCCGGACAACCACCGCATCCACGTCCGTCCCCTCTTACCTACCGCTACCGCCTCAGATATTGATATGAAGGTAGCAATTGAAATCACGAGCTGGGCTGATGTCAAAGAAGAGCCGATTGGTACCATTATCGAAACGTTGGGGCGGGCTGGAGATCACGAAACCGAAATGCAGGCAATTATTCGTTCAGGCGGGTTTGCTAAAAACTTCCCGGAAGTCGTCCAAGAAGCCGCTCAGAAATTGTATAAAGACCAGGCTCAGATTTTTGCTGACGCGGTCGCTGACCCAAAGCGACGTGACTTTCGGGGAGTAACCACAATGACGATTGACCCGCATGATGCCAAGGACTTTGACGATGCATTGTCATTTGAGAAACTCGAGAATGGTAACTACTCTATCGGTATTCATATTGCTGACGTATCACACTATGTGCGCGTGGGTGAAGTGCTCGATGACGAAGCTAAAGAACGCGGTACGTCCGTATATTTGGTAGACCGAGTCATTCCGATGTTGCCTGAAATTTTGAGTAATGACCTCTGTTCCCTACGACCAAACGAAGACCGCCTCGCCTTCTCTGCAGTATTTGAAATTACCCCGGGGGCTGAAGTAGTTGGCGAATGGTTTGGACAAACGATTATCAATTCTGACAAACGCTTTGCCTACGAAGGTGCCCAGGAAGTACTCGACAATGGCGCCGGTGAATACTACGAGGAACTCAACACCATGATGACGCTCGGACGGATTCTCCGTAAAAAACGCTACGCGTCAGGTGCCATTGCGTTTGAACAACCAGAAGTTAAATTTGAATTAGATGAAGCGGGCAAACCAATCCGCGCCTTTAAGAAAGAACGAGTGGAAACCATGTTGATGATCGAGGATTTTATGTTGCTCGCTAACCAACAAGTAGCCAAACACATTGATGACCTGGCCAAAAAATACAAGCGCGACCTCGTGTACGTCTACCGTATTCACGATGTGCCAAACCCTGACAAAATTGAGGAACTGGCTATTTTCCTGCACGCTCTCGGGTATGAGTTTGAAACAAATAAAGGAACCGTTAAAGCTAATGAAATTAATCGTCTCCTAAAAGAGATTGTCGGTTCTCCCGAGGAAAACTTAATTAAGACTGCTGCTATTCGCTCAATGGCCAAAGCCGTGTACTCAACCAAGAACATCGGACACTTTGGTCTGGCGTTTAAATTCTATAGTCACTTCACCTCCCCCATTCGTCGCTACCCTGACTTGCTCGCTCACCGGCTCTTGCGCGCCCACTTGGATAACGTGCAGATTAAAAGTAGTGACTTTGCGCGTTATGAAGCCGTAGCCGTGCAATCATCAGCTCGTGAAATGGAAGCGGTTAAAGCTGAACGTGATTCAATCAAGTTCAAGCAAGTAGAGTTTATGCAAGGCAAAGTGGGTGATGAATTCCAAGCGATTATTACTGGCGTGACGGATTGGGGTATCTACGTCCAAGAACAAGAAGCGCTCTGTGAAGGCATGGTGCGTTTGGCCTCAATCCGGACTGATTACTTTGAACACGTAGCCAGCAAATACTGTATTCGTGGTCAAAAGACCGGCAAGATTTATCGCCTCGGGGATACTGTTAAGGTAAAACTCGTCAAAGCCGATGCTGATGAACGACAACTGGATTTCGAGTTAGTAATCGAGAAATAAAAAAACTGCCCGGCAACCGGGCAGTTTTTTTATTAATTGCTCGCCATCTGGACTTCTTGTTGTTTCTTCTCGTAATCTGAAAACGCTTGCGTCCAGCCCATCACTTTCGATACGTAGGTACTTGCTTCAGGTCCGTATGCCTCGACTCCTTTTTCTTTGGCACACTGGTGAATCATCGCAAAAAATACATCGTATCCTGAGAGTGGTTCAGTTTGACCGACTAACTCAGCTGTTGATTCTGGTTCAGGATAGTTTTCCAAAAACCAACGCACTACTTCAGTCATACGGCGCTGTCCTGCATTGTATGAATTTATCATCAACGGCACTAAGAAATATTTTTCCATTGAAGCGGTATTCCCGTCAAAGTAAACTTTCGTTATGTATGCTAATTCAAGATCTAGATCTTCAGCTAGTTTGGTATACGACGTTTCAATATGCTGAACACCCACTGGCAATTGATCAAGTAGATTTCGTGGATCAAGATGCGGAAGATTGTGCTCTTTAATATATCCTTCAAATGTCCGTGGCATGGTTTGAAGCAACCCCACCGCCCCCGCTTTACTTGTCTTATTTGCATCAAAACGTGACTCTTCCGCTGCTAGTCCTATGAGATAGGGTGTAAATTCTTCTTCGACTCGTGGAGTTAATTGCGTAAAATTAGTTTCCAGTCTAATTATTGATAGAGCATCCCTCCCCTGAGGATCAGTTTCCAGTGGAGTTGTAGCGTTATCATAGACAAGTTCAACCTTACTATTCATATGCTCTGCACGGGTACTAGAGAGGTCTTGATACACATGGAGCATATTAATATCCGAAGTAGGGATATCTAATTGTTTACCAATATACGCTTCTTGCTCTTTTATCCACGCACCGGGAATTCCTTTTGGACCCGCACCTTCAAATCGCCAGGTCATTTCTTCAGGTGATAAACCGACGGACTCAGTGAGATTAAAGGGCTCAGTAATTTGTCTACCTAATGAATCCACAAAGAGAACTTGGTCACGTCGTAACTCTCCCGCCTCAATGGTTCGAGCCGCTAACACTTTTTCAAAAACTGGCGAAGGCAATTCCTCAGCAATCATTTCCGCATCGTCTATTCGTTCTACTCTCTCATTTGTGTCTTTTGCAGACTCTTCAGTTCGATCCAACTTTTCCGTATAGCTATATCCCTCTTTTGCCATAGCTCCTAACGCAAGCGTCGAGCCAATAAGACCAGCCTTCATTGTTCCTTGTGCCCATTTCCCTGGGTTATACCGTTTTTCTACTTTTATGTTTGAAATAGGAGTTTTTTCCATAGTACCTATAAGTATAGCATTGCCCTACAAGGGTCTGTACACAGCCTGTACATTAATTAAAAATATGTCATGATGAAAGCGGAGGAGACATCACTTATGAAAGGAGGCTGTGATGCATTATGATCTTCCACCACGCAAAACTCCCCACCGTTGGCGCGTAGAACTGACAGGTCAAATTGATGAGTTACAAGAAGCAGTAAATGCTCTAGAATATTATCTCGAGGAGGCCTGGATAGGAGTACTACAAAAAGGAGACGATGATGAAGCTAACGCCATCATCACGCTTAAATGGCTTGATGTCGGCATGACCCAAATGGTCCGGAGTATCATTGAGAGCGATTTTGATGGAATTCGGATTATCTACAACGGAGGAACAGACGAAGATGGGGACAGAATTACAATCTGATAGAGGAAAAGCTTGTGCGACTATTGGTTACCATACCATCGTCACACAAGCTTTTTTAATACATATTTTTTATAACTACCCGTGAATGAATGTCTTTGATAGATTTCACCTCAACGAGTACAAGTTCCAGGAGTTTGGCCTAGGAAAGGGCCAAACTCGGAACAAAATTCGCAATATGCCTTCTTAACTTTAAAACATATTACTTCGGTAGAGATAATTTCAACGATTTCAGGTTCTAGCAATTTGCCCTAGGAAAAAGGGGCAAATTGAGAACAAAATTCGCAATACACCCTTCGGGTGTTTGCTCATTTTATTTCGCAACAGCCAATGCATCCTCGAACTTTACTGAGAGCAATTTAGATACCCCATCACTCCCCATAGTTACACCATACAAAATTCCCGCTCGACTCATAGTTTCGCGATTGTGGGTAATTAAAATTAGTTGGGACTTTTCTGACAGAGCCTGAATCATATCACCGTAGCGCCGACTGTTGGCTTCGTCTAAAGCAGCGTCTGTTTCATCGAGGATAATAAACAGGGGTGGATTGACCTGACTCATCGCAAAGATTAAGGCGATTGATGTTAGAGCACGTTCACCACCGGACAACATCTCGAGCCCTTTCACGCGCTTGTTTGGTAACGCGACATCAAGTTCCACCCCTTCCTCCTTCCCTTCTTCTTCAGACAATGTTTCTGCTCCTTCATCATCAATTACTTTTACTTTTGGCTTCACTCGTTTAAGCTCTGCTTTTCCCCCGCCAAACATCAAGACAAAGAACCGATTGAACTCGGTACCAATTTTATCAATCCCGGCGATAAATCGTTCGTTTAACTGGGCGTTTAATTCGGTGATGAGTGACTCTAATTTTTCAACTGAACTTTCTAAATCACTAATTTCGCGCGCCAAAAACTGATCTCGCTCTTCAGCATCTTTATGCTCCTTAAGCACGTCTTCGGTAGCACCAATCCCCAATTCTTCGAGTCTTATTTTTAATTTCTCAAGCGCCCGTCTGCGATCACGTTGTATACTTCGATCTTCATTTACAATTTGCTCAGTTGAAACCGCTACTCCATTGTCGATGATTTCGTAATTAAAATACTGAGCGGCGGCACTTTTGATTAAGGTGACTGCTTCTTGTAACTCTTGTTTAAATTCATCACGGTCCCGTTCTAGTACAAATAATTCCCGATCAATTTTCTCGAGTTCTATATCAACCAGACGTTGCTCGCTCACGAGCGAAAAAACGGCTCGTTCAGCATCGCGATTATTCAAAGCTTCGGCTTCAATGGACGCTTTAAGCGCATCGTATGCAGACTGTGCGATTTGTTCTTTTTGTTGTGCTGCTTGATGGGCTGATTCAAGGCTTTTATTTTGTTGCGTTAATTCTCGCAACTCTGCTTCTTCAGCTTTAGTATCTTCAAGCGCCGTTGGTTCGTTGCGGGTAATAAAGACCTTAAGGGTATGCACGATATCGGACAAAGCCCGTTTAAGTATCGCCACATCGTCACGCTTGAGCGCTTTTTCAACCTCACTTTCAATTGTAGTGATGAGTGACTCGTATGACGCGACATTCACAAATTGCGTTTGGGTCGTTGGCTTTTGTTGTTGCTTAGCTTCAATGCGCTTGGTAACGTACGCAATTTGTCCCTCGAGTTGATTGAGGGCGCGAAAGGCTGATTGCCGTGCGGACCGGGCATTTGCTAAGTTTTCTTCAGCTTCACTCACCGCTGAGTTACCTGATTTATTTTCTGCTTTTCGTAACGTATCTTTGGCTTCGGCAAGTTGCTGCGCTAATTTTTCTTTGAGTTCAGAGGGGGTACGTCTCGCTTCCTTTAAGGCATCAACATGGTACGCAATGTACGTGTCTTCTCGTTTAAGGTATTCGGCATAGACTGATTTTAATTCCGCTTGGACTTGCAGAGATTTCTCAACGCGCGCCACTTGTTTTTTGAGGTATGCTAAATGCGGTGCGTGTTCTCGCCTGAGTGACTGCACCTGTTCGATATTTCCTTTAGTTTTTTCGAGTTTCTTTTCTGCTTCGTTCTTTTTGTATTGATACACTTTGAGTCCCAAGGCATCTTCAATCATTTCACGACGTTCGCGGCCTGAAGCAGAGAGAATCCGGTCGGCTTCCCCTTGAGAAATAATATGATGCCCAGTTGAACCTATATTAGCGGCCGCCAGTAGTTCTTGAACATCCTTTAACCGTACCTGGGAATCATTAATAAAATATTCATTTTGTCCATCGCGATGGACCACGCGCTCAATTTTGATACTATCAAAATCTACTCCAAATACCCGCTTGGTATTGTCGAGCATCACGGATACCGAGGCTCGGTTTCCCCGAGACACTGATTCCGAACCACCCCAGATTAAATCTTCTCCGCGCTTTCCACGCAATGACTTAACAGACTGTTCCCCGAGTACAAACCGAAAGGCTTCAGCGACGTTACTTTTCCCTGAACCATTTGGTCCGACAATTGAGGTAATGGGTGCAGAAAATTCCAGCTCGCTCTTTTTAGCAAAAGATTTAAAACCATTAATACTGAGTTCTTGAAGGTACATGCCGGCGTTTATAATATCAAAGTTTTACCAGCTAACACCGCCTGCTGAATAGACCGCGTACGTATTTGAATCAGTGGTGCCGTTAGCGTACTCGTCTCCCGTGGTAGTAAATTTAACTTCAACTGAATCTTTAACCATAAGTTTGTAATCATCACCGCTCGCATCAGTGCGGTACATAAATCCTTGCCCAGCGGTGTTTTCACTGCTAGGGTCACGTGGTAACGCGGGAATGTAATCAGGAACTAACCCCGTAATATAATCGGTACAACTAGCACTTGCTTCAGCATAACTTCCAGCCGCTACACTACAGCCCGCGGCTGGGTACCGGTCATTTTGCGCTTTATAAAATTCAATAGCGAGTTGCAGTTCTTTGAGACTAGTTTTTCGAATATCATCACGAGATGATTTGCGCGCTTCACCAAAGTTAGCGTAGACAATCGACGACAAAATTCCAATAATAGAGATAGCCACCATGAGTTCAACTAAGGTAAATCCTTTAAAGTGTTTTGAATATTTATGTAACATATTATGAGCAAATTACGACAGCGGTGTTTGTTTTTACTGAGGCAGGGGTAGTTCCGTCAGCAAACCCACCCCACAGTGCATAGGTTCGTTGGTAGGTAGCATCGCTCGGACTGCAAACTCCAGTGGTGGTACAGATAGCGGCAGAACTAGTATCACACCGCTTCATAACATGGGTGTTGGTCACCGTTTCTGCCTCTACCGATCCCACTGCCATTATTTTATAACTAGTCCCTGCAGCGTTCGTAACGTATGAATACCCCAGTGCACTGCCTCGTCTCGAGTCATTGGGCAAAACCGGAATATACTCGGGAGCTAGCCCGGCGATATACGTCAGACCATCAGCTTCACTTGATAACCCATCACCACCCGGGTATCCCATAGCGGGATACCTCCCCACTTTTCGTTTGTATTGCTCAATAGCACTCTGGAGGTTTCGCAAATCAGCTTGTCGCTCGATATCGCGCGCGCGTGGGTTGGCACGTCCAACATTGGCATACACAATAGCCGCTAAAATACTCACAACGGTAATAGTGACTAAAAGTTCAACCAATGTAAACCCAGCGATGCGTCGTTTCATTGCTACCAGTGTATCACGATACAAAAGAGGCACGAGCCTTGGCCGTACCTTCCTGTGCATTATAGGTACAAGCGATTTTAATCAGCCTCCCAGCCCTTGGCAATCAAAGCCTTTTCTGCCGCTGCTTGTTCAGCCTCTTGTTTAGAACGACCATCTCCTTCAGCAATCTTTTCTTGTCGCAAAAATACTCCGACGGTAAACACGCGATCATGGTCGGGACCACTTTGACTCATCAATTGATAGGTTGGCGTCACGGAAGCATGTTCTTGTCCCAATTCCTGGAATCGACTTTTTGCATCTTGCCATAATTTTTTGCGGACAATCTCATCAGTTTTAGGGAATAGTTCTCGCGCCACAAATGTACGCGCAACATCAAACCCTTGATCTAAATAAATAGCTCCGATAAACGCTTCAAAAACGTTCGCTAGGATGTATTGTCGGGCCCGCCCTTCATCTTTGGCTTCACCCTTACTCATCAGTAGGTATTGATTTACTCCGAGCGCTTCGGATGATGCTGAAAGTGACACGGTATTAACCAACGCTGCCCGGATAGCAGTTAATTCCCCTTCTGGTTTATCCGCGTACGTTTTAAATAGATAGTCAGTCACTACTAGCTCCAATACCGCGTCTCCCAAAAACTCCAACCGTTCATTATGGTCTTGAGTAGCATTACGATGCTCATTTAAATATGAACGATGGGTAATCGCAGAGAGTAACAGCTGCTTATCAGTAAAAACGACACCTAATATTTCTTCCAAGCTGGCTAAATCATCTTCAATGTTTCGTGCATCCATAAAATAGAAATAAGATATTTGTTTATTTGAATCGATAGAAATGAGTGCAATTCGCGTGAGAAGTGACCTTATGTCACTTCGCAAGACTCACCCTGTTACTTTATGAACTAAAGTGAAATAAAGTAACGAGTGAGTAGACAGTTCCTGTAAGGAAGGGCAAGGAAAATATTTCTCGAAGTGCGGTCCAGCGATTTTCCTTAGGAGGAAAAATCGGGACATAAATTCAGAATAATCGCTACGCTCATTTCTTCATTCACCATTTGTATCGATTCTAGCATTAACGACTTTTTCTGCCAACTAGCATGGTAATGGCCTTGGTCACAATTGGAAGGATGTCTTCGTAAAAATTTAGGTCAAGAATATCCGCTACCTTGAACCATTGCCCGTCGTCGAGACCGCCTTTTTGCTCCATTTCAATGGTGGTGTAGGGTGATGAGGCGAGGAAATAGTGTACTTGCTTACGCACCTTCCCTTTTTCTGGATGGGTTGCTACGTATTCGTTGTTACCCAATTCCGCTTCGATAGTTATATCTAAGCCCATTTCTTCTTTCAGCTCGCGAACCGCTCCTGCTTGCACATCTTCTCCTTCTTCAATTTTTCCTTTTGATAGTGTCCAGTGGCCAAAAATGTCATGCACTAAAGCGAGGTACATCGAACCATTATCTTCGGCGTACACCACGGCACCAGCTAATCGTTCAATCGGCATTTCATTAAAAGGAACTTCTTTTTTCTTCTTCCCTACTTCCTCTTTACCGGGTTCACCAATTTCCTTATAGACAGCCCCTAATACCCCGTTAACAAAACGGCTACTATTATCACCTCCAAATTGCTTCGCCAGTTCAATTGCTTCATTAATCGCTACTTTCGCCGGCACTTCTTTTCTATCTGCAAACAACAATTCAAATAACCCGAGACGCAGGATATTTCGATCTACGGGTGAGATTCTATCAATTGGCCACTCCGGGGCGGCTTTTTCAATCACTAAATCAAGTTCGGGTTGCTTACTTAAAATACCATCGAGGAGTCGCTCCATAAATGGCCTGTCAGTTTTATTGGGTGCAAATTCTTCTATATTTCTATCTAAAACTTCAATAACTGCTTTTCGATCTATTGCATTCAAATCCCACTCAAAAAGTGATTGTAGAACGATACTGCGTGAAAGGTGCCTATTTGCCATGAAAAAATGTACTTAACTGCTTCTGAGATTGAGTATACACGAACCATACTTTCGCTACTACCCTTAATCCACAAATCCCGCACCGAGGTGCGGGATTTCTAAATGGGATACTTATTTAGCTTCTGGTACTACAGGAGTAGCATCTGTTACTTGTGCTTTGATTGCATCACGCTTGGCGTTCATACGCGCTTCACGTTCTGACTTCTTAGCCGCTAAATCTAGTACCATTTTGCCGTTGTAAAAACCACAATCAAGGCACATGTGGTGTGGTCGGTGGTTTCCACCACAGTTTTTGCAGATCGCTAACTCAGGACTCTTAAGAGCGTGATGTGAGCGTCTGTTAGCGGTGTGTGACCGCGTATGTCGCATTCGGATTACCATAGTGGCGCAACTATAACAAATCTACGTAAAAACGCAAGCAAGCCAAGGAATGTAACAACCATAGCTAACTTAATTCCTGATTTGTCTCTTTCTAAGGCAAATTGCTAGAACTGTCGCGTAATTGTTAACTTTTTGAGTAAAAAAGAGAGATAAGAAAAAAGACGGGATATAGTATCCCGCCTTTCTGTAACAATCTCCGTCTTGCAAGACCGGAGCTATCAAGCTGCCTGAGCAACCGGCGATACACACTTGAAGTGTTTGCACGAAGTCTGAACTTCGGTTGGTCCGCGATTCATTTCGCAAGCGATGTGCGTCACCACACCGTTTTTGCATGAATGCGGGCGTGATTCCCTGTAGTGGGTGCACCCCTCACAAATTGCACCCTTGGGAAATTCTAGTGCCATTTAGTAGACCCTCGCTGTTTTTGTACAAAACCGCATTTTTACACGGTTACGTCCCTTTGACGTTTCCTTACTATACAACGATAACAATATTCTTACAATAGGTAGCCCGATGCAGGGTGGATAACCCATTTTGAGCGATTGCAGCCCTATGAGTCTTCGTGCCATAGCCTTTATGACGAGCAAAATCATAGGCTTCATAATCACCACGGGTGGCAATTTTAGTCATATATCTATCCCGGGTCACCTTAGCCATAATGGACGCGAGTCCTATTACCTTCTCTTTACTATCTCCCTTAATAATCGTCTCTTGATGCACGTACTCCATAGGTGCCCGAAGCGACCCATCCAACTTAACCATAACCTCCTCAAGTACGAGGTTTAACCTCGTACTTTTGTTTTTCGAATTTTGTTTGTTTTCAACTTCCTTTTGAAGTTCGAGGCGAGACCTCGAACTTGTGAGTTTCTTCAGTCCGGTGTTGATGGCTTTTTTGATACACACTGAAATACCGTCGCTGTCTATTTTGTGAGCGGGGACCATCTCGACTACGTACTGGAGCTTCCCTTCTTTTTGCAATGCCTGTGCATGTTTAAAAATATCTTCACGTTTCTTTTCAGATAATTGTTTACTATCCCCTACACCAGGAATTAACTTCCAATCAAAACTGACTGGCACAAGAACAAGACCAACCGACACGGGTCCGGCAAGGGGCCCTCTCCCGGCCTCATCTATACCAATTAACCATTTGTATTTCATTTTAGAAATACTACCATATATTGACTTTTTAGTTTTTTATTATATTGTTAGATAGAGACTAGATATTCATCCAGCTGAGGAATTCAAAGATGAACCAAGTTCTTTCCGGCGTCCTATTGGTCGCACTTACCGCTGGCACTACCCCACTATTTGCAGATTCAGTCGTGATGCTCTGTGATGCCAGCACCGTGATTATCACGGACAATGACTTATTGCAGGTCGTTGTCAGTGATGAAGTTGCACCGATGGTCAATATGGTAGTCTGGGACACCACAACCACCCTGAACTCCTCTACTACGCCCAGCAAAATCAGTCTGTACTGCGCCGACGGTAACCTGTCTATCGGTTACGACGGAATAAATGTGGTTGAGGTTGAAGTCACACTACAAACCGGCGCCCAAATCAAACAACGCAGTCAATAACGCTACGCCCGCAATTCTGCGGGCGTTTTTCTGTAGATAACTATGTTTTCTTTTTTTGGTATACTGGTGCCATGTCAGAGAATTCTTCAATAAAATCAACGTTTGTTCACCTCCACACCCACTCGCACTATACGCTTTTAGGAGCCCTCCCAACCCCCAAAGAACTCGCCAAAGCGGCCAAGGAAGATGGTCAAGAGGCACTGGCTATTACTGATGCAGGCGCGCTCTATGGAGCAATTGATTTTTATAAAGCCTGCACCAAAGAAGGTATCAAACCAATTATTGGTCTTGATGCGTACCTCGCTCCGCGGACGCGCCATGATAAGGAAGCGATGATTGATAAACCGCGCGCGCGAGTAGTACTGTTAGCTAAAACATTTGCCGGCTATCAAAATCTGATTCAGCTGGTGACGCGGTCAAACTTTGAAGGCTTTTACTACAAACCCCGACTCGATGAGGAGTTACTGAAAGAGTACGCCAAAGATTTAATTTGCATCATCCCCTCTTTCGCCGGTGAAGTGGCCCACGCCCTTAAAGATGGCGATACCGAACGTGCTGAACAACGACTTGATTGGTATAAGGGTGTCTTTGGTGATGATTGTTACCTTGAACTCACTCACCATCCAGCGATGTATGAACACGCCGAAAATCAAAAACGAATTGTGGCGTTAGCGCACAAAACGAATACCCCACTCGTGGCGGCGCACGATGTGTATTACCTCAAGCCGACCGATAGACTCGCCCGAGCCACGATGCACAAAATTCAAAGTGGTGGAGTAGTTGATACCAGTAGCGTCGAAGACGACAATGAGGATTTTAGTTTTATTACTCAAGCCGACGCAGCCGAGCGATTTAAAGATACCCCTGAAGCGTTAACCAACACCATCAAGATAGCAGAACAATGTAACGTAGAAATTGAGATTGGTACGCACTGGTATTTCCCTGATTACAAAATTGACTCGGGACGTACCCCGGATGAAGAACTCCAAGTAACGGCCTATGAAGGCGTGGCCTGGCGAGGATTATCTATTGAGTCTGAGGAAGTTAAAACGAGACTCGACTATGAGCTGGAGGTAATTAAAAACAAAGGCTACGCCAAATACTTCCTCGTGGTAGGTGACTTGCTTCGCGAGTCGCGTGAGCGAGGGATTTTGACAACCATTCGAGGATCAGTGGCGGGCTCACTCACTACGTACGTGCTGGGGATTACCAACGTAGACCCCTTGGAATACAAATTACCGTTTGAACGATTCCTTAACCCCGAACGACCATCAGCACCGGATATCGACATGGACTACGCTGATAATCGGCGTGACGAAATTATTGAATACGCCAAATCAAAATATGGTGCTGATAAAGTAGCGCAAATTGGAACCTTCGGAACTATGATGGCCCGCGCTGCTGTGCGCGACGTAGCGCGCGCACTTGGTCATCCGTATTCAGTTGGTGACAGACTCGCCAAAATGATTCCGATGGGAAGTCAGGGATTTGCGATGACTATTAAGCGCGCCATGGAAATTGAGCCGGAGC
The DNA here is from genome assembly GCA_040386275.1 of Patescibacteria group bacterium. Taxonomy (GTDB): domain Bacteria; phylum Patescibacteriota; class Minisyncoccia; order Phycocordibacterales; family UBA918; genus OLB19. The sequence goes on from JAZKFU010000011.1 coordinate 54,630, forward strand.
TGGCCAAACTCTATAAGAGTGACGGTGAGAGTCGTGAAGTACTTGATCTCGCGCGACAAATTGAAGGGCGCGTCCGCCACCTTGGGGTACACGCCGCGGGTGTGGTTATTGCCCCTGCCCCGTTGTCACAGTTTGTACCGTTGCAACCCGACCCGAAAACCGGAAAATTTGTGACGCAGTACGAAATGAAATCTGTCGGAGAAGACGGCGTGGGACTACTCAAGTTCGACTTTCTGGGTATTAAAAACCTGGCGATTTTAGCGGACGCGGTGAAGCGCGTAAAAAAGATTCGTAATGAGGTGGTTGATATTGAAAACATTCCGCTTAATGACCCTAAAACGTTTGCCATTTTAGCGGCGGGCCAAACGATGGGTCTCTTCCAATTAAATGGTTCGGGGATGACGAGTTTTCTTAAACAGCTCAAGCCGACCAGTATCCACGACATTAACGCGATGGTAGCGCTCTACCGCCCGGGACCGATGGAATCAATTCCCCAATACATTGAACGAAAACACAATCCGCAATTGGTGACGTACCTCGACCCGCGCATGAAAACGATTCTTGATCGTTCATATGGCGTTATTACCTACCAGGACGACGTTATGACGATTGCGCGTGAACTTGCAGGCTACAGCTGGCTTGAAGCTGACATGTTGCGTAAGGCGATGGGTAAGAAAATTCCGGAGGTGATGGAGGCGGAAAAAGATAAACTCCTCACCGGGTTTGCGAACTTTGGAAAATTACATCCGTCGTTGGGTGACAAGCTCTGGAAATTGATTGAACCTTTTGCAGCGTACGGATTTAACAAAGCACACGCCGCCTCCTACGGTCGGGTTGCCTACCAAACCGCTTACATGAAAGCCAACTACCCAGTTGAATACATGTCTGCGGTGTTAACCGCTGACGCCGGCGACGTGGAAAAGATTTCGGAAATTATTCACGAGTGTGACCGGATGGGCATTGAGGTGCTCCCGCCTGATATCAACGAATCGTTTGCCGACTTCTCGGTAGTGCCCGGCACGCAAACTATTCGCTTTGGTTTAACTACCATCAAAAACTTTGGTGAGGCAATTTCTGAAGCAATTATTGAAGACCGCAAAGCCCACGGCCCGTACACCTCCATGCAGGACTTCTTATCGCGATTAACCCACCGAAATTTAAATAAAAAATCACTCGAAGCCTTGGTGCTTGTGGGTGCCTTTGATAGTTTCGGAGAACGAGGCTTCCTGCATGCCAACATTGAACACATGCTGGAGTTTAACCGCGAAAAAGTAGCCGCCCGTGAATCAGCTCAAGACTCACTGTTTGGTATGGGCAGTGGCAGTGTGAGTGACCTCACCTTAACCCCGGCACCGCCCGCACCGACCGCGACTAAATTAATTTGGGAAAAAGAGCTGTTGGGAGTATACCTCTCGGGACATCCTCTGGATGCTTTTAAGGAAGAACTCGCCAAACGAGTATCTGTTGAAGCTATCAAAAAAGCCGTGTACGAAAAACAAGAAATTCCTGTCTTGCAAATGAAAGGTTCGCTCGCGACGGCCGGCATCATTACCGCCATGCGTGAACTCATTACCAAAAAAGGTGACAAAATGGCATTTGTTACACTAGGAGATTTAAAAGACCAAATCGAAATGGTCGCCTTCCCCGAAACCTACGCGGAGCAACGAGAACTATTTGTGATTGGTAACTGTATTGCAGTGAAAGGAAAATTAACTATCAGAAACGACGAACCGAGCATTGCGATTGACCGCGTAAAAGCGCTTGCTCCCAGTACCTAACGTGCTATATTGCTCCGAGAAACTCATAAGGAGCACATAACAATGCAAGGACAGCAACTTGGCGTCATCAACTCTATGACTCAATCTGAAGTAAACGTTTCGGATTTAGTGTCGGCTCATGAAGATTTGTTCTATCAACAAAAAGCTTCCAACTTTTCACATCAGGTTTTTACTGAAAGGAGATTTTTAAACCGTCAGATTGTTAATGACTACACAAAAGCCTTTGAAGCTCAGCGACTTGATTTTGGACGTTCACACAATATGCCCGAGGACAAAATTCTTAATCCGACATTCCCTCTATTGGAAACGATGGCGTGGTGGATTGCCTACACTCGTAGTCGGGAAGTTGGTCACGGTATGCGTTCATATGTCACACCTACTTCAACATATATCGAGGGGCATCGATTGGGTGTTGCGTTACTCGTTAACGAATGTCTCCGAGTTGCATATACCTTTGTAGCACGGGAAGTTGTTTCCCCTCATAATCAAATCTGGCCCGCAATCACATGGTGATTGCGGGCCTTATGTATTAAATATAAAACAAATAAAATATTGGCTTTTATAATAAAAGACGGTATCCTTGTACGTATGTCATCATTAGAATCAGGAGGAACGATGCCCGATAAAAAAGAAATGATAGTTTCAACCGAAGAGTTGGGAGCAGTATCTAAAGAATTAGAAGATAACGCCAATGAAAAGCCAGCTCTCGCTATGTTCTTGGCAAAGCTCCTGGAATCTCCTGAAGCTGACGCCAAAACGCTCGCGGTGGTAGAAAAAATTGTTCGCAATGAAGCAAGCCCCGAAGAAGTAACCCTTCTGCAAGACAGTCTCGCGCAGTGGATTAATGGAAATCGCTAACAACACGCGCCCGCAACCGGGCGCGTTTTCTTATGCCTGAGCAAGTTGACCTTTACTCTACAAAAAGCTACCATACTACCACTTCAGAGATTGTGATGGCTACCACCCATCAGTTTGACTAATCATCAGTCAGACGGAAATTTCCCTAATCTGCAATACAAAGAGCGTAGACAGCAGACTGTCACGAAGCCCGGTGGAACCGCGTTAGAGACCTTGTTCTCAATCGTCCGAGCGAACACACAAATTTTTGTGTAGTCGCTCGGGCGATTTTTATTACCAATAATTACCAACTAGACGTTCAGAATCAAATGCAGTACGCGGCATGGAGAAAAAGAGTTGTGAGCCGTATGCCTATACGGTGAATAAATCTTAGAGGCTCTATAACAAAGTAACGCATTGATTGTGGACGTCTCCCCCCCCCATATGGAAAATTCATTACAAAACAAACGACACACTCTCGCCCACCTCCTCGGTGCCGCGGTGTTACAAAACTACCCACACGCCAAACTCACGCTTGGTCCGGCGATTGATAACGGGTTTTATTACGACTTTGATTTTACGGGCGGACCAACGCTCGGTGACGATGGACTCAAAGAAGTACAGAAGTCGATGAAGAAAATCCTCAATGGGTGGAATGAATTTTCACACCGTGAAGTGAGTGTTGACGAAGCGCGCACGCTCTACGCCTCTAATCCGTTCAAGCTAGAGCTCGTGAATGAAATCGCCGAACGGGGTGAAACCATTACCCTCTATACAGTCGGGGATTTTACCGACCTTTGTCGGGGCGGACACTGTAAACACCCCAACAAGGAGCTCAACACCGATGCTTTTAAACTTGATAAAGTAGCGGGAGCTTATTGGCGTGGTGATGAGAAAAATCCCATGCTCACCCGCGTGTATGGCCTGGCGTTTGATACACCAGAAGAACTACATGAGTATCTCACCATGATTGAAGAAGCCAAAAAACGCGACCACCGTAAACTCGGTAAAGAGATGGGATTGTTTTCGTTTTCTGAATTAGTCGGTGCAGGACTTCCCCTTTGGTCACCCAAAGGTACTGCACTGCGTCAACGGCTTGATGCCTTTGTGCAAGAACTCCGCGATGCGCGCGGGTACGAACACGTGACCATTCCCCACATTGCAAAAAAGTCTCTCTACGAAACCTCAGGTCACTGGAATAAATATAGTGAAGACTTATTTAAAGTGAGCGCTAAAGAAGGTGATGAACACGAAATGTATGTTCTTAAACCAATGAACTGTCCCCACCACACGCAAATCTATGATGCGGTCCCCCGTTCATACCGTGACCTCCCGCAACGCTACGCTGAAACTACTATGGTGTACCGGGCAGAACAGTCAGGAGAATTAAATGGTCTGACTCGGGTACTTTCTATCACTCAAGATGACGCACATGTGTTTTGTCGCGAATCCCAACTACGTGACGAGATTGAAAAAATTTGGGACATCGTCAATGAATTTTATGGAGCGTTTAATTTCAAATTACGCGTCAGGCTTTCCTTCCATGACCCGGCTGACAAAGAAAAATATTTAGGTGACGCTAGTATCTGGGAAGAAACAGAAAGTCTGATGAAACAAATCGCCACCGACCGCAACGCCGACTATTTTGAAGGTGTCGGTGAAGCTGCGTTCTACGCTCCTAAACTCGACTTTATGGCCAAAGATTCAATTGGTCGCACCCACCAGGTAGCTACTATCCAACTCGATCGATTAATGCCAGGGCGGTTTAATTTATTCTGCACCAACGAAAAGGGTGAGAAGGAACCAATCGTTATGATTCACGCTGCTATTGCTGGATCACTAGAACGGTTTTTAGCAGTATTGATCGAACACGTCGGCGGGAACTTCCCGCTCTGGCTCGCACCGGAACAAATAAAAATTATTCCGGTGAATGAAGCACATATGCCATATGCAGAAAAAGTGTTTGCCGAACTAAAAGCAGCCGGACTGCGCGTAACACTCGATGGCGATAACGAATCAATGGGCAAGAAAATCCGCGCCGCCAAAACCAACCGCCTCCCCTACTTCATCGTCCTTGGAGATCAAGAAGTAGCCGACCAAACCGTCACCCTAGAAAAACGAGACGGCACCAAACAAGTACTCCCCCTGTCAGACCTAACCCTCAAACTAACCACCGAAGTCCAAACCAAAGCCATCTAAATCCTTTCAATCGATTGAAAGCACGTACAACAAAAACCCTCACGCAAAGCGTGAGGGTTTTTGCTTAACTCAAGGTCAAGTTCCCGATAAAGTGTCAAAATTAAATGAAGTGCTCAAAGCCATAAAACAAAATCGCCCAGAAGGGCGATTTTGTTTTATGCTCTAAGTCCTCGATAAAATGGATATAGTGGATGAAGTGCTAGGAGCGGTCCAGCGATTTTCTCAAGGGAAGAAAAAATCGGGACAGAAATTCAGAATAATCGCTACGCTCGTTTCTTCATTCCACAACGCAATTCGCCGCTATATACGTTTTACTCTAGATCTTTGAGGCTAATTCAATCATGCGGTCGGTGGTGATAGTAACCCACCCCTCTTCACTCGGGTATGACGCCTTAGCAGCGGTCAAAATTTGAGCGAGAACTGTAGCACGATCTTCGTTTGCTGTTGCTCCGATAAAGTAAGCAATAGCGTCAGATGAAAGCAATACGTGTTGGGCATGTGCTTGAGCTTCGATAGCTTCAGCGGCAGTAGTGTGAGCTTCGTAACCTACAACTGCTGTAGTGGGAGCTACTGGTGCTGGCGCTTGGTAAAACGCTGGAGCAGCAGTAATCTTTTCAGGCATAAGTTGTGTACTTGGTACGATATCAGAAGTAACTGTAGCCGGAGTAAATGCTGAAGCATTTACTGCGTTACGACGTCCTACTAATACGTATGCCATGTAGAGAGCCCACGCTGCTAGTAATGTGTAGAATACACTTGTCATAAATGGTCCAGCTTCAAATCCAGTGTATGGAACATTGGTTAGAGCAATTCCAGTAACAAGTGGTTGCTGATCACGTACTTGTGTTACCACTACGGTATCTTCAACATCAACACTTACTTTACACGTCTTGTCTCGACTTCCTTTCTCCGCTACCAATGTGTAGGTAGTATCTTTTTCAGGTCGGAGAGTAATTTCACCGTCGTACAGGTCTTTCTTTTGTGAACTACTCTTTCCGTCAGTATCAATTAAAGTTTTACCGTGATTGTCTTTGATAGTTACTTCAGTAGCGCGGGTTGTATCCCAAGTAAGGGTTACTCGGTCGCCACGTGAGATACTTTTGTCAGAAATCTTTAGAGTACATTTTGGAGCAGATGATCCGCCACCGCCTCCACCACCATTGTTATCTTCGTCAACATTGATGGTAACGGGACAATTAATTGTGTCGTTACCTTTTGTTGCAGTTAAGGTGTAGGTAGTGTCACTTCGTGGAGAAACTGATACTGAACCATCAAGGTCAGTTGCGTTGATGCCGTTGTTGAAACGAACACCAGTTACTCCCGTTGTATTCCAAGTAAGCGTTGAACTGTTTCCTTCACGAATTGAAGTTGGACTCGCACTGAAATTTACATTAGCAGCACACGTAATCGCTGCATCTGGTTGATTAACAGTAACGGTTACTGGACATGATACTTGTTGGTTATTGCTACCAACACCGGTAAGGGTGTACGTGATAGTTTGTAATGGAGAAACGGTTACGTTTCCATCAACGTTCACATTACCAATCGCGTTGTTAATACTAACTGAGTTTACGTTTGTTGTATTCCACGTAAGCACTGAACTTTGTCCACGATTAATTGTTGAAGCGTTTGCTGTAAATGAATCACAGATTGGTGAAAGTGGTGTAGGAGTTTCAACGGTAATAGTTTTGTGACACACTGCTTCTACGCCAGCATTGTTTCGTACAGTAAAGGTGTAGGTTGTTGTATCGTTTGGTGATACTGAACGGTTACCATTTAATGATACAGAACCGATACCTTGGTTGAAACTACCCGTAGCTCCATTTTGAGAAGTCCAGGTAAGTTCAACTGAACTACCACGAGTGATAGTGTGGGGTGCTCCATTTAATGTACAAACTGGTGTAGGTACATCAGTTACAGTTACTGTTACTGGACAAGATACCGTTTTGGCATCTTTTGTTGCAGTTAAAGTGTAAGTAGTTGTGTTAGTTGGTGACACAACTCGTGTACCATCAACAGCTACTCCACCGATACCTTGATTGATACTTACGCCAGTAGCGTTAGTAGTTGCCCAAGTCAATGTTGCAGAGTTACCACGAACGATTGATGTTGGATTTGAAGTGAATGAATCACAGATAGGTAATACTACTGGGTGAGTTACGGGATTTACCGTTACTGAATCAGTACAAGTACCTTTTGCGTTAGTTCCTGTTAACGTTACCGTCACTGGGGTCGTACGACCAGCAGGCCAGGTATACGTTTGAGAATCTGAAGCCGCAACAATCTGATTATTTACTCGGTACACAGTACTGTGTGCTGGAGTACCATTCCATGAAATTGTAAATTGTTGACCATCATTAGCAGCTGTAAGGTTTGTTGTAATATCACAAACCGGTGCTTCAACATATCGGTAAACCGTTACTGTATCTGAACAAGTAGCACCTGAACTATTTCTTCCTGTAACTGTGAATGTTAGGAAAATATTGTCAGCGTTCCAGGTATAGGTTAGAAATCCTGTTCGCTCTACATCTACACCGCCTACTTTGTAGGTACCGGTTGAACCGTTACTCCAAGAAATTGTGTATTGTTCTCCTGGATTAACATATTGTTTGTTTGCTGAAATATCACAAACTGGAGCAGGAATAGTTGTATTTCCGCCTCCATCATTGCCTCCACCTCCCGCTATATCACCACCTCCGGTTGATCCGCCTCCACAATCTGAACAGCCCGTACCGCCTCCGCCGGTAACTTGCGCTGAAGCGTTGTTAGCGTAAGAAAAGGCAGCCACAAATAACATGGCCGTGAGTACTGTTGCAAAACTAATTTTTTGAATAGTTGATGTCATAAATAATAACTTTGATTTAATAATGTAACCTACACCGAATTTCTTCGGATGAAAAAGATTGTTCGTTGGAACAATCTCTCAGAATCCGAATTGATTCTTGAGATTGATGAGGGCATCTTTCGACGCCCTCTTCATGTTTATTGCCAGTCTGGCTGCCATCTTCCGTCAACGCGACGGTTGATGAATTTCTTGCCTTCGAGTACAGCCCACTGGTAGTCCCAATGGATTTTGCCGTCACTTCCGAGGAAGCAAACGGCCTGATTGCCCGTCGGCGCAGTGTGCACTGCTCGTGGATCCTGGCATGCGATTTTCGTGTACGGACCACCAGCGGGTCCAATCACACAATACTCGACATGCCACACCGGCACTTTTACCCCTTTTCCCACGCCAGTTGGATCGTTGCAGTTGACCCCACACGCCATCGCCATACCTGCAAACAGAGTGAGCACACTGGCGAGGATGCCAACACGATAAGTTTTTTTCATTATGGCCTCCTGCCATGTTGAATTGAGTTGTACTCCTATCAAAGAACTAAAGGAGCGTTTACCCAAACAGTGTATCATAACGAACAGTATTTGTCAATACAATACGGTTATTGTCAAATATAGTAAAAGGCCGGTATCCAAAAGATATCCGGCCTTCTTTGTGACGCAACCTCCTCCTTAGAAGATGTCGACGCCGTCATTGCCACCGTTGGTGGTGTCGCCCTGGGTGCCCTCATCAGGTTGAGCATCCGATTGCGTTGCCCCTTCAGCGGTGACCGAATCGGCCTCATCGTCGGAATCGCCATCGTTGTTAGTATCAATGACGCCATCATGGTCGACGACCGGACCTGGATCAATCGTCTCGACGGAACCGGGCGGAAGATCGAGATCTGCCGCCACTTCTTCGGCCGTTTGGCCGGTGTGGGTTCCTTGCTTCACGGTTGTGGTGGTGCCACCGCCGCCATTCTGCTTGGTGCACGTAATCCGAGTCACCACGCCGCCGATCGTGACATATTTGCCTTGCCGATCGACATCGTAGCGCGCCGGACCAGCTTTCATGGTCGCCATTCCGCAAATCCTCTTGATCGGAATGGCATACGCCACACCGTCGGAAATGAGAACGTTCTGAGTCCCTTGTCCGGTATCAACCGTCAAGGCTGACGCGAACGAGGTCGACATGACGGCGAATAGAATCGCCAAAAGAACTTTCTTCATCACTGTTCTCCTTATGTTATGGATTGTGAATTTCACACCGAGACCATCCTCGGCTTACCCTACTACTGTATCATACTAAATCATTTCTGTCAACAAAAAAGCCCCTAGTTAAGGGCTTTTGTTGAAACGAGCGTAGCCTCGACCACATAGCGGTCCTCGGTACTTCCAAAACTATTACACGTAACTAACGTAAGGGTTTTCCCCTTCCCCGCTACCGGGACAGTAAAACCAGAGGCTTTTACTTTAAAGGATTTTTCTACCTTATACGTATAGGCAGTGTTTTTTGAATGTACCGTTATTACATCACCCCATTTCAGATTCTGAATACCATTTAAGGCTTGAAAATTACGGTTATGGACCGTTGGGAGGTAACTTGAGTGACCAAGGATAAACATCGTGCCTTCGTCAGCAAACGTGGCCGAATCGGGGTGACGAATCACGCCTTTAAGTAGCGCCGCATCAAGCGCTGCCACTGAATTAGAAGATGGATTTAATACCGGGACGGTTCGACTAAGCGCAGGGATAAGAAGGGTTTGTGGCAAAGTATCTGATCCAATAGTTGAAACTGTTTCAGTTTTTGGAGTCGTCGTTGCTACCGCAGGTTTAGGAGTGGTGGTGGTTGCAGCTGCTACGGTAGAAGTAGCCGATGTTGTAATTGGCTCAGGATAAAAATCTAGAGCGTATAAAATACCGTACGACACGGTAAAGATACAGAAAAAAGCTATGAGAAACGCAATTTTATTGGCCATAATTTGATCGATTATATGTTCGAGCTTTTTCATAGATGTATAATGTAACTATAATAGCACGTTTAACAGATTTGTCAACCATTTATCCTACGAGCCAACATGAATATACCCTTTATTGACAACGAACTTCTCTTATGGTAGCGTGAATTTACTATGGAAAAAAATACGGATACCAAGGGTAAGGAAGGAATATTAAAAGTACTAGCAATTGGTGGATTTATTGGTCTCATTATTATAATTGCCTGGCTCGGGATTCAACTTATTAGTTTTATGCCGTCGGCCTTCACCTCACTCGCCTCGTTAGCTGATAGTGTCTACAACTACAAACCAGTAGAAATTGTGGTGGTAAGTAATACATCAGTAGCTAACTCAGGTGAATCGTTTACACTCTCATGGAATAAACCAAAGCAAGACGGAACCTTTACGTTTACCTACAAATGTACCGAGGGAGTGTCAGTTGAATTACGCTCAAAGCTTGATGAAATTGAAACGGTAACGTGTGACCAACCCTATGATATTGGTGCCGTAGATACTATTGATCTCAGTGTTAACTCAGAACGAAATCGTTTTACAGAAATTCCCTACACCCTTGCCTTTATTCCGTCTAAGTCAGATGATCCTGCTGCTACCACTGACAAAACAATTACCGTTGTAAACGCCATGATTTCACCGGTAGCAGTTGGAGCGACAACTACACCTGAAGTTATCACCCCTGACCCAGAACCAGTAGTAGTAGTTACCCCAACTCCGAACCCAAAGCCCGTTACTCCAACTCCAACGCCTACCCCTACCCCAACTCCAACCACTCCTAAACCAGTTACGCCAAAGCCGGTAACTGTCAGTACTCCAATCTATGGTATTCCAGTTTCTAATCCAAATGGATTCACCGATGTGGGAACTCGTATCCTCGCCGTGGGCACACTCACTAGCAATGATCGATTCACTGCCGCTAACGTTATTGATAACGACGAGCAAGGAGCGATTCAATTCGAAATTAAAAACTTTGGTACCAAAACTTCAAATTCATTTACCTACACTGTCTCACTTCCAAATGGAACAGAATACAAAAGTTCATCACAATCAGGTCTCAAACCAAACGAACGCAGTGTCGTAACAATTGGTTTTGAAACCAATGACATGACCGGCGTAGAATCAATCGAAGTAGAAGTAACCCTAAATGGCGATACCAACCGAAACAACAACCAATTCAAATCAAACGTCTCAATAGTAAACTAACCCAATTCAAAACAACAAAAAAGCACCGGCGATACGCCGGTGCTTTTTTGTTTAATAACTTTT